>DASXKD010000313.1:0-4504 GCA_036497045.1 Streptosporangiaceae bacterium | reverse complement strand
AGCGAGAAGTCGATGGCGAACCGGTCGAGCACGTTGCGCACCCGGGGCCGCCCCCCTTCGGGAGCCGGGAGCGTCTGTTTGTGCGACTCGATGTAGATGCACCAGTCCGGGCATTCCCGCGCGCACAGCATGCAGACGGTGCAGTTCTCTTCCAGCAGGCCGATGACGCCGCGGCTGCGCGGCGGCAGCTCACCGGCGTCCAGCTCCAGGCCCGCCGACTCCAGGCTCGCCGACTCGGGGCCCGCCGACTCCGGGCCTGTCGGCTCTGGGTTCGCCAGCTCCGGGGCGCCCGCCAACTCCGGGGCCCCCGCCAGCCCCGGGGTCCCCTGAGTCCAGGCCTGCCCGGGATCACCCTGTGCTTGCGGGAGAGGGCTAGCGCCGCACGGCTCCATCTCCGTCATGGCGGTGGCCAGCCTTCCGGGACCCCGGGCGGTACCAGCCGCCGACGGGAGCGGGCCGATGCGGCCCGCTCGCCGGGTTCCCTGGCACCGGGCCATTCCTGCGCCGCCCGCGCGGCGAGCGGGAAGTCCTTGCGCAACGGGTGTCCCTCGAACCCCTCCGGCAGGAGCAACGGCGCCAGGCCGGGATGGCCATCGAAGACCACGCCGAACATCTCGTGTGTCTCCCGCTCGGCCCAGCCCGCGCCGCGGAACAGGCCCGTGGCGGTCGGCAGCGCCGGGTCCTCGCGCGGGACCAGCGTGCGCACCAGCATGTGCTGCCCGCTCTCGATGGAGTACAGGTGAGCCACCACGGCGAAGCCCTGGTCCAGTTCGTCCACGGCCGTCAGCCAGTCGAAGAAATCGCAGCCGGTCACGTCGCGGGCGAAGGCAAGCGCCGCCAGCCAGTCCTGGCGCGGCGCGTCTATTGTGACCGTCCCGGCCGCACCCACCTCAGTCTCGGCCGCACCCATCCCGGGCCCGGCCGCACGCACTCCGGTCACCCCGGTCTCGGCCGCACCCACTCCGGTCCCGGCTCCGCCCGGTCCGGTCAGTCCAGTCGCGGCGGCTGCGCCGGTCACCCCGGTCTCGATCACACACCGCGCCGCTGGCAGCCGACGGGCCGCCTCGGCCAGGACCTCGCCGGGGGTCACCGCCGCTCCCCGCGGGTGCCGCGGAGCAGCCGTAGACCGTGCATCAGCGCCTCCGGCCGGGGCGGGCAGCCGGGGACGTACACGTCGACCGGGATGATCTGGTCGGCGCCCTTCGTCACGCAGTAGGAGTCCCAGTACGGGCCGCCGCTGTTTGAGCAGGCCCCGAAGGACAGCACCCGCCGGGGCTCGGGGAGGTCACGGTAGGCGGCCAGCACCAGGGGGGCAAGCTTGTCGGTCACCGTCCCGGCGACCACCAGCACGTTCACCGGCGACGGCCCGTCGCCTGGCCCCGATCCCTCGCCCGGTCCTCCGCTACCTCCTACGTCAGCGCCGTCGCCCGGGCTGGGGCCGCCTTCGGGCAGCAATTCGGCGCACCGCCGCAGGGCCGCGGACACCTCGACCGCGCAGCATGCAAGGCCAGCGTCGAAGACCCGCAGCGAAAAGCCGCCCACCACGACGGGCTCCGCCGCATCGGGCGCCCCCGGATCGGGCGCCGTTCCGCTGCCACGGCCCGGCGCCGGCAGGTCCACGGCAGCCATTCAGCCAGCCTATGCCGAACCGCCGGAAGCGGCCCGCGGCACAGCGCCAAACCTGCCCGCAGCCGGCGCCAAACCCTGCCCGCAGCCCGGCGCCAAACCCTGCCCGCGGGCGGCGCCAAATCCCGCCCGCGGCCCAGCGGCAAAACACCCCCGCCTGAACCCGCGAACATTCCCATACGTCTATGACACGGAGAGTATGATTAAACACGGAAGTGTCACATGAACTTGCCAGGTACACGGGGGCCCGGTGCGGCGCCTATTCGGGGATTGCGTGCCTGCGTGTGCCCCCTTCGCGGACGCCGATGCGATCTGCGTCACAGTCCCGCGAGGAGTGCTCGCGTACCGGCCGCCACCGCCCCTTGCTCCCGGGTACCCTGAGCAGGTTCGCCCGCGAAAACCACGAAACCGGGTAGGTCACCAGCCCGTTGAGCGCTCACGGACCCACGCCGCCGCCCACGGCGCCCGCCCGCGCAGCGCGGAGGAGGTCCATCAACTGTGGCCAAGCAGGTCCAGCACCTCGACCGCGTCATAATCCGGTTCGCCGGCGATTCCGGCGATGGGATGCAGCTTGCGGGTGACCGGTTTACCCAGGAAACCGCTGCGTTCGGCAACGACCTTTCAACGCTGCCGAACTTCCCGGCGGAGATCCGGGCCCCGGCGGGCACCCTTCCGGGCGTGTCCAGCTTCCAGGTGCATTTCGCTGATCATGACATCCTCACCCCCGGCGATGCCCCCGATGTGCTGGTGGCGATGAACCCCGCGGCGCTCAAGGCGAACCTGACCGACGTCCCCCGCGGCGCCGACATCATCGCCAACACCGACGAGTTCACCAAGCGCAACCTCGGCCGGGTCGGGTACGAGACCAACCCGCTGGAGGACGGCTCGCTGGCGAACTACAACCTGCACGCGGTCCCGGTCACCTCGATGACCGTCAAGGCCCTGGAAGAGTTCGACATCACCCGCAAGGACGCCGAGCGGGCCAAGAACATGTTCGCCCTCGGCCTGCTCTCCTGGCTGTACAACCGGCCGGTCGAGTCCACGATCGCGTTCCTCGAATCCAAGTTCGCGAGCAAGCCGGAGATCATGAAGGCCAACAAGGCGGCCTTCCAGGCGGGCTGGAACTACGGCGAGACCACCGAGGCGTTCTCGGTCCAGTACGAGGTCAAGCCCGCGCGGCTGAAGCCGGGCAAGTACCGGAACATCACCGGTAACAGCGCGCTCGCCATCGGGCTTGTGGCCGCCTCGCGGCGGTCCGGGCTGCCGCTGTTCCTCGGCTCCTACCCGATCACACCGGCCTCCGACATCCTGCACGAACTGTCCAAGCTCAAGCGGTTCGGGGTGCGCACGTTCCAGGCCGAGGACGAGATCGGCGGTGTAGGCGCGGCGCTCGGCGCCGCCTTCGGCGGTGCCCTCGGCGTCACCACCACCTCAGGCCCGGGCATGGCCCTCAAGGGGGAGACGATCGGCCTGGCGGTCTCCGTGGAACTGCCGCTGATCGTCTGCGACATCCAGCGGGCCGGGCCCTCGACCGGCATGCCGACCAAGACCGAGCAGGCCGACCTGCTGATGGCCCTGTATGGCAGGAACGGTGAGTCGCCGGTCGCGGTCATCGCCCCGGCCACGCCCTCCGACTGCTTCGACACGGCGCTCGAGGCGGTCCGGATCGCGGTCAAGTACCGCACGCCGGTGATCATTCTGTCCGACGGCTACCTGGCCAACGGCTCGGAGCCGTGGCGCATCCCCGAGGTCGCGGGCCTGCCCAAGCTGCGGGACGAGTTCTCCTTCTCCAGCCCGAAGGAATGGACCGGCGAGGACGGCAAGCCGGAGTTCCACCCGTTCCGCCGCGATCCGCAGACCCTCGCCCGGCCGTGGGCGATCCCCGGTACTCCGGGCCTTGAGCACCGGATCGGCGGGATCGAGAAGGCCGACGGCGCCGGGACCATCTCCTACGACCCGGACAACCACGACAAGATGGTCCGGCTGCGCCAGGCCAAGATCGACGGGATCGCCGCGGACATCGGCCCGCTGGAGGTCGACGACCCGGACGGCGACGCGAAGGTCCTCGTCCTTGGCTGGGGTTCCACCTTCGGCTCGATCGGCGCCGCGGTCCGCCGGGTCCGCAATGCGGGCAGCTCGATCGCCCAGGCGCACCTGCGGCACCTGTCCCCGTTCCCGGCCAACCTCGGCGAGGTGCTCGCCGCCTACGACAAGGTCCTGGTGCCCGAGATCAACCTGGGGCAGCTCGCGCTGGTGCTGCGCGGGCGCTACCTCGTCGATGTCATCTCCTACAACAGGGTCCGCGGGCTGCCGTTCCGCGCCGCAGAGCTTGCCGGCGTCATCGAGGACGTGATCAGCAATGTCTGAAGCCAGCCACACGCCGGGCGGCCCGGCGAACAACGGGGCAGCGAACGGCTCTGCGGCAAACGACGGCGCGGCGGACACCGCCCACCGGCTACAGTCCCTGACCTTGGTCCCGGTCGCCGACGAGAAGCTCACCACCAAGGATTTCAAGTCCGACCAGGAAGTGCGCTGGTGCCCGGGCTGTGGTGACTACGCCATCCTGGCCGCGTTCCAGTCGTTCCTGCCTGAGCTTGAGGTGCCGCGGGAGAACCTCGTCATCATCTCCGGCATCGGCTGCTCGTCCCGGCTGCCCTACTACGTGGACAGCTACGGGATGCACTCGATCCACGGCCGCGCTCCGGCGATCGCCACCGGGCTGGCGTCCACCCGCCCGGACCTGTCGGTGTGGGTGATCACCGGGGACGGCGACGCGCTGTCGATCGGCGGCAACCACCTGATCCACGCGCTGCGGCGCAACGTCAACATCAAGATCCTGCTGTTCAACAACCGGATCTACGGGCTGACCAAGGGCCAG
>DASXKD010000312.1:0-1794 GCA_036497045.1 Streptosporangiaceae bacterium | reverse complement strand
TCCATCCGTGCTCGGGAGTCAGCGTGGGCTCGTCGACGTGCGGCTTGCAGTCCAGTGAACTGAGATAGACGTCCTGGGTCTGGAACGGGTGCGGTACGAAGTTGGTCGTCCCGGTACTACAGTCCGGGTTTGTGATCTAGGAGCAGGTTGATCACGGTGTGACCTGAGCTGGCCCGCGATGCGCGCGGCCACCCCATGATCATGCTTCGTGACTAGTCAAGACGATGAGGTGGCCGCTGAGGCCATCGTAGAAGACGGGGCATGGCTGGCTGGCCTGAGACGGGAACTGTTCGCGCTGCTTGCGGGGGTGTTCGCGCAGGCCAGGTCGCGGCTGACCGCGTTCGCGTACGTCGGGGCGCTGCTGGCCGAGCCGGGGGACCGCAGGTCGTGCTGGCAGCTGGCGGAGACGGCCGGGCATGCCACGCCGCGGCGGATGCAGGCGCTGCTGGCCGAGCACGCCTGGGACTGGACGGCGGCACTGAAGGCGCTGCAGCGGTTCATCCTGGCGCACCTGGGTGACGCGGAGGCGATCGTGGTGCTGGATGAGACCGCGGAGCTGAAGAAAGGCCAGGCCACGGTGGGCGTTGGCCGGCAGCATGCCGGGATCACCGGGCAGGTGGAGAACTGCCAGACCGTCGTGTTCATGGCGTACGTGACCGCCCGCGGGCACACGCTGTTCGATTTCCGGCTGTACCTGCCGAAACAGTGGTGCCAGGACGGCAAGCGGCGCGAGCGGGCGCACGTCCCGGACGAGGTGGAGTTCGCCACCAAGCCCGCGCTGGGCACCGCGATGATCACCGGCGCGGCGGACGCGGGGGTGCCGTTCGCCTGGGTGGCCGCCGACGAGGTCTACGGCCGCGCCGGCAAGCTGCGGGAAGCGTGCGAGAAGGAGAAGAAGGGGTACGTGGCCGCGGTCCCGGTGAACTTCCAGGTCAGGCTCCCCACCGGGCGGAAGGCGGCCGTATCCGCGGTGGCCCGGCTGGTCCCGGCCACCGCGTGGGAGACCCGCTCGTGCGGGCCCGGCTGCAAGGGCCACCGCGACTACGCGTGGGCCTGGGCCGCCACCGCCTCCCCGCGGCACTGGGTGCTGATCCGCCGCAGCCTGACCGACCCATCTGACCTGGCCTTCTTCTACTGCCACGCGCCGGGAGGCCGCCCGGTGTCCCTGCCCGTGCTGATCAAGGTCGCCGGGAAGAGATGGCCGATCGAAGAATGCCACCAGCAAGGCAAGGGGCAAACGGGCCTGGACCAGCACCAGGTGAGGACCTGGCCCTCCTTCCACCGGCACACCGTCTTGTCCATGTGCGCCCAGGCACTGCTGGCTATCGCCGCCGCCCGCCCGGCCCCGCCCGCCGCGGAACCTCCCGCCGCCGGCACGGCCGGCCAGCCGCAGGCCTGGCGCGACACCGGCAAGCTGCCCGCCACCGCCGGCGACCAGCCGCCGGGCGATGACCCTGGCCTGGTCAAGGTCAGCGTGCCCGAGGCCCGCCGGCTCCTGCGCCTGGCCACCACGCCGATGAGCCGCGCCGCCCGCGACCTCGCATACGCCTGGTCACGATGGCGACGACGCCACCAGGCCCGCGCCCGATGGCACCACTACCACGCCCAGCTCCAGCCGCCCGCGTCACATGACCACCGCCGGAAGAAAGGGGTCGCCATGTAACAAACCGGAACTGTAGTACCGGCCAACCTGTCATCCTGGCCCGAGGCCAAAGTCGACGCCCTGGCCCGGGTGCTCAAGGGCCAGCCGCCGCCCGCCGTCCCCCTCGACGGGGCGTTCGAGATCACCCGCAG
>DASXKD010000311.1:0-9830 GCA_036497045.1 Streptosporangiaceae bacterium | reverse complement strand
CTCAGCGCGCTCCGCGCACCACCACGTCCCCGCGCGTTCCAGCGCGGGCCGGCACGAAGGAGTGAATCCAGATGAGGCGGCCTAGCACCAAGACCTTCCGCCTGGTGGCGATGACCGCCGCGAGCGCTGCCGTTGCCGCGTGCGGTCTGAGCAGTGCCAACAACAACACCAACGCCCTGCTGGCCGGCCCCACCGGCCAGCCGATCACGGTCGGCATCTCGCTGCCGCTGTCCGGGCCGCAGGCGGCCGGGGGGTTCGCGCCCGACGGGCAGGCCACCAAGAGGGGCTACGAACTGTGGGCCAGCGACGTCAACAGCCACGGCGGCCTGCTCGGCCGCCCGGTCAAGCTGATCATCCTGAATGATGCGGGTGTCCCGAAGACCGATGCCAGCAACTACCGGACGCTGATCACTAAGGACCATGTCGACCTGACGCTCGCGCCGTTCTCGTCCCTGCTCACGGCGGTGGCAGCGCCCGTGACCAAGCAGTACGGATACGCGCTCGTAGCCGGCTCGGCCAGCGCCCCAGCGGTTTACGCGCTGAAGGACCACGATCTGTTCTCCACCAACGTGCCGGCCGCGGAGCAGATGAAGCCATTCGCCAAGTGGCTGGTCGGCCAGCCCGGGCACCCGACCAGGGCCGCCTACCCGATGGTCCTCGACCCATTCGCCGACCCGCCGGTCCAGAACGCGCAGATATACCTGGCCAAGCATGGGGTACAGACGGTCTACTCCGAGATCTACAACGCCAACATCAGCACGCGCGGGCTGGAAGCCGCCGCCAAGGCGGTGGCAAAGACGCATCCCGACGTCGTGTTCCTCGGCTCCGTCGCGGTGGGCACCGTGCAGGCGTTCATGACTGAGTTCGCCAGGCTGAACTTCACTCCTAAATACTTCATCGCCTCCTCCGGCCCGGACCAGGGCACGAGCTTCATCACCGCGGTCGGGCCCGGCTCCGCCGTGGGCGCGATGGTCCCGAACGGATGGTCCGGCACTTACCCGAACGCGCTCAGCCACGTGATGGTGCAGGACTACATCGCCAAGTACGGCGGCACCGCCGCTGGCGTCAACGCCGACGTGGCCGAGGCCTACGGGGCGGGCCAGGTCGAGGCGGCCGCGGTGACCGCCACCGGCTCGCTGAACCAGCAGAAGATCATCAACTGGCTGCACAATGCCACGGTGCAGACGGTGACAGGGCCGGTGAGCTTCGATAGCAACGGAACAAACACGGACAGTGCGGCGTCGGCGCTTATCTTCCAGTGGCAGCCGGGCCAGGGTGGCTCGGGCCAGCCGCAGTTCGTCCAGGTGCTGCCGAAAGGCATCGGCACCCAGAGCATCATCCCCTGGGCCGGCTGACGATTCCCAGGGAGCACGGAACGGAGAGCACGGAACTGACATGGGAACCTTCCTGCGAGCCATCACCGATGGCGTCCTCCAAGGCGGGGTCTATGGCCTGATGGCCGTGGGGCTAACGCTGATCTTCGGCGTGCTCGACATCATCAACATCGCCCAGGGCATCATGGTGGTACTCGGTGCCTACCTCAGCTACGTGCTCTGGATCCATCTGCACATCGACGTGTTCGTCGGCCTGCTCATCACCATCCCGGCGATGTTCATCCTCGGGGTGGCGATCCAGTACCTGTTCATCCGGCCGCTGCGTGGACGCGAGCGCACCTCCATGTCGCTGCTCGCCTGCTACGCAGTGGCGATCATCATCGAGGGAATCCTGTACGAGAGGTTCGGGTCGAACTACCTGTCGATAAACACCTACTGGACCAGCCCGCAGGCGACCTTCAAGATCTTCGGGTACTACGTGCCCTACATCTACGTCCTGGGCTTCGCGCTCGCGGTGGTGTTCGTGGCGGCGATCTACTTCATGCTGTACCGGACCCAGTTCGGCCGCAGCGTGCGCGCCACCATGCAGGACCACACCGCTGCCCGGCTGGTCGGGATCGACGTGAACCGGGTGGCCGCGTTCACCTTCGGGATCGGCGTCGGGGTGACCGCGGCGGGCGGCATGGTGTTCGGGGAGCTCAACCCCATCAATCCGAACACCGGGTATGACCTGATCTCCCGGCTGCTGGCGATCGTCATCCTCGGCGGCATGGGCAGCATCGGCGGCGCGCTCGGCGCGGCCGTGCTCGTGATCACGCTCGCGTCGCTGGTGGACGTCTACTGGAACCCCGAATGGTCGACCGTGGTGTTTTACGGGGCGCTCGTGCTCGTGCTCGTGTTCCGGCCCCAGGGCCTGTTCGGTCGCAAGGAAGCGAGGGCGCAATGAGGTCCCTTGCCCTCTGGCGTGCCGGGGGCCTGGCCGTGCTGCTGGCCGTCGCGGCACTCATCCCGCTCAATGGCAACGTCGTGCTGACGCAGGTGGGCGTGCTCGTGCTGCTGTACGTAGGCTCGGCCGTCGCCTGGAACATCTTCTCCGGGTTCACCGGCTACATCTCGCTCGGGGCCGCCGTCTTCTTCGGGGTCGGCGTGTACACGGTCGCGCTGATCACCAAGCACCTGAACCTGGTGGGCGGCGTGGTGTTCGCGCTCTACCCGCTGGGCGGCCTGGTAGCCGCCGTGGTCGCGGTGCCGTTCGGGCTGATCGCGCTGCGGGTACGCCGGCACACCTTCGTCGTGGTGACGATCGCCGTGTTCTTCATCTTCCAGTTGATGGCTTCCAACTTCAGCTGGACGGGCGGCGTGTCCGGAATCATCCCACAGTTCCTCAACTGGGACCAGGCGACCGTCTACAACCCCTTCTACTACACCGCCCTGCTCATCGCGGTCGTGTCGGCCGTGCTCGCCTGGGCGATCTGGGGCTCACGGTTCGGTCTCCAGCTCCGGGCGATCAGGGACGACGAGGACCGGGCCCGCGGGCTCGGGGTCAAGACCATGCGGGTCAAGCTGACCGCCTTCGTGATCTCCGCCTTCATCATCGGGACGCTGGGCGGGCTGTACTTCTACTTCCAGTCGGACGCGCTGCCGCAGTACGCGTTCAACCCGTTCTTCGACCTGACCATCGCCCTGATGGCGTTCCTGGGCGGGTTCGGCACCCTGTCCGGGCCCATCTTCGGCGCGCTGCTGCTCGAGCCCTACCTCGGCTGGGCCCAGCAGCAGGTGACCAACACGTACGTGGCCCAGATCGTCCTCGGCGCGCTGTTCCTGGTCGTGATCATCTTCCTGCCGCGGGGGATCCTGCCGACCGCGAGCGAGAAGCTGACCGCCATCCGGGCCAGCAGGCAGCGGCGGGCGACCGAACAGGCCACCGGCCCGCCACCCGGTCTGCCCATCGGCGCGACCGCGGCCGGGAGTCCCGCCGAGCCGACCACCAGGAGCGCGTCATGACAGCGCTGCTCCGGACGGAGGGTGTCTCGAAGGCGTTCGGGGGTGTGCAGGCGCTCAGCGACTGCTCGATCGAGGTCGAGGCCGGCAGCATCGCCGGGCTGATCGGGCCGAACGGCTCCGGGAAGACCACCCTGTTCAACATGATCACCGGCTACGGGCGGGTGGACAGCGGGGACATCTACCTCAACGACACCAAGATCACCAGCCGGGCCCCGGACAAGGTCTTCGCGCTGGGGATCGGCCGGACTTTCCAGCTGACCCGGGTCTTCTCCCGGCTGACGGTCATGGAGAACATGATCGTGGCCGCGCACCACAAGGAGCGGGCCGGGCAGACCGGGCGGCTGCACAACCCGTTCGCCCGGGCGGGCGGCGCCGCCACCCGCAAGCGGGCGATGGAACTGCTGGAGTTCACCGGCATCGCCAAGCTGGCCGGTGACCGAGCCGAGACCCTCTCCTACGGGCAGCGCAAGCTGCTGGAGCTGTCCTACGTACTGATCGCCGAACCGGAGATCATCCTGCTCGACGAGCCGGCCGGCGGGGTGAACCCGACCCTGATCGGCACCATCGCCGAGCGGATCCGCGAGCTGAACCGGCAGGGGACCACGTTCCTCGTCGTGGAGCACAACATGGAGTTCGTGATGGGCCTATGTGACCAGGTGACCGTCCTCGACTATGGGAACGCGGTGGTCTCCGGCCCGCCGGACATGATCCGCAACGACCGCCGGGTGCTTGATGCTTACCTCGGAACGGCAGAGGAAGACGATGACAGCTCCGCAGCCTGAGTCCCCCGGGCCAGCACAGAACCCTTGCGCGCTCGAGGTGGCGGGCGTCGTCGCCGGCTACGGCGGTGGCGACGTTCTGCGCGGGGTATCCATACAGGTCATGCAGGGCGGGATCACCTGTGTGGTGGGACCGAACGGAGCCGGGAAATCAACCCTGCTCTCGACGATCAGCGGGCTGCTCCGGCCACGGCTGGGAGAGATCACGCTGCACGGCGAGCGGCTGACCGGCAAGACGCCACGTCAGATCCTCCGGGCCGGTGTGGTCCAGGTGCCGCAGAACCACAGCCTGTTCCGCGAGATGACGGTGCGCGAGAATATCAGCCTCGGCGGCTACATGCTGCGCGAGCGCGGCCTGGCCGAGCGGCGCTTCGACGGGGTGCTGGAGATGTTCCCGCAGGTCAACGAGTGGCTGGACAAGAAGGCGGGCAGCCTCTCCGGCGGGCAGCAGCGGCTGGTGGAGTTCGCCCGCAGCCTCATGCTCGACCCGAAGCTGGTGATCCTGGACGAGCCGTCGATGGGACTGGCCCCCAAGGTGCTCAAGTCGGTCTTCGACGCGATCCGGATGATGCACGCCCAGGGCAAGACGATCCTGCTGGTGGAGCAGAACGCCCGGGCCGGGCTGCGGCTGTCCACCCATGGTGTGGTGATGGAGAACGGCCTGGTCCGGCTGGCGGGCAGCGGGAAGGAAGTGCTTGAGCACCCGGAGATCGGCGCCCTGTACCTCGGCGGCGCGGTGGCCCCGGGCGGCACCGGGAACGGGTCAGGGGAGAACGGGTCAGGGGAGAACGGCAGCGGCGCGGTCAACGGCACGGCGTCCCGGGCGGGTCGTTGATCGTTGACGTTCACTGTCACGTCATCGTCGAGGAGATGACGGCGCGGACGGTGCCGCCCGACTGGCGCCCGGCGATCAGCCGCGACGGCGGACGGTACCGGTTGGCCTTCCGCGGCCGCGACATCGGCTCGGTGGTCAGCGAGTTCACCGACGTGGACACCATGCTGGGCCAGGCGGCGGCCACCGGGGTGGACCGACTGCTGCTGTCTCCCTGGATCAGCCTGGTGCCCGCGGAAGCAGACCAGGCGACCGCCCGTGATGTCTGCGAGGTGCACAACGCCGCGCTCGCCGCGCTGGTCGCGGCGCACCCCGGCCGGGTGAGCGCCGTCGGCGCGGTGGTGCTGCAAGACCCTGAACTCGCCGCCCGGCAGATCGCCGGCCTGGTGACCAGCTATGGCCTGGCCGGGGCCGAGATCCCGGCCAGCGTCGGCGGGCGCTACCTTGGCGACGACTTCTTCCTCCCGTTCTGGGAGGCCGCCGAGCAGGCCGGGGCGCTGGTGTTCATCCACCCCACCACCCGCGGGTTCGATGTCCCCGCGCTGGAACAGTACTACCTGTGGAACTCGGTGGGGAACCCGATGGAGACGGCGATCGCGGCCGCGCACATGGCCATGGCCGGGGTGCTGGAGCGCCATCCCCGCCTGCGCGTGGTGCTCGCGCACGGTGGCGGCGCGCTGCCGGTGGTGCGGGGGCGGTTGCGGCGTGCCTTTGCCGTCCGTCCGGAGGCACGGGCCAGGCTCGCCGTCGGCCCGGACGCCACGCTGCGCCGGTTCTACTACGACACGGTCACCCACGACCCCGGCCTGCTCGCGGACCTGATCAGCTACGCGGGCGCCGGGCAGGTGCTGCTCGGCTCGGACCGCCCGTTCGACATGGGCACCGACGACCCCGTCGGCGAGGTTCGCGCACTTGGCCTGGGTGCCGAAGAAGAATCCGTGCTCGGCGGCACCACGGCAGCGTTGCTAGGGATTCCCGGTGACTGACCCCGGCCAGCACGGCCAAGGCCCCGTGACGGAGGAGCGGGGCCTTGAGCCATCGGGGGGTTCCGGGGGGTCGCCCCCCCGGGCCAGCACTGGCCAAGGCCCCGTGACGGAGGAGCGGGGCCTTGAGCCATCGGGGGGTTCCGGGGGGGTCGCCCCCCCAGGCAAACACGGCGGGGCGCTGCTCGCCGCGCTGCTCGCCGAGCACGGCGTGCGGCATGTGTTCGGCGTGCCCGGCGGCCAGACGCTCGCGCTGTACGACGCGATCCTCGACCGGGAGCCAGGCCTGCGGCACGTGCTGGTCAGGGACGAGCGGTCCGCCGCTTACGCCGCTGACGCCTACGCCAGGGTCACCGGCCGGTCCGGGGTCTGTGACGCTACGGTGGGGCCCGGCGCGGCGAAGCTGCCGTCGGGCCTCGCCGAGGCGCTGGGTGCCTCGGTGCCCGTGGTGGCCCTGGTGAGCGACCTGCCCGCGCGGCTCGCGCCGCACCGGTACCGCAGTGCCGCCTCCCAGGCGCTGGACCAGGCGGCGCTGTTGGCTGCGGTCACTAAATGGCAGGCCACCGTGCCGGACGCGGCCACCCTCCCGGCCCTGGTCCGCCAGGCGTTCCGCGAGGCCACCACGGGCCGGCCGGGTCCGGTGGCGTTGTTTCTGCCGCAGGACGTCCTCGACGGCCCTGCCTCGGATTACGTGGCCCTGCCGCCCTCCCGGTTCGGCAGCTTCCCCGCTTTCCGCCCTGGCCCTGACCCGGAAGATGCCGCGGCCGCGGTGGCCGTGCTCCGGGGTGCGCAGCGGCCCTTCGTGCTCGCGGGTGGGGGAGTGCTGCACTCGGGTGCGGGTGCGGAGTTGACCGCGCTGGCCGGAGCCCTGTCGGCGGCGGTGGGCACCACGTTGTCGGGCAAGGGGGCGATCGCCGAGGACCACCCGTTGTCGGTGGGGGTCACCGGCAGCATGGGGACCTCCGCCGCCGCCGCCGCGCTGGCCGAGGCGGACGTGGTGCTGTTCGCCGGGACCAAGGCAGGCAGCGGCCCGACGTTCGGCTGGACGCTGCCCGCACCCGGCCAGGCCATCGTCCAGCTCGACGTGGACCCGGCCGAACTGGGCCGGGCCTTCCCCGTGGCGGCGGCCGTGCTCGCCGACGCCCGGCCGGGGCTGCGCGGGCTGCTCGCGGCCCTGGACGATCCGGCCGGGGCACCGGACCGGGCGGCCTGGCGGTCCCGGATCGCGGAGCTGACCGCGTCCTGGCGCGCCGAGCGGGACGCGGAACGGGCCAGCGACTCGGTTCCCATCGCGCCGCAGCGGGTACTCGCGGAGATCGAGGCCCTGCTCGGTGCCGACGACATCCTCATCTGTGACGCCAGCCTGGCCAGCGGCTGGGGCGGAGCCTACCTGGAGCAGCGGCGCGCAGGGCGGCAAGTGCTCTGCCCACGCGGGCAGGCCGGCCTCGGGTACGCGCTGCCCGCGGCGATCGGCGTGGCCACCGCCCGGCCCGGCGGCCGCACCGTGGTGCTGGCCGGGGACGGCGCCATGGGGTATGCGGCGGGCGAGCTTGCCACCGTGGCGGAGCTGGGCCTGCCGGTCACCGTGATCGTGCTGAACAACCGGTCGCTCGGCTGGATCCGCTGGTACCGGCGGATCCACTTCGGCCGCGGCTGGGAGGCCGAGGACTTCTCCGACGTACCGTTCGCCGACGTGGCGCGGGCCTTCGGGCTGGCCGGCATCCGGGTCGCCGAACCCGGCCGCCTGGCCGCCGCACTGCGCACCGCCTGCTCCGCGCCGGGCCCTGCCCTGGTCGACGTGGTGACCGAGCCCTGGCAGACCCCGATCGCCGCGCACCGCGACGCGGTCAGGGACGGGGCGGCCACCGGATATGGAGGCTGACACACCATGCCACGCCACCCCGGCCGGCTGATCGAACGGCTCGCCCAGCCCGAGGCCGCGCGGCTGATCGCCGCGAGCGGCACGGCCGTGGTCTTCGCCGGAAGCGTCGAGCAGCACGGCGGCCACCTGCCGCTCGGCACCGACGCCTTCGCGGCCCAGTCCATCGCCGAACGGGTCGCGGCCCGGCTGGACACCGTGGCGGTCTCGCTCGGGCCGGTGGGCGTCGCCCACTACCACCTGGCCTGGCCGGGCACGCTGTCGCTGTCCCCGGGCACGCTGATCTCGGTGTTCGGCGACGTGTGCGGCGGGCTCGCCAGCGCCGGTGCCCGCCGGATCGTCTCGGTGAACTGGCACGAGGGGAACTCGGCCACGCTGCGGCTTGCCGCGGACGAGGCGCAGGTCAGGCACGGAGTCCAGGTGGTGATGGCCGAGACCCACGTGATCACCCACACGCTGTTCCCCGGCGAGATGGAGTTCACCCACGCCGGGTCCATGGAGACGGCGGCGGTGCTGGCCTTCGATCCCACCTTGGTGCACCTGGAGCACGCCACCCCGGCCAGCGACCGGGCAGCCGGTGAGGCGGCCCACGCGCTGTTCCGCCGCCCGGACGTCTATCCGGTGATGCGCGACTTCCACCATGTCGCAGAGACCGGCTGGTACGGCCGCCCCGAACTGGCCACCCCGGAACGTGCGGAGGAGGTCGCCGAGGCCGTCGCCGACCACGTCGTGCGCCAGGTGCGCGAGATATGGGTGGCGCTTGGTGACCCGGGCGTGCCCGGGTCACCAAGCGCATCGGGGGGCTCCGGGGGGTCGCCCCCCCGGGCCAGCACTGGGGGGGGTCCGGGGCGGCTTGCCGCCCGGGCTAGCACTGCACTGCCCGTGAAGGAGGGCCAGTGACCGCGATGCGGGCGGCCCTGCTGCGGGAGTTCGGCAGCCTGGAGGTGGCGGAGGTCCCGGTTCCCGAGCCCGGCGTGGGCGAGGTGCTGGTCCGAGTCAGGGCCTGCGGCATCTGCGGCACCGACCTGAAGATCGTGGCGGGCGCCTACCGGGGCACCTGGCCGCCGGCCCTGCCGTTCATCATCGGGCACGAATGGTCCGGTGCGGTCGCCGCCCTCGGGCCCGGCACCGAGCGCAGCGGGCTGGCCGTGGGGGACCGGGTGGTGGCGGAGAACCACACCGGCTGTGGCAGCTGCCCGATGTGCCGGGCCGGCCGGTACAACCTGTGCGAGCGGGTCCGTGAGCCTGGCTTCAAGCTGTACGGCCACACCGCTCCGGGAGCCCTGGCGGAGTATGCGGTCCGCCCTGCCGTCGCCCTGCACAAGGTGCCACCCGCGGTCAGCGACGTTTCCGCCGCCCTGGTCAACCAGGGGGCGCTGACCGTGCACGCGGCCCGCCGGGCCCGGCTCGGGCCGGGGGCGAGCGCCATCGTCTTCGGCCCTGGCCTGCTCGGCCTGCTTATGCTCCAGGTGGCCAAGGCGGCCGGCGCGACCAACGTCGTGGTCGTGGGCCGTGGGCCACGCCTGGACATCGCCCGCGACCTCGGCGCCAGCGCCGTCGTGGATTACTCCCGCGAGGACCCGGTGGCCGGGGCCAGGGCGGCCACCGGCGGCCGGGGCGCCGACACCGTGTTCGACTGCTCGGGCAACCCGGCCGTGGTGGCCCAGGCGCTGCGCTGCGCCCGGCGCGGCGGGACCGTGGCGCTGCTCGGCCTGGCCGGTGGTGCCAGCGCGGAACTGCCGGTCGACCTGGTCACCCTCGATGAACTCGACGTGCTTGGCATCCGGTCAAGCCCGAACGCCTACCCCGCCATGATCGCGTTGCTCGCCTCGGGCGCGATCCGCACCGACCCGCTGACCACGCACATATATCCGCTCGCCGACGTCGCCACTGCTTTCGGCGCACTGGAGCGCCGGGAGGCCATCCGCCCGATCCTCATCCCCTGAGCGAGGAGCCGTCCCGTGGTCCACATCTGCACTCCCGACTTCTCCGCCACCTGTGGCCGGGTGGGCTGCACGT
>DASXKD010000310.1:0-7693 GCA_036497045.1 Streptosporangiaceae bacterium | reverse complement strand
GCTCGGCCCGGCTGATGAACGTCTTCTGCCCGGTGACCACGTAGTCCCCGCCGTCCCGTTCGGCCCGGGTGGCGATCTTGGTGGAGTCGGAACCGGCGTCCGGCTCGGTGATCCCGAACGCCTGGAGCCGCAGTTCGCCTGCTGCCAGCGGCGGCAGCCAGCGGCGCTTCTGCTCTTCGCTGCCGTGCCTGGCCAGCGCGCCCATGGTGTAGAGCTGGGCGTGGCAGGCGTTCGCGTTGCCGCCGGAGCGGTGGATCTCCTCCAGGATGATCCCCGCCTCGGTGACGCCCTGGCCGCCGCCGCCATACTCGGCGGGGATGAGCACCGACAGCCAGCCGAGCCTGGTCATGGTCGCGACGAATTCCGCGGGATACTCGCCGCCGGCTTCGAGATCGCGCCAGTACTGCCCGGGGAACCCGGCGCAGACCTCGCGGACCGCGTCCCGGATGAGCAACTGGTCGCCCGTCAGCGAGAAGTCCATGCCGGCCCGGGCTAGCCCTGGTCCAGGCCGAGGATCCGGGCCGCGTTCTCGTGCAGCACCCGGCTGAGGGCCGGCTCGGGCAGGTCAAGGGACTCCAGTTCGGTGAGGCAGCGTTCGGGGGTGATGAACGGGAAGTCGCTGCCCCACAGGAACTGCTCAGAAAGCCGGCCGCGCAGCTCGCGGACCAGTTCGGCCGGGATGCGCTTGGGCGACCAGCCGGAGATGTCGATGTAGACGTTGGTCTTGTGCAGGGCCATAGCGACCAGTTCCATGTGCCACGGCCAGCCGAAGTGCGCGGCCACCACGGTCAGTCCCGGGTAGGCGGCCGCGGCCGCGTCCAGCCTGATCGGGCGCGCGTAGTCAAGGCCGATGCCCTGGCCGCCGGGCTGGCCCGCGCCGATCCCGCTGGTCCCGGTGTGGAACAGGGTCAGCAGGCCGTGCTCCTGGCACGCGGCGAACACCGGCCAGTAGGCGGGGTCGTCGGGGGCGAAGGCCTGCAGCGAGGGGTGGAACTTGACCCCGCGCAGGCCCAGCGCGGCGATGTTGGCGACCTCGGCGACCGCGGCGTCGCCCTTGTGCGGGTCCACCGAGCCGAGCCCGGTGAACACGTCGGGGTAGTCGCGGCACGCGGCGGCGACGGTCTCGTTGGGTACCCGCGGCCGCCCGGTCGCGGTCTCCGCGTCCCAGGCCAGCAGCACCGCGCGTACGTTCAGGCCGCGGTACCTATCGGCCAACTCCGCCAGCGACGCCCGCTGCACGGGCGCGCGGAAGTACGCCTCCGCCGCCTCCACATACCCGGCCATGCTGCCGTCCAGCCAGTCGGGAGTCGGCAGGTGCACATGGAAGTCGATCGCCCGGACGGCCATCGGCCCATGCTAGCCAGCCGGCCCGTTTGTGTGACCCGGCGGGGACTGTGGTGCCGCCTGCCCGGTTTGCCGTCATCCCGGGCTGCCCGCGCGCACCTGGCCCTGGCGGCGGGACACCCCGGCGGACGGGGGATCCTGGGTTCTCCGGGGCGGCCCGCCAGTTGAAAGTCCATCGCCCGCAGTTTGGGATCCGGTCCAGGAATGCTGAGCGTTTCGTGTGATTCAGCCGAGCGGGCCGAGGAGGATCGTGCGGGCGTGCCTAGCCGGCTACCTCCGTGACCCGGCTGTTGCCGGTGTCGGAGATCAGCACGTCGCCGGCCGGGCCGGTGATCGCGGCCTCGGGCACGCTGAGTGAGGCGCTGGTGGCCCCGGCATCCTCCAAAAGTTAGCCCTGGCAGTTCGCGTGCAGCGAGCCGCGAACTGCCAGGGTTCCAAGGATGAGACGCGCCAGTGGCGCCCACGGATGACACGAACTGATAAATCACCACGTCAGGACCCGCCTGAGGGCGGCAGGCGGCCCCGATGGCGAGGGGTTTCGTTTTGCTGGAACAGGGCGTGGGTACTTCAGACGGGCAGGCGGCAGCCGCCTCAGCCGGGCCGGAAGGGGCGCGAACGACATGAGCCCCGAGCCCGAGAAGGTCGAGGTCGAGGTCGAGGGCCGGAGCCTGGTCCTCACCAATCTGGCCAAGGTGCTGTACCCGGAGACGGGGTTCACCAAGGGCGCTGTGATCGACTACTACCTGCGCATCGCGCCGGTGCTGCTGCCGCATATCGCCGACCGGCCGCTGACCCTCAAGCGGTACCCGGACGGGGTGGCCGGCCAGCACTTCTACAACAAGCACGCCCCGGACCACCGGCCGGACTGGGTGCGCACCAAGCGATTGCCCGCGCCGGGCTCGACCTCGGGCCGGGACTGGGTACGGTACGTGATCGCCGGCGACCTGCCCACGCTGATTTGGACCGCCAACCTGGCCGGGCTTGAACTGCACACCCCGATGTGGCGGATTCCCCAGGTGGCCGAGCCCGACCTCCTCGTCTTTGACCTCGACCCCGGCGCACCCGCGACCATCGTGGAATGCTGCGCGGTGGCGCTGTGGCTGCGCCCGCTGCTGGCGGAGGCGGGCTTTGACGCGTTCGCCAAGACCTCGGGGGGCAAAGGGCTCCAGTTGCTCGCCCCGCTGTCGGGCACCAGTTCCGACGGCGCCAGCGCGATAGCCCGGACCATCGCCGAGCACCTGGAGCGCGAGCAGCCCGCCGCGGTGGTGTCGCGGATGACCAGGTCGCTGCGCCCCGGCAAGGTCCTGGTCGACTGGAGCCAGAACAACGCCCACAAGACCACGATCGCGCCCTACTCGCTGCGCGCCCGCGGCCGGCCGACCGTGTCGACCCCGGTGACCTGGGACGAGGTCGCGGCGTGCGAGCGGCGGGAGGACCTGGTGTTCACCAGCGGCGACGTGCTGGACCGGGTGGCCGGGCACGGAGATCTGCTCGCGCCGCTGGTCGGCGCCCAGCCTGGCCAGTCCCCGCGCCCCGGCTCGTGATCATTCCGGCGCGCCTGGCTCGTGGTCGTGACCTTTTGCCTGCCGCTCGGGCGCGCTCAGGTGCTGATCGTTACGGGATAATACCGGCGGAGCGACCGCGGCGCCGTGGTCGCCGCGGCCGCTCCATGTCCGCGCGCCTGACCTTAGTGAGCCCGGGCGGGCGCCGCCCGGCGGCCAAGAGTCAGCGCGCGGCCGCGCAGGACGTGATCACCTTCGCCGCGTGGAAGCCGGCCACCCCGTTGCCGGTCACGCTGTGCCCAATGTCATTGACGAACATGTAAAGCCGCAGCTTGTGGTAGGTGACCTGGAGCTTCGTGCCGAGCCTCGCGGTGGCCAGGCACGGTGCGCCGGTCGGCGTGGTCGCGCCCGCGGGCATCACCAGCGGCGGCCAGATGCTCTGGCAGGCCGCACTGCAGCCGGCCGGGTTCGTGTACAGGGCCCTGCCCGCGCCGGGGGTCACCAGCATCTTGCCGAACCCGGTGCGGAACGCCTCCTTGACCACCACCGCGCTGGTGCCGGTGGGGCCCTGCCCGGTCTGGGCGGCGGCGATGCCCGCCGTGGCCGCCGCGACCCCGCCCACCAGAACCGCCGTGACGACCGCGCGCGCGGTCCAGGACATGCTGTGCGGGCTGCCCGCCCGTCGGAAGGTAAACCTCATCGACGCCATCGCCTCTTCTCACCGGAACATCCGGCCGCAACCAGGTATCACGTATGCGGCGCGGTATCAGGTTCACCGCCGGGCAGGACGGGCCGGGAAAGACCGGAGCGGCCGCAGCTCTCGGGGTAACCGCGACCGCTCCGGGGCTGTCGCCGTGCCCGCGCCGGGAGGGGGTTGCGCGGGGATCCGGCGGCTGTTCCCTGTGCCCGGTACCACGGATGCGGGCGCGTGCCGGTTCAACAAATTTCGCCGAGGACTCACCAGGTGCCCGCGCCGCGCGGCGTTAGACGGGCCGATGTCCGTTCAGGTGGGCGGTGTCGTTGAAGCCGCGGACGATCCACCGCTGCTCGATCACCACCAGCCGGGAGATGGAGGCGTTGTCCGCCGAGAGGAAGGCGAACGGCCGGGACCCGCTGGCCAGCGCCAGGGCCTGGCCGATCACACCGCCGTGGGTGAAGATGGCCACCCGGTGCCCGGTATGCCCGGCGGCCAGCCGGTCGATCGCGGCGCGCACCCTGGCTGCGAGGGACGCCGAGGTCTCCGCGCCGGGGATCACATCCCAGCGCTCCTGCTCGAAGACCTGCCGGACGATCGGATCGTGCTCCGCCACCCGTTGCCGGTACTCGCCGCCCTCCCAGTCACCGAGGTGCACCTCGCGCAGTTCCGGCTCCACCTGGAGAGCCAGGCCGAGCCGGCCGGCCAGCGGTGCCGCCGTCTGCGCGGTGCGCCGCAGCGTGCTCACGTAGATCGCGCCGATGCCCGCGGTGGCCAGCCGGCCGGCCAGGAGAGCGGCCTGCGCGTGCCCTTTCGGCGTGAGTGCGGGATCCGCGTGCCCGTCCGCCAGGGGGAACGGCGTGCCGGGCCGGTAGGGCTCGGACTGGCCATGGCGGATGAGCAGGATGCCGGCCGAGCCGGGGATATCGGGGAACCCGGACTGCGGGTAGCTGGCTTGGTCCACATTGGGGTCTTCGGGCAAGGTCACCACGCCGGTAGCGTAATGCGCGAGAAGACCTGTTCCGGGCGCCGGGCGGGCCGCTTACCCGGGGAGGGCCGATGACACAGGCGCACTACGACTTCGTGATCGTGGGCGGTGGCTCGGCCGGCAGCGCGCTGGCGAACCGGCTCTCCGCCGACCCGTCCGCCCGGGTGCTGGTGCTGGAGGCCGGCCGCCCGGACTACCGCTGGGACGTGTTCATCCACATGCCGGCGGCGCTCACCTTCCCCATCGGCAGCCGGTTCTACGATTGGAAATATGAGTCTGAGCCCGAGCCGTGCCTGAACGGCCGCCGCGTCTACCACGCCCGCGGCAAGGTGCTCGGCGGCTCGTCAAGCATCAACGGGATGATCTTCCAGCGGGGCAACCCGCTCGACTACGAGCGCTGGGCAGCCGACCCGGGCATGGCCGACTGGGACTACGCGCACTGCCTGCCTTACTTCAAGCGGATGGAGACCTGCCTGGCCGGTGCCGATGAGTACCGGGGCGGCGATGGGCCGCTGGTGCTCGAGCGAGGCCCAGCGACCAGCCCGCTGTTCGGTGCGTTCTTCGAGGCGGTGCAGCAGGCCGGCTACCCGCTGACCACCGACGTCAACGGCTACCGGCAGGAGGGCTTCGCCGCGTTCGACCGGAACATCCACCGGGGCCGCCGGCTCAGTGCGGCGCGGGCCTACCTGCACCCGGTGATGCGCCGCCCCAACCTGGAGGTGATCTGCCGCACCCTGGTGACCGGGATTCTCTTCGAGGGAACCCGGGCGGCCGGCGTCGAGTACACCCGGGGTTCGGGGGCGCAGCAGGTGCGCGCCGGTGAGGTCATCGTGTGCGGCGGCGCGATCAACACGCCGCAACTGCTGCAGCTTTCCGGTATCGGCAACGCCGCCGACCTGACCGCGCACGGCATCGACGTGGTCGCCGACCTGCCCGGGGTGGGCGAGAATCTGCAGGACCACCTGGAGGTGTACGTCCAGTACGCATCCAAGCTGCCGGTCTCGGTGGCCCCGGCGCTGAAGTGGCGCAACCGGCCGATGGTCGGCGCCAAGTGGCTGTTCGCGCGCAGCGGGCCCGGGGCGACCAACCATTTCGAGGCCGGCGGCTTCGTCCGGAGCAACGACGAGGTGGCCTACCCCAACCTGATGTTCCACTTCCTGCCCATCGCGATCCGCTACGACGGCTCGGCCCCGGCCGGTGGGCACGGCTACCAGGTGCACATCGGCCCGATGTACTCGGACTCGCGCGGCACCGTCAAGATCGTTTCCCGGGACCCCGCGGTGCACCCGGCGCTGCGGTTCAACTACCTGTCCACCCCGGCCGACCGGCGGGAGTGGACCGAGGCCATCCAGATCACCAGGAACATCCTGAGCCAGCCCGCGTTCGCGCCGTTCAACGGCGGCGAACTGTCGCCGGGCCCGGAGGTCAGCAGCGAGGAGCAGGTGCTGGACTGGGTGCGCCGGGATGGCGAGACCGCGCTGCACCCGTCCTGTACGGCGAAGATGGGGACCGGCCCCGGCGCCGTCGTGGATCCCGCGAGCATGCGCGTGCACGGGCTGACCGGGCTGCGAGTGGTGGACGCCTCGGTGATGCCCTACGTCACCAACGGCAACATCTATGCCCCGGTGATGATGATCGCCGAGAAGGCCGCCGACCTGATCCTGGGCCGCACGCCGCTCCCGGCGGAGCCGGTCGGGTTCTACCGGCACGGCGTCAGCCCGGCCACCGCACCACCCGGTGCGAAGCCCGTGCCGCCCCGGGCGGAAGCCGCCCCGCCCGGCGCGGATCCGCACTGACCCGGCGGCATCGTGACGCCTCGTCAATTCCTCCCGCGACCCCCTCGCGCGGAATACGCCCTGATGTCGGGCAGACTTACCTCGTGCCTCGACCTGCTCATCCGCTGACCGATCCGCGCGATCCCCTCGGGCTGCGCGCCGACGCTCCGCTGCTCGACGGGTGGCTGGCGTCCACCGAAGCGGCGCAGCGCGGTGCCCTCACGCCCATGTGCACGCCCGGGCACAAGCAGCGGCAAGACCTGACCGGCGCGGTGGTGGCCGGCGACACCCCGCTCTACGGCGGCGTGGACACGATCAAGCATGCCGACACGCTGCTTGCCGACGCCGAGTCCCGGGCCGCGCGGCTGTGGGGAGCGGACTGGTGCCGGTTCTCGGTGGCCGGCTCCACGCACGGCAACCAGGCACTGGCGCTCGCCGTCGGCTCCCCGGGGCAGGAGGTGATCGTCACCAGGTGCCTGCACCGGTCCCTGCTGCTCGGGCTGGTCCTGGCCGGCCTGCGCCCGGTGTGGGTGCTGCCGGAGCGCGATCCAGGCACGGGCCTGCCCGGCGCTGTCGCGGTTCAGACAGTACGCGGCGCCCTCGCTGCCCACCCCGGCGCCTGCGCGGTGTTCCTCGGCGATCCCTCCTATGTGGGCACCACGGGGGACCTTGCCGGGCACGCGGATGCCGCCCACGAGGCGGGCGTCCCGCTCATCGTGGACGCCGCCTGGGCCGCCTACCTGGGCTTTCACCCGGACCTGCCGCCGCACGCGATCGCCGCGGGTGCGGACGGGATGGTGACAAGCGCGCACAAGACGCTGCCCGCCGCCACCCAGGGCGCGCTCGTGTTCGCCCGTACCCAGTTGCTCGACCGGGCCAGGCTCGACCGCGCCTTCGAGGCCACCCACACCACCAGCCCGGCGGGGGCGATCACCGCGAGCATCGACGCGGCGCGGGCACTGCTGGCCAAGGACGGCAAGCAGTTGTGCGCGCGCCTGCTGGATCTGGTGGCCACCGCCCGGCGGCAGCTGACCGGGGTGCCCGGCGTGGCCGTGCTCGGCGGGCCCGGGGTGGACCCGGCCAAGCTGGTCGTGCTGCTCGCCGGTGCCGGGGCCGACGGTTACGCGGTGGAGGCCGACCTGATCGCCGCCGGGATGCCGGTGGAACTGGGCGACCGGGACATGATCATCCCGATCGTCACGCTCGCGGACACCGAGGACACGGTGGCCAG
The DNA here is from genome assembly GCA_036497045.1 of Streptosporangiaceae bacterium. GTDB lineage: Bacteria > Actinomycetota > Actinomycetes > Streptosporangiales > Streptosporangiaceae > DASXKD01. Next base: position 159 of record DASXKD010000310.1, on the reverse strand, counting down.
GTTCTGCGAAACGCTGGTGGCCTCGATCGAGCGCCGCCGCGGGCCGGCCCGGCGTCCCGAGCCGTCTCCCGCGTGGTCGGTGGTGCCGCAGATGGCAATCCCGCCGCGCGAGGCGTTCTTCTCACCGAACGAGACCGTCGCGGCCGATGCCGCGGCCGG
>DASXKD010000309.1:0-1826 GCA_036497045.1 Streptosporangiaceae bacterium | reverse complement strand
CCGTCCGGGCCACGCCATTGCGCAGGAAGTGCCCCACCAGATGCAGCACCGGCGGCTTCCACAGCGGGTACAAGGCCGGCCTGCTCTTGCGCATGGCCGCCGCCCGGTCATCGTGGTGCACGAGCACAGTCGCGCCCGCCTGCGTCCGGAGCCGTTCGGCATTACCCATATGGTCGGGGTGGTAATGGGTGAGCACGATGGCCTTGACGGATGACAGCGGAGCGTTCCGTGCGGCGAGGAACCGGGTCATCTGCGGCCAGTAGCCGGGCAGCCCGACGTCGATGAATGTATAGGCGCCCGTGTCTTCAACCGCGTAGCAACCCAGGAACGTCGTACCGACCCGGAAGACTCCCGGGACGATCTCCCGGACCCAGGGCTGCCCGAGCCTGCCCGGCTGTGCGATTCGGGTGATGTTCACTGAGGTCTCCCTTCCTGATGTGGCCAGCGCTCGTACGGAGGCCAGGTTGTGCGGCTACAAGGCGGTCACCAGGGCTGACCGGTCTGCGCGTTCATGGTTCCCGGGTCAGCCCTTCGCCCGGCACGTCTTCAGACGCCCCAGGACGCGGCGCTAGTCGGGTGCCGGGTAACCTCACACGGTCCGAGTCTGCGTCTGGAACGTGATGGCGGGGTATCCGCAGGCTTACTGCACTTCCCGGCTGGGAACGCGGCCAGGTGGCGACGCGCACCGGATCATTGAGGCAGGCCCAGGCGCTTCGTCCTCTGCTGCTGCGTGGTGGCCTGCACGGGTGCCAGGGCTTCGAGGGCGCAAACGCGCGTGGTTGTTTCGGGGAAGCGACCTAGCGAAGAGTCCGGCTTCCGGGGCTTTCGTGTGCTGCCGGTGGCGCGCTGGCGCGGGCGATAACGTCACGTAGCTGGTGGCGGCTGGCTACTCCGAGCTTGGGATAGGACCGGTACAGGTGCGAGCTGACCGTGCGCGGCGAGAGGAAGAGCCGGTCGCCGATCTCGCGATCTGTCAGGCCGTCGCTGGCCAGGCGGACGATCTGGCGTTGCTGGGGGGTCAGCTCCCATAGAGCATCCGATTCGCCTGGCGCGCTGGTGACGGCCACCCCGCAGGCTCTCAGCTCTGCCTGGGCGCGCTTCGCCCATGCCCGTGCACCTAGTCGCTGGAAGGTGCCAAGGGCTTCGGTCAAGACGGCCTTGGCGTCGTTGATCCGGCGACGGCGCCGCAGCCATTCTGCGTAGTCGAGGCGAAGCTCCGCGCGCTCGAAGGGCCACTGGTCCCCGGCGGGGCCGGAGAGCGCCTTGTCGAAATGGGCTTCTGAGTTTGATGGTCCGGCGAGAATGCCGCGGGCGCGGGCGATGAGCTGCTCGAGCCGGGCAGAGACCGTTCCGTCGAGGCGGCTGAGTGCGTGCTCGATGACGTCGGAGCCTTCGATCCGCCGGTCGGCGCGGACCGCGGCGGCTGCGAGGTCTGCCACACCGAGGTAGGAGGCGTAGTTGTGCAGCGGCGTGCCGTCCTCGCCGAACAGCCCACGGAGCTGAGTGAACGCCTGGAGGTAACTGCCGTCGGCGAGAGCCGCGAGGCCGAGGGCACGCCGGGCCCGGGCGGCAACCAGCCCGCACTCCGCCGGGTCGACGGTGGCGAGCGCTCTGGCGGCATGCCAGCGCGCCGCGCCGGAGTCGGCGCGCAGAGCGAGCACTGTGGCGGTGATCGCGTCAGCAGACGCAGCAACGATATTCATGTGGCCCGCTTCGGCCACGTCGGCGGCCTCGGCGGCAACGTCCAGCGCCTCGTCCCAGCGCCCCGTGTCGATGTATGCCCACCCCAGCACGGTCAGGCTCCCGCCGCTGGTACCTCGCACGCC
>DASXKD010000308.1:0-6213 GCA_036497045.1 Streptosporangiaceae bacterium | reverse complement strand
GTCGCCACCGATGCCCGCCGCAGGGAGCTTTACTGGGCCCGCTATTCGGCCGCCGGGGTGCGGCTGTCCGGGCCGGAAGTCGCGGTCCCGGCGGCGCTGCCCGCCGGGCTGCCGGTCGCCGGCGAGGGCGCGCACGCCTATCCGGAGTTGCTCGGCGAGCCGATCGCGCCGCGCTATCCCAGTGCCGCCACGGCCGTAGCGTGGTGCGCCGCCCGCCTGGCGGCGGGCGAGCCGCTCGGTCCCCCGGATCCGCTGTACCTGCGCAAGCCCGATGCCAGGGTGCCAGGTGCGCCCAAGAGCGTCCTGGCGGCGCCGGCCTCCTCCGGCAGGGCCACGGTCCTCGCGACGGAGTCGCAGGGGCCGCAGGCCAGCGGGGGTTCCAGGGGGTCGCCCCCCTGGGATAGCACGGTGGCGCCATGAGCATGGTGCTGCGGCCGATGCATCGCGGCGACGTCGACGCGGTGGCCGCCATGGAAGAGATTGTGTTCGGAGCGGAGGCGTGGTCGCCGGAACTGCTCGCCACCGAGGTGACCGCCGACCCGGCGAGCCGGTACTACATCGTGGCCGACGACGACGGCGTGATCACCGGGTACGGCGGGCTGCTGGCCCAGCGCGGCGGCCAGGCCGATGTGCTCACGCTGGCGGTGGCGGCACACCGCTGGGGCGAGGGAATCGGCGGCGCCCTGCTTGACGGGCTGCTCACCGAGGCGGCCCGGCGCGGCTGCACCGAGGTTTTCCTGGAGGTACGGGTCGACAACGGCCGCGCCCAGCGCCTGTACCGCCGGCGCGGGTTCACCGACATCGGCATCCGGCGCGCCTACTACCAGCCCTCGGGCACCGACGCCCTGGTGATGCGCCGGATCTCCGAACCGCCGCCGGGCACAAGAAAGCACCTGGCCGGCCGCCACCGGGGCCGGCGGATGCAATGACACAGCCGCTGGTCCTGGGGCTCGAGACGTCGTGCGACGAGACGGGCGCCGGCCTGGTGCGTGGCCATGAACTGCTGGCCGACTCGGTCGCGTCCAGCGTGGCCGAGCACGCCCGGTTCGGCGGCGTGGTGCCCGAGGTCGCCAGCCGGGCGCACCTGGAGGCCATGGTCGCCACCGTGGACCGGGCGCTCGCCACGGCCGGGGTGAAGCTCACCGAGGTCGACGGGATCGCGGTCACCGCTGGCCCCGGGCTGGCCGGCGCGCTGCTCGTGGGCCTGTCCGCCGCCAAGGCCTACGCGCTCGCGCTTGGCAAGCCGCTGTATGCGGTGAACCACCTGGCCGCGCATATCGCGGTCGACCAGTTGGAGCACGGCCCGCTGCCGCGGCCCACGGTGGCCCTGCTGGTCTCCGGCGGGCACTCCTCGCTGCTGCTCGTCCCCGACGTGGCGGGTGAGGTGGTGCCGCTCGGCGCCACGATCGACGACGCGGCCGGCGAGGCCTACGACAAGGTGGCGAGGCTGCTGGGGATGCCGTTCCCCGGCGGGCCGCCGGTGGACGCCGCCGCCCGCGACGGCGACGGCAGCGCCATCGCCTTCCCGCGCGGTAAGTACCGCGACGGCACCTTCGACTTCTCCTTCTCCGGTCTCAAGACCGCTGTCGCGCGCTGGGTGCAGGCCCGGCAGGCGGCGGGCCTCCCGGTGCCCGTGGCCGACGTCGCCGCGTCCTTCCAGGAGGCCGTCGCCGATGTCCTGACTCGCAAGGCGGTCGCCGCCTGCCGCGCACATGGCGTATCGAACCTGATCATCGGTGGCGGAGTGGCCGCCAACTCGCGGCTGCGCGCCCTGGCGGGGGAGCGGTGTGAAGCCGCCGGGATCACGCTGCGCGTGCCCCGGCCCGGGCTGTGCACCGACAACGGCGCGATGGTGGCCGCGCTGGGGGCCGAGCTCATGGCCCGCGATGCTGAGCCGTCGCCGCTGAATGTGGCCGCCGATTCCTCGCTGCCGGTCACCGAGGTCCTCATCGCCTCGAGTTGACTCGCCAGCGTCCCGGCGATACTGTTCGGAACTGGCACTCGGTAGGGTAGAGTGCTAACGCGGCATGGCTGGTCTGGCACCCGCGACGACAGGCAGCCAAGGTCCGCTCCATCACATAAGAGTGTCAATGCAACCCGTCTTTCCGGAGGGGGAGGTCAGATCGTGACGACCGCCACCAAGGTTGTTCTCAAGCCGCTGGAAGACCGCATCGTGGTCCGTACGCTCGAAGCTGAGCAGACGACCGCATCGGGACTGGTCATCCCGGACACCGCCAAGGAGAAGCCCCAAGAGGGCGAGGTCCTTGCGGTGGGCCCTGGTCGCTTCGACGACGCCGGTGCCAAGCGTGTGCCCATGGACGTCAAAGTTGGCGACGTGGTGCTCTACAGCAAGTACGGCGGCACCGAAGTGAAGTACCACGGCGAGGAGTACCTCGTGCTCTCCGCCCGTGACGTACTCGCCATCGTCGAGAAGTAGTAAGTCGGCGAACCTTCGCCGCGGGCGAGCCCCGCGGCGGGTGCTTGCCGCGTTACACCGCCCCGGGCGCCATGCGGCGTCTGGGGCGGTGTGGCGCGAGCGCCCGTCGGTCGCGCCGCCCGCCCATTGTGCATACGTAGTCAGGGGTAGTCATGGCAGCCAAGATGCTGGAGTTCGACGAGGAGGCACGGCGCTCGCTGGAGCGCGGCGTGAACCGTCTCGCGGACGCCGTGAAGGTGACGCTGGGCCCGCGTGGGCGCAACGTCGTCATCGACAAGAAGTGGGGCGCTCCGACCATCACCAACGACGGCGTGACCGTCGCGCGGGAGGTGGAGCTGGAAGACCCCAACGAGAACCTGGGCGCCCAGCTCGCCAAGGAGGTAGCGACCAAGACCAACGACGTGGCTGGTGACGGCACCACCACGGCCACCGTGCTCGCCCAGGCGATGGTGCGGGAGGGCCGCCGCGCGGTGACCGCGGGCGTCAACCCGATGGCGCTCAAGCGGGGCATAGATGCCGCCGCGGCGGCCACCTCGGACATGCTGCTTGCCCAGGCCCGCGAGGTGGACGAGAAGGACGAGATCGCCCATGTCGCGACGATCTCCGCGCAGGACGCCGAGATCGGCAAGCTGATCGCCGAGGCGTTCAGCAAGGTCGGCAAGGACGGGGTCATCACCGTCGAGGAGTCGCCGACCCTGGGCCTGGAGCTTGAGTTCACCGAGGGCATGCAGTTCGACAAGGGCTACATCTCCCCGTACTTCGTCACCGACCAGGAGCGGCTCGAAGCGGTCCTGGACGACGCCTACGTCCTGCTGCACACCGCGAAGATCTCCTCCATGGCGGACTTCCTGCCGGTGCTCGAGGTGGTGGCCCAGTCCAAGCGGCCGCTGCTGGTGATCGCCGAGGATGTCGAGGGCGAGGCACTGTCCACCCTGGTCGTGAACCGGATTCGCGGTCTGCTCACGGTGGTCGCGGTGAAGGCGCCCGGTTTCGGTGACCGGCGCAAGGCGATGCTGGCGGACATAGGGACCCTCACCGGCGGCGAGGTGGTCAGCGAGGAACTCGGCCTGAAGCTGGAGAACATCGGGCTGAGCTCGCTCGGCCGGGCGCGGCGGGTCGTGGTCACCAAGGACACCACGACGATCGTGGACGGGGCGGGCGACGCCGGCGCGATCGCCGACCGGATCCGGCAGCTCAGGCTGGAGATCGAGGACACCGACTCCGACTGGGACCGGGAGAAGCTGCAGGAGCGGGTCGCCAAGCTGGCCGGCGGCGTGTGCGTGCTGCGCGTCGGCGCCGCCACCGAGGTGGAGCTCAAGGAGAAGAAGCACCGCCTGGAGGACGCCATCTCGGCCACCCGCGCGGCCATCGAGGAGGGCATCATCCCCGGCGGTGGCAGCGCGCTCGTGCAGATCGCCGGCGAACTCGGTGACCTCGGCATGACCGGCGACGAGGCGGTCGGCGTCCGCGTGGTCCGCCGCGCGCTGAGCGCGCCGTGCTACTGGATCGCCACGAACGCCGGCCAGGAGGGTTCCATCGTGGTGGCGAGGACCGCCGACCTGCCGCACGGCCAGGGCTTCAACGCGGCCACCAGGGAGTACGGCGACCTGGTGGCGCAGGGCGTCATCGACCCGGTCAAGGTCACCAGGTCAGCGGTGCAGAACGCCGGGTCCATCGCTGGCATGCTGCTCACCACCGAGGCAACCGTGGTGGAGAAGCCGGAGAACGAAGCGCCAGACGACGGGCACGGTCACTCACACGGTCACGGGCACACCCACTGAGACACGCCCGTTCCGGGTAGGCAAATAGTTACGGCCAGCAATCATGTATTGCTGGCCGTAACTGTTGTACGGTGCGTCGCAGCCTGGTACATCAAGGTGACCTATCTGTTCCTGCTGGGTGCGATCAACTCTCGTCGACGTGGGAATCATGCACTCGTGGTGAACGGACGCGCGGATCTCCTGGCCCGGCCGGCCACGGACGGCGGGGCGGGCCTCGCGGACCTGACCACCCGGGCCGTGCACGGGCAACCGGCCGCCATCGAGTCGCTGATCGAGCAGATCCGCCCCATGGTGGTCAGGTACTGCCGGGCCCGCCTGGGCCGCATTACCGGTCATTACCATGTCGCGGACGATGTGGCACAGGAGGTGTGCATCGCCGTCCTCTCCGCGCTTCCCCGGTACCGGGACATGGGACGCCCGTTCGCGTCCTTCGTGTTCGGCATCGCCTCGCACAAGGTGGCGGATGCCGTGCGCGCGGCGGCGCGGCTCGCGGTGCCCACCGAGGAGCTGCCGGACGGCCCGGACGAACAACCGGGGCCGGAGGAGACGGTGGTCGCCTGGCTGGAGGCGCAGCGTGCCAGGGCACTGCTCGCGCGGCTGCCTCAGCACCTCCGTGAGCTGCTGATACTACGAGTAGTAAAAGGGCTGTCCGCCGAGGAGACGGGTCACGTGCTCGGCATGTCGGCAGGGGCGGTCCGGGTGGCACAGCATCGTGCGCTAGCCAGGTTGCGCGCGCTCGCGATCGAGGAGTCGATGGCGTAACCACGGGCGCGGGGCCGGAGCGGTGGCGTCCTGGAGAGGAGCTGCGGGGATCCGGCTGCTCCAAGCGCGGTCCGCAGCCCTGATCAGCGGGGCAGTGGTGGCGTCCTAGACTGTGGGGATCCGGCTGCTCGCAGAGAAGGTGCCATGACTGACGACGCCAAGTTCGCCCCCCAGGCGCTGACCTTCGACGATGTGCTGCTGCTGCCGGCGTACTCGGCGATACTCCCCGCTGAGGCCGACACCACGGCCCGGCTCAGCCGCCGGGTCCGCCTGGGGGTCCCGTTGATCTCGTCCGCCATGGACACGGTCACCGAGGCGCGGATGGCCGTTGCCATGGCCCGCCAGGGCGGTGTCGGCGTGCTGCACCGCAACCTGTCGGTCGAGGATCAGGCGCAGCAGGCCGACATGGTGAAAAGGTCCGAGGCCGGGATGATCACCAATCCGGTGACCTGCGGCCCGGACGCCACGGTCGCCGACGTGGAAGCGCTGTGCGGCCGGTACCGCATCTCCGGTGTGCCGGTCACCGGTACCGACGGCACGCTGCTTGGCATCGTGACCAACCGCGACATCCGGTTCGAGGCCGACCATTCGCGGCGTGTCTCCGCCATCATGACGCCGATGCCCCTGGTCACCGCCCCCGTCGGGGTCGGCAGGGAGCAGGCACTTGACCTGCTGCGCCACCACAAGGTGGAGAAGCTTCCGCTGGTCGACGACCAGGGCAGGCTGAGCGGGCTGATCACGGTCAAGGACTTCAGCAAGAGCGAGAAGTTCCCGAATGCGAGCAAGGACGCTGAGGGCCGCCTTCTGGTCGGGGCCGCGGTCGGCGTGGGCGAGGACGGCAAGCGGCGGGCCCAGGCGCTCGCCGACGCCGGGGTGGACTTCCTGGTGGTGGACACCGCGCACGGGCACGCCGAGGCGGTGCTCGCCATGGTGGCGCAGATCAAGGCGAACACCCGGCTGGATGTGATCGGCGGCAACGTGGCCACCCGGTCCGGCGCCCAGGCCATGATCGACGCGGGCGCCGACGCGGTGAAGGTCGGCGTGGGGCCCGGCTCGATCTGCACCACCCGGGTCGTGGCCGGGGTCGGCGTCCCGCAGGTGACCGCGATCTACGAGGCCGCGCAGGCGGCCCGCCCGGCCGGTGTCCCGGTGATCGGGGACGGCGGCCTGCAGCATTCCGGCGACATCGCCAAGGCGATCGCCGCCGGGGCGGACACCGTCATGCTGGGCAGC
>DASXKD010000307.1:0-2130 GCA_036497045.1 Streptosporangiaceae bacterium | reverse complement strand
GGTGTTGAACACCGGCGCGAACACCAGGCCGAAGCCCGCGCCGATGATCAGCAGGGAGGGCAGCACATGGGTGGCGTAGCTGGAGTGCGCGCCGATCCTGGTCAGCAGGACCAGGCCGAGGGCGGCGAGCAGCAGCCCGGTGGGTGCCAGCGGCCTGGGCCCGGTCCGGGGCATCAGCACGATGTTGGAGGTGATGGAGGAGGCCATGAGGCAGGCGATCATCGGCAGGAACGCCACCCCGGTGATCACCGGCGTGTAGCCCAGGCTCTGCTGCAGGTAGTAGGTGAGGAACAAGAAGATCCCGAACATGCCGGTGGCGGCGATCAGCATGGTCAGGTACGCGCCGCCGCGGTTGCGGTCGGCCACGATCCGCGGTGGCAGCAGCGGCTCTGCGGCGCGGGTCTGCCGCCAGGCGAACCCGGCCAGCAAGACCACCCCGGCGGCGAGGAAGCCCCAGGTCGAGGGGGTGTGCCAGCCGTGCAGGGCGGCGTTGGAGAAGCCGTAGACGATGCAGAACATGCCGCCGGAGACCAGCGCCGCGCCGGGCAGGTCCAGCCTGGGCCTTCCCGGCGCGGGCTGGCGGTGCAGCAGTGTCACCGCGCCGGCTGCGGCGATGGCGGCGAAGATCAGGTTCACGTACAGGCACCACCGCCAGGACAGGTACTCGGTGAGGACCCCGCCCAGCAGCAGCCCGATCGCCCCGCCGGTGCCGGCGACCGCGCCGTACACGCCGAAGGCCCTGCCGCGTTCTTTAGGGTCGCTGAACGTCACGGCGAGCAGCGATAGCGCCGACGGCGCGAGCAGGGCGCCGAACGCCCCCTGGCAGGCCCGCGCCGCCACCAGCATGCCGAAGTTCACCGCCGCCCCGCCGACCGCGGACGCGACGGCGAACCCGATCAGGCCGGCCAGGAACGTCACCTTCCGGCCGAGCAGGTCAGCCAGCTTGCCGCCCAGCAGCAGCAGGCTGCCGAACGCCAGCGCGTACCCGGTGACCACCCACTGGCGGTCAACGACGGTGAACCCGAGATCGCGCTGCGCAGTGGGCAGCGCGATGTTCATGACCGTCGCGTCGAGCACGATCATGAGCTGCGCGAGGGCGATCACCCCCAGGATCAGCCACCGGTGTTCGGGCGGGGCGGCTCCGGCCAGGGGAGGCGTTCCGCCAGGTGAGACGTCTGCGGGCTGGGTCATGGCGTGGCCTTCCTGACGGGGGCGTTCCTACCGGCACTCAATGTGATTTCCCCTGCCGCGGCGGCATGCGAGGCAGGGCCCGTGCCCCGCGGCTGGTGTTCTGGCCAGGGGATAGACGACTTCGTCCATGATCTGGCGGGCGAAGGGGTACCTGGCAGCTCGCCCTGGGCTGGCCCGCTCGGACAGCGTCCGGAAACCCGCCATCCGCGGGCGAGGAACTTCTCCCCGAACACCCGCCGCAGCCGGGCGTGATGGGCTACGGCGCTGACCATGCCGATCGTCATCTGGGGCGCCCGGGCGCGCGCGGCCACCGCGTCCTTAGTCAGCTGGTCATAACCCACCTCAGCCAGCACCAGCGCCACCTCCGCAATGCGCGGCCTCACGCGCCGCCCCATCCGCTACTCCGTCGTCCTGCGCTTGAAGAAGTGGGCTGCCGCCGGTGCTGCCACGGCCAGGATCACCACCGACCAGATCAGCGCGGCCTCTACCGGGTGCTGCATCGGCCATGCCTGGATCGACCCCGACGGGTTCGGGTTTCCCCAGAGCACGCGGGTGCCGGCGACGACCGCGCTCACGGGGTTCCAGGTGGTAATCGCCTGAAGCCAGCCCGGCATGTGCTGGGTGGGGACTAGGGCGTTGGACACGAGCGTGAGAGGCAGGAGCAGGATGAGGCCAAACGAGGCGGCCGTTTCGGGACTCGTCGCGTTCAGCCCCAGGCAGGCCGACACCCACTGCACCGCGTAGGCGAAGAACAGCATCAGCGCGAAGCCGCCGATGACCGATGCGACGTTCGCTGCCGGACGCCACCCGACAGCCAGGCCGGTCAGCGCCACGATGAGGGCGCACAGCAGAGCGGTGAGCAGGTCCGCCAGCGATCGCCCCACCAAGACGGCGGAACGCCACATGGGCAGGGTGCGGAAGCGGTCCATCATGCCCTCG
>DASXKD010000306.1:0-9185 GCA_036497045.1 Streptosporangiaceae bacterium | reverse complement strand
CCTGTACGGGTTGGAGGGCCCCGGCTGGCCGCTGCGCCAGGACTGGGCAGACGCGCGGCGCCGTGAGCACCTGCTGTTCGCCGCGCGGGCGGTGGAGACGCAGCCCTAGATGCTTGGCTTCAGCCTCCATGTCATCGCCGCCGCGGCCAGACCGTAGCGCCCGCTGCGCGGCGGGCGGATAGGCCAGGTCATGCCGCGGTGATGCGCCAGCGGGTCAGCTCCGGGCAGCTTTGCCCGGCCGCACCCAGATATCCCGGTCATGCATGAGCTCGATCTGCCGGTCGATCACCTCGCGCCGGTACTCGGCGTGCCCGTAGGGGGCCCGGTCGAGGTAGAGGTTCTTCGGGTAGACCGGCTGTTCGTAGATGAGCTGGTACTGCTCGGTGGTCAGGTCCTTGATCCAGTTGTCCCATTGGGCGTTCGCGCGGAACCGGCGGAGCGCGTCCACGTCGACGGTCCCGGCCACCCAGGACGAGCCGCCGCTGTAGTCGTGCCGCCCGACGATCTGCCCGCGATAGTCGATCACCGCCGACCCGCCGCCGAACGTGTCTATCGGGACATCCGAATCGGTGTGCAGGTAGTAGGTACCGACGTTGCATGCGATCAGGTACATGTTGTTGTCGAGTGCGCGGGCACGGTTCTGGATCTCGAACAGGCCGTTGCCGACGTGCGGATGCGGATAAGGGCCCCGGTACACCACCTCTGCCCCGTTCATCGCCAGGCCGCGTGCGTTCTCGGGGTAGGAGCCCTCGTTGGCCATCAGGAACCCCAGCCGGCCAATTTCGGTGTCGGCGACCGGGTAGAACGCGTCGAGATTCCGGCCGTAAAGCTCGATCCACTTGTCCCAGACATTGTGCGGGGTCACCGAGTGCTCGACCGGCAGCAACGGCACGACCTTGTGATGCTTGAGGATCACCTCCCCTTCGGGGGAGAGGATGAACCCGACGTTGAAGAAGCGCCCGGGGAACTCCGGGTGGCGGGCCTTCGCCTGCGCCATGATGAAGGCGTTCCACTGCCGCGCGAGCCCGCCAAGGTAGTCCGTTTCCGGGCCGGGGACGTCGATCGCGCACTCCCGCGCGAACTCCTCGTGGTTCAGGTCAAGCACCTCGTCGTTGAAGCCCTGCAGCGCGCCTTCGGGTATGGCGATGAGCCGCACCGGCAGGTCCAGGCTGGACAGCCACGATGCGGCCTTGATGAGGTGCGAGAGGTGCTCGAGGTTCGTCGCGATCTCGTCACGGCGCCGGATGCCCCGCATCGTGGGGACCAGGCCAAGGGCCTGATAAGGCTCGATCATGGTGGATCCCTTCGGCCTGTCGCCCGCACTACCGGTTCCCGGCAAGATATCCGGTCGGTAGGGTGTCCCGGTGACCGTGTACGCGATAGCTCAGCTCCGCATCCATGACCAAGTTCCCTATGAGAGGTATGCGGCCGGGTTCATGCCGGTCCTCCACCAGTACGGCGGGCGGCTGGTGGTTGCCGATGGCGCGCCCGAGGTCGCCGAGGGTGAGTGGACCGGTGACCGGGTCGTCATCTTCGCGTTCGACGATCGCGATGCCTTCCACAGGTGGGTCAATTCCCCGGAATACCAGGCGATCGTGCAGGATCGCTGGGACGCGGCGGAGACCAGCATCCTGCTGGTGCGGGGGGTGGACTAGCGCCCAGCGGGTCACATGGTGGTCGTGTACCCCGGCCGGATCGCCACGGCGATCCGGTATGCCGCATCCGGCGGCGGGGGTCCGGGCTCGCCGTAGCGCTCGGCCAGGCGGACGAACTCGGCGCCCTGCGGATCGGGCACGATCCGCTCCACCCGGCCGCGTATCTCCAGGTAGCGGGACGGATCGTCGGGATCGCAGATCGACAGCGCGACCGCGGGCTGCTGCTCCCAGTTGCGGTTCTTCTGGCGGCGGCTGGTGGTGGTCAGCCACAGGTACTCGCCGTCGAAACGGAACCAGGTGGGGTTGACCTGCGGCGTGCCGTCGGGCCGGACGGTCGCCAGATGTGCGATGAGCGGCCGCTCCACCAGGTCGGCCAGCGACCCGGGAATGACCTGTGCCGATGGTGCTGAGTCCGCTGTCATGATCGCTATTCTTCCCCGGGCGCGGGCCACAAGCGCCGCACTTGCTCCCAGCCGGCCTCATCCGCGGACTCGGCGGGCCCAGCCGGCTCTCCGAGGCGGCCGCGATCATCGGCGAGGGCGACGTCCCCGAGGAGCGCGGCCTCCTGGAGGCCTAGCGAATCCCCGGCGCCCCCGTTATTTCGCTGACGGTGACCCAGCGGTCCTGCGCCGCGGAGGTCTCGATGGCGGCACAGACCGCCTGCGCCGCGGCGCCGTCGGCGAAGCCGGGCGTCCACACCGCGGCGGGCCAGCCTTCCAGCAGGTCGGCGACCTGGTTGACGAAGCTCGAGCCGTAGCCGACGCCCTGCCCGAGCGGCCACCAGTCGGCGGCATAGGGATGGCTGGGGTGCTCGGCGCGGATCCGGCGCATGCCGTACAGGCCCTGGTCGTCGCCGGCCCGGCCGTACCGCAGTTCGTTCAGCCGCGCGTAGTCGAAGACCAGCGTGCCTTCGCTGCCATTGGCCTCGATCGTGAAGTCGCACGGGCGGCGCACGGCGGCGCGGGCGACCTCCATCGTGCCGATGGCGCCGGAGTCGAACCGCAGCAGCGCGCTGGCCGCGTCGTCCACGGTCACGTCCCTGGTGCCGCCGCCGGGCAGCGGCCGGCTCCGGATGAACGTCTCCGCCTGGGCGCAGACGGCCCGGATCCCGCCTACCTGCCAGTGCGCCAGGTCGATGAGGTGGCAGCCCAGGTCGGCGATGGTCGTGCCGCCCATGGCCCGATCGAAGCGCCAGTCGAACGGGGTCGCCGGGTCGGTGAACTCGTCCGAGAGCCAGGTGGCGCGCCACAGCCGCAGTTCGCCGATGGCCCCGTCGGCGATCATGCGCCGCATCAGCGACACCGCGGGCAGCCGCCGGTAGTTGAAGCTCACCGCGTTGTGGACTCCGGCCGCGGTGACGGCGGCCAGGGCCGCCGCCGCGTCGGCGTACGTGACGGCCAGCGGCTTTTCGCAGAGTACAGCCTTGCCCGCGGCGGCGGCCGCCGCCGCGATCTCCGCGTGGGTGCCCGGCGGCGTGCAGATGTCCACGACGGCGATGTCGTCGCGGCCGAGGATGACACGCCAGTCGGTGGTGTGCTCCGGCACCCCGTAGGCGGCCGCGGCAGCGGCCACGGCCGGCCCGTCCCGCCCGGAGATTACGCTGACCACGGGCGTGACCGGGAGCCTGCGCAGCATCGGCGCGACGCGGTAGGCGTAACAGTGCGCCTTGCCCATCACCCCGTAGCCGATGACCCCGACGCGCAGTTCGGGCGGCCCGCTCATGCGCCGAGCGCGGGAATGGCCGCCCCCGCCCGGGTGGCCGCGTCCAGAGCCGCGACCGCATCGGCTCCGGTGGCGCCCCCGCAGGAGCCACCGGAGGCGAAGTCGGCGAAGCTCTCCGCCTGCAGCCGCAGCGCGGCAAGCTGTGCCTGCTCCCCCTCGGCCGGGTCGAGGAAGTCGCAGCGTGCCGTGCCTTTCGTGCCGAACGCCTCGGCCCGCGCCATGTCCCCCGCCGGGTGGAACCGGCCCAGCGAGACCAGGCCGCTGCCGCCGCCGGACAGCTCCACGAGCACCTGGGCGCTGTCGGCGTCCGCGGACCGCTGCTCCTTCCCCTGGACACGGCGGATCAGCCCGCGGGGGACCAGCCCGGACGCGATGGCTTTCATGCCGCCAAGCTCCTGACCGGTCAGCCAGCGCATCTCGTCGAACTCGTGCACGCCCATGTCGATCAGAATCCCGCCGCTGTGTGCCCGGAACTCCTCCGTTGGGGGCCGGTCATCCCACTGGTAGCAGGCCACCAGGTGGACGGTGCCAAGCTCGCCGGCCGCGATCTGATCGCGCAGCGCCCGCAGCGACGGCACGTACCGCCGCCAGTAGGCCACCTGGAACGGCACCCCCGCCGCCCCGGTGGCGGCCACGGCCGCCCTGGTCTGCGCCACGGTCAGCCCGCACGGCTTCTCGCACAGGATCGGCAGGCCGCGGGCGGCCACCTCGGTGATGACCTGCAGGTGCCGGTCGGTCGGCACCACGATCAGCACCCCGTCGAGGGTTTCGGAGTCGAGCATCTCCGCGATGCCCGGGTACACCGGCGCGCCCACGTCTGGCACGGTGCGGCGGGTGGCCTCGGACACCTCCGCGATGGCGGTGACCGCCACCCGCTGCGAGCCGGCCAGCCCGCGCAGGTGGGTGCGGCCCATCCGGCCCGCGCCGATGAGCCCCAGCCGGAACGGCGCCGCCATGTCACAGCCCCCGCGCCGCGAGGAAGGCCCGGTTGAGCCGCTGTTCCTCGGCCGCCTGGGCGAACCGCTCCGCGCTGCGCGGCAGGATGTCCTGCTCCACCACCAGCCAGCCGCCGAAGGACATGCCGCGCAGGCCGTCAAGGACCGCGTCCACATCGAGGTCGCCGGCGCCCAGCACGGGGAAAGCCTCGCGCGACCAGATCTCGGTCGCCTGCGCGCCGTCGGCCACGATCTGGTCCCTGACTGCCAGCGAGGCGTCCTTGAGGTGCACGTGGTTGACCCGTTCCGCCCAATCCCGCAGCAGCGCGACGGGGTCTCCCCCGCCGAGCATCATGTGCCCGGTCTCCAGGCACAGCCCCACGTCGGAGCGGTCCAGTACCTGCTCGATCTCCCAGGGGGCCTCCACGTACGTCCCGGTCTCCGGGTGGAACGTCGGCTCGTAGCCACGGTCGCGGCAGTGGCCGACCACCCGGGCCAGCCCGGTGGCGAACCGCTGCCAGCCGTCGGCATCCAGGCCCAGCGAGCGCTCCGCCGTGGACCGGAACGGCCGGCTGCGGCGTTCCCGGCTGCCCGCGTCGGCCAGGGTCGGTCGCGGTGGCGGGCCTGGCAGGTACGCCTGCACGGTGTCGAACACCTCCAGCAGCCCGTCCAGCGCGGGCATGACCTCCGCCAAGGCGTCCGCGTCGGCGTAGGGCAGTTCCAGGTAGGCGCCGGCCAGGCCGAGGCCACGCTCGGCGAGCAGTTCGCCGAGGCGCTCCCCGGTGCCGAGGTAGCCCACCGGCCCGAGGTCGATGCCGGCGTAGCCGGCCTCGGCGACCTGGTCCAGGACGCGCAACCCGTCGGGCACGTTCGGGTCGTGGCCCACGGTGATCTCGAATGCGCCATAGCTGACCGGTGCGTTCGCCACGGCGATCGTGCCGGGAGCACGCGCTGCTTCCATGGTGTCCTCGCTCACCCTTCGCTAGCCGGCCCTGGACGGCTGGTCCACCGGCGCCTGCCGGCGGTGACACTCGATGATCGCCTGGCACAGTGCGATGTCGGCCAGCCCGTCACGGCCGGACGTCGGCGGCACGGCGCCGGTGACCGCACACTCATGGAACACGGCCAGCTCCCGCTTGAAGCCACTTTCATGCGATACGACCTCCTCGGTGCGCCAGGACCGGGCCGAGGCGAGGTCACCACCCTGCATCTCAAGGACGGCGGGCTCGTTGCGAAGGAACGGCGAAGGGAACACCAGGCGCAGCCGGCGATCCGGTGCGTAGCAGGCGAACTCCATCTCATAGCGAGAGATGCCGGGGAGGTCGATCCAGTGCAGCGCGACCGGCAGCTCGCCGAACCGGAACATCACCGTGACCGTGTCGGTGTGCAGGCTCACGTACTCGATCCGGTCCGGCTCGCCGAGCACGCCGCGGATCGCGTTCAGCTCGTGCACCAGCGTGTCCAGGAGCACGTTCTCGTAGACGGCCCGTTCCAGCGGGCTGGCCTCGCCGAGCGCGGCCGTGACGCGCGCGTCGCTGTCTTCGCGGAACCGCTGTAGCAGGCCAGCGGGCGGCGGCTCACGGGGCATCAGGGGGTAGTGCCCGACGTAGCCGGGGATCGGTGACTCGAAGGTCGTGACCCGCATCATCCGGGTGCCGGTGAGCTCGGCCGCCTCCTTCTGGAACCGGGCGAAGGCGGGGTCGTAGCGCTTCGGGTACCCGACCATCAGGGTCACCGCGGCCTGCTCGGCCGCGGCGACCATCTCGCGGCCCTCGGCCACCGAGAAGCACATCGGTTTCTCGGTGAACACGTGCAGGCCGGCCCTGGCCGCCGCGACCGCGATCGGCGCGTGGCTGCCCGAGGTCAGCACCAGCACCGCGTCGAGCGGATGGCGCAGCATCTCCTGCCAGTCGGTGAACGCGGCGGGGATGCCGTACCGCTGCGCGCAGGCCCGGGCGCTGCCGGGCGCGATGTCGGCCACCGCGGCGATCTCGAACTCCCCGGCCAGCTCGGTCAGGTAGTGCAGGTGCATGACCTGCGCGATGAGCCCGGTGCCCACTAGCCCGACGCGCAGCCGGCGCGGTGCCTGCGGTCCCGGGGCGGCCGTCATGCGGGCACCGCCGCGGCCGTGTTAGCCCGGGGGGGCACTTCGCCTCCCCGGGGGCAAGCCCCCGGACCCCACGGCCCGGGCCCCGATGGCCTAAGGCCAGTGCTAGTCCGGGGGAGCGACCCCCCGGAGCCCCCCGTCGGCTCCTTCGTCACGGGGCCTGCGGCCGTGTTAGCCCGGGGGGGCGACCCCCCGGAACCCCCCGATGGCCTGAGGCCCCGTTCCTTCGTCACTGGGCCTCCGCCCTGTCGATGGCGGCGCGCAGGAACCGGGCGGCCTCAGGGACGCCGGTTTCCGGCGAGGTGAACGGGTCCTCGTGCTCGATCGACACCACCTGGGCCTGCGACCCGGACAGCGCCCGCACCAGGCCGGTCCACCATTCCAGGCCGTGACCGCGGCCCGGGATGGCGAACGTCCACGGCATCTGGTCGGCGGGCTCGGGCCAGCGCCGGTCGAGCAGGCCGTTGAGGGCCAGGTTGTCGGCGTGGAACACGGTGTCCTTGCCGTGGGCGTGGCCGACCTGCTCCCCCAGCGCTCGCGCCACCCGGTGCCCGTCCATGCCCATCCAGAAGAAGTGGCTGGGGTCAAGGTTGGCGCCGATCGAAGGGCCGAGACCGGCGACCCGGCGGAACGTCTCCACGTTGAAGGCGCAGGTGCCCGGGTGCAGTTCGAGGCAGACCCGCACGTCGGGCGCTTCGGCCGCGGCAAAGGCGGCAAGCCCGGTCCAGTACGGCTCGATGCGCGCAGTCCACTGCCGCTCGTAGACGCCCTCCAGGTAGGGCAGCCAGCCGCCGGCCCCGAAGTGCGGCACACCGTCTCCCGCCGCCCCTGCCGGGCAGCCTGCCATGGCGACCACCCGGTCGGCGCCGAGCAGGGCCGCGAGCCGGATCGCGTTCCGCAGGTCCTCGTCGTGGCGCCGGGCCAGATCCTCGTCGGGGTGCAGCGGGTTTCCCCAGGCGTTGAGCGCGTCCAGCCGAATGTCGTGCTGCGCTAGCCGGTCCAGCCAGGCTGCCCGAGCGGCCGCGCTGTGCAGCAGCGCTGCCACGTCGCAGTGCGGGTGCGGCGCGTACCCGCCGGCGCCTACCTCGATGTCGGTGATCTCGGGCGCAGCCTGCCGCAGCCACGGCAGCACCCGCTCGAGCGGCCAGTCAAGGAAGGCCTCGAGCACCACACCTATCCGCAGCTCTGCCCCTGTCACGTGCCGAGTCTTTCCCGGTCGCTTAAGACCTGTCAAGAGACTGTCAGTATGTCGGGACAAAGTGAGCATGGCCCAGGCCGGGGTGGCATCGACACGCCTATACTTGGTCTAGTTACGCGGTCAATATAATGTTCGAACAAACAACCCTCGATACCTGCTGGATCCCTTCCGGGCCCGCTCGCGGGTCCCGCAGTGCCGACAGGAACTGGATGACGAGCCGGATGCAGGAACCCCAGGCAGCCGCAGGCAATGTGGCCGTCCCCAGCCTGATCACCATTGACCGGACCAGCCCGGTGCCCCTGTACTTCCAGCTTGCCCAGCATTTCGAGGCGGCGATCAGGTCGGGCGCGCTCAAGGTTGGTTCGCGGCTGGACAACGAGGTGCAGCTCGCCGAGCGGCTTGGCCTGTCCCGCCCCACGGTGCGGGCCGCCTTCCAGTACCTGTCCAACAAGGGCCTGGTGGTCCGCAAGCGCGGCGCGGGCACCCTGGTCGCCAACGAGCGGATTGACCGGGACGTCGAGCTGACCAGCCTGTATGACGACCTGGCCGCGGCCGGCCGGTCGCCGGACACGAAGGTCATCCGCAACGAGGTCACGCACGCCACCGCTGCCGTCGCCGCGGCGCTGCAGCTGCCTGAGCCGGCCATGGTGATCTCGCTGGAGCGGATCCGCCTGGCCGACGGCGAGCCGATCGCGCTGATGCACAACTTCCTGCCGACCGGGCTTGTCCACCTGAGCATCGACATGCTCGAACAGCACGGGCTTTACGAGCTGCTGCGGGCGTCGGGCATCCGGCTGGGTTCGGCCACCCAGCGCATGTGCGCCAAGAACGCCTCCGCCACGGAGGCCAGGATCCTGCACGAGAACCGCGGCGCCGCGCTGCTGACCATGGAGCGCACCGCCTACGACGAGACCGGCCGCCCGCTGGAATTCGCCCAGCACCTGTACCGGGCCTCCCGCTACGCCTTCACCACCAACCTGTCCCGCGTCGACGCCACCGCCACCCTGCCCGTACCCCTATAGGGCATGAATGTGACGACGGGGCCCTCTGGGGTGTTGTGGCGAAAGGTCCGGCGTGCCCATCTGGCCGAGCGTCACGACCACCTGGGCGCGCGAAGATCCGCCGAAACTTAAGCGGCCCGGCGGTAGGCGCGGACGGCGAGCGGGATGAACACGATGAAGATCCCGGCCAGCCAGGCGATGCTCTTCCACAGGTTCTCGGCTATCGGGCCGCCGAGCGCCAGCGCGCGCATCGTGTCGACCACTATGGTGACCGGCTGGTGGGTGGCGAACGCCTGCATCCAGCCGGGCATGGTCGAGATCGGCACGAACGCCGAGCTGACGAACGTGAGCGGGAACAGCCAGATCAGCCCGAACGCCTGTACCGACTCCTCATCCCCGATGGCCAGCCCGGTGAAGGCGGCAATGGTGCAGATCGCCAGCCCGAACACGGTGGCCAGCACGACCATGCCCACGGCGGGGCCAAACCCGTTCAGGAACTGGAACCCGACCGCGTAGCCCACGCCGACGATGATCAGGATCGTCACCACCATCCGGACGGTGTCGGCG
>DASXKD010000305.1:0-5649 GCA_036497045.1 Streptosporangiaceae bacterium | reverse complement strand
TCCCGCGCCTGGCACTTCTCCCCACGCGACTGGGAGCAGACGCTCGCCCGGCATGCTCGGATGAGCTCGTATGGCATCATCGTGCTCCATATCACCCCCTATCGGATCCGCTTCAAGCGTCGCGAGGTGGCCGACGAGATCCGCCAGGCGTTGGCCGTGGGCCGGAAACTACCACAAATTAGGACAATATCGACGAACCAGGGTCCGTATCCGATGGCCGGCCGGCGCGGCTGATTGTCGTCGTTGTGGCAACGGAGACATAAGAGTGTCGTCGTTGTGGCAACGGCGACAAACGATTCCGTCAGATCCAGCCGTGGTACCACATGTGGGCCAGCCAGGAGGGGTACGGGATGGCCTGGGCGGTCAGCAGCGGGTACAGGTAGGCGAAGTTGAGCAGCACCGCGAGCACGAAGGCGCCTGCCAGGGACGCGCCCACCGCGCGCCGGGCGGGGCTCGCCGTGGCGGAACCCATGATCAGGCCGAGGCATAGCACGACGGCGAGCACCAGGAACGGCACGAAGACGACCGAGTAGAAGTAGAACTGGGTCCGCTTGGCGTAGGCGAACCAGGGCAGCCAGCCCGCGGCCACGCCCACGAGCACGGCGCCCGCCCGCCAGTCACGGCGGGTCAGCCACCAGCCAAGGCACACCAGCAGGGCCAAGATGGCGCCCCACCAGAGCACCGGGGTGCCGATGGCGAGCACCTCGGCGGCGTCGCCCTTGGCGCACACGCCATGCCCGGACGTGGGACAGCTCCAGTAGTAGGACACCGGGCGGCTGATCGTCAGCCAGGTCCATGGCTGCGACTGGTACGGGTGATGTTTCTGCAGGCCGGTGTTGAAGGCCAGCATCGCCTTGTTGTACTGGAACAGCGAGACCAGCGGCGAGATCACCGGGATGTTGACCCCGTGCAACTGTGCCCAGTTCCGGTCGTAGCCGCTGCTCGTCGCGAACCAGCCGGTCCAGGTGGCCAGGTAGGCGAGCAGCGGCACCGCAACGAACGAGCCGGCCAGGCCGCCGAGATACCGGATCAGCCCGGGGCCGCTGACCCTGGTGAGCCCAGCGGTCCGGCGCGCCCCGACATCCCAGGCGAAGGACAGCGCGGCGAACACGGGCACGAACCACAGGCCGTTCCACTTGGATCCGCAGGCCAGGCCCAGGCAGACCCCAGCGCCAATCCGCCACCAGCGGATACCCGTATGCGGTGCGCCAGCGGCGCCCGGTTCTCCGGCTGCTGGCTCTACGGCCGCGGCGTCGGCCAGCCTGGCGCGGTAGTTGTCGCGGTCGACCACCAAACAGCCGAACGCGGCCAGCACCCAGAACATCACGAAGATGTCCAGCAGTGCGGTCCGGCTCATCACGAACTCCAGGCCGTCCAGCGCCAGCAGCAGCCCGGCGACGCAGCCAAGCAGGGTGGACCTGGTCATCCGCCGGGCGATCCGGGCGAGCAGCAGGATCGACAGCGAACCGACGACGGCCGCGGCGAACCGCCAGCCGAACGGGGACAGGCCGAAAAGCCACTCCCCGGCGGCGATGAGCACCTTCCCGAACGGTGGGTGCACCACGAACTCGCCGCCGTTGGTGAACACGCGCGGGTCGCCGCGCACCAGCATGCCATTGCGGTTGCTGACGTAGTTGTGCTCCACGCCGTAGCGGAGAATCCCCAGCGCGTCTGGCACGTAGTAGGTCTCGTCGAAGATGACGGCGCGCGGGTCGCCGAGCCGGACGAACCGCAGGTAGGTGCCGAGCACGGTGACCAGCAGCGGGCCGGCCCAGCCCCAGAACGTGCCGAGCGGCATGCGCGGGACCAGCCGGGCGCGCAGCGCGTCCAGCCGGGTGGCGGTATCCCGTGGCGCGGGCCCGACCCGAGTTTCCATCATCGAGGCACATCGTATGGGCTGCATCCGGGCGCGGGCACCGTGCCATGGCCTACCGTAGTCGCGGAATGAAAGACAGCGGCACGCTCATCGTGGCGGCTGCCCCGCTCGGCCAGCCTGCGGACGCTTCGCCCAGGCTGGCGGGCGCCCTGGCAGCGGCGGGGATCATCGCGGCGGAGGACACCCGCAGGGCGCTTCGGCTCGCCAGGGAACTCGGCGTGAAGGTTACCGGCCGCCTGGTTTCGTACTACAACGCCGTGGACCAGGACAGGGTGGCCGAATTGCTGTCCGCGATGGAAGCCGGGACCGACGTACTGCTCATCGCGGACGCGGGGATGCCGGGGGTGAGCGACCCCGGCTACCGGCTGGTGGGCGCCGCCGCCGGGGCGGGCATCACGGTGACCGTGCTCCCCGGGCCATCCGCGGTGACCGCGGCGCTCGCGGTCTGCGGGCTGCCGACCGACCGGTTCTGCTTCGAGGGCTTTCCACCGCGCAGCGCCGGTGCCAGGGAGCGCCGGTTCGCGGAGCTGGCCGCCGAGCCGCGGACCATGGTCTTCTTCGAGTCACGCCGCCGGGTCGCGGTCACCCTGGCCGAGCTGGCCGCCGCGTTCGGGCCGGACCGGCAGGCCGTCGCGTGCCGGGAGCTGACCAAGACCCATGAGGAAATCGCCCGCGGCACGCTCACCGAACTGGCCGCCTGGGCGAAGCGGGGCGTCCTTGGGGAGATCACTCTCGTGGTGGCGGGCGCGCCAGCCCGGAGCCGCCGAAGCCCCGGCGAGCCGGGCTGGGCGGACAGCGTGGCGGCGGCGGTGGCCGAGGTGGCCGCCAGGCAGGCCGCGGGGATGCCGCGCAAGCTGGCGATCGCCGCCGTGGCCGCCGAATCCGGGCTGCCCAGACGCGAGGTCTACAACGCCGTGGTGGCAGGCGGCCGGCCAGGATAACCATGCGGGAGCGGCCCGCGCACACCGCTACGCTGGTCGCATGTCCGCGACGGCTCGTCACATTCTCGCGGCGCCGGCCTGGCCCTACGCCAACGGCCCGCGCCACATCGGCCATGTCTCCGGCTTCGCACTGCCCTGCGACATGTTCAGCCGGTACCAGCGGATGGCGGGAAACCGGGTGCTGATGGTCAGCGGTACCGACGAGCACGGCACGCCGATCCAGGTCCAGGCGGACCAGGAGGGCACCACGCCCCGGGAGCTCGCCGACCGGTACAACCAGGTGATCGCCGAGGACCTGACCGGCCTGGACATGTCCTATGACCTGTTCACCAGGACCACCACGGCGAACCACTACGCGGTCACCCAGGAGATCTTCACCGGCCTGTACCAGAACGGCTACATCTTCTCCCGCACCTCGCTGAGCGCGGTCTCACCGTCCACCGGCCGGACCCTGCCCGACCGGTACATCGAGGGCACCTGCCCGATCTGCGGGTACGAGAGCGCGCGCGGCGACCAGTGCGACAACTGCGGCAACCAGCTTGACCCGGTCGATCTGATCAACCCCAGGTCGAAGATCAACGGTGAGGCGCCCGTGTTCGTGGACAGCGAGCAGTTCTTCCTCGACCTGCCCGCGTTCACCGAGGCACTCGGCACCTGGCTGCAGAGCAAGAAAGGCCAGTGGCGGCCCAACGTGCTGCGGTTCTCCCTCAACCTGCTGGATGGCCTGCAGCCCCGGGCGATCACCAGGGACCTGGACTGGGGCGTGCCGGTGCCGCTCGACGGCTGGCGGGACCGGCCGGACAAGCGCATCTACGTCTGGTTCGACGCGGTCATCGGCTACCTGTCGGCGTCGGTCGAGTGGGCGCGCCGGTCCGGCGACCCGGACGCGTGGCGGGCCTGGTGGCAGTCGGAGGACGCCGAGTCCTACTACTTCATGGGCAAGGACAACATCGTCTTCCACTCCGAGATCTGGCCCGCGATGCTGCTCGGCTACAGCGGGAAGGGCGCCAGGAACGGCACCCCGGGATCGCTTGGCGCGCTGAACCTGCCCACCGATGTGGTCGCCAGCGAGTTCCTGACCATGGAAGGCCGCAAGTTCTCCTCGTCCCGCTCGGTGGTCATTTATGTGCGGGACTTCCTGGACCGCTATGACGTGGACGCGCTGCGCTACTACGTCGCCGTCGCCGGGCCGGAGAACCAGGACACCGACTTCACCTGGAGTGAGTTCGTCCGGCGCAACAACGACGAACTCGTCGCCACCTGGGGCAACCTGGTCAACCGTGCGGTCTCGTTCGCGGCCCGCAACATCGGCGAGATCCCCGGGCCAGGGACGCTCACCGACACCGACCACGAGGCACTCGAACGGTCCCGGCAGGCGTTCGGTGCCGTCGGCGGTGAACTCGCCAGGTCCCGCTTCAAGAACGCGGTCACCGAGGCCATGCGGACCGTCGCCGAGGCGAACAAGTACATGTCGGACCAGGCGCCGTGGCAGCTGC
The DNA here is from genome assembly GCA_036497045.1 of Streptosporangiaceae bacterium. Taxonomy (GTDB): domain Bacteria; phylum Actinomycetota; class Actinomycetes; order Streptosporangiales; family Streptosporangiaceae; genus DASXKD01. The sequence continues at coordinate 1,336 of DASXKD010000305.1, read as the reverse complement.
GCGAGTCCGGCCCGGACCGGATGCGGACCATCCTGCACGTGGTCCTGCAGCTCGTCGACGACGCCAAGACGCTGCTCACCCCGTTCCTGCCCCGCTCGTCGGCGAAGGTGCACACGATGCTGGGCGGCGAGGGCGTCTGGGCCGGACTGCCACACCTGGAGAAGGTGGACGAGGACGGCGGGCCGTCCTACCCGGTGATCACGGGCGACTACACCAGCGAAGCCCGGTGGGAGTCGGTCCCGGTCCGGCCGGGCACCCCGCTCACCGTCCCGCGGCCACTGTTCACCAAGCTCGACACGTCCGTGGTGGACGAGGAACTGAAGCGGCTGGAGGGCTCGTGACCGCTGCCCGCGCGGCCAGGGACGGCGTCCCCGGCCCCGGGCAGGTCCCGGCGCCCGAGCCGCTGCCTGTCCCAGCGCTGGACGCACACTGCCATCTGGACCTGATCGAGCAGCCCACCGGGGAGGTGCTCGCCGCCGCGCGGGCCGCGGGCATCACCCGGGTGATCACGGTGGGTGTGGACCTGCCCTCGTCGCACTGGTCCGCCGAACTCGCCGGTACCACGGCGGGCGTCTACGCGGCGGTGGCGATCCACCCCAACGAGACCGCCGCCACGGCCGCCTCGGCCGCGCAGCGGGACGAGGTGCTCGCCGAGATCGCCAAGCTGGCGGCACTGCCGCAGGTCCGCGCGGTCGGTGAGACCGGTCTCGACTACTACCGGGATTACGCTTCGCCGGCCCAGCAGCGTGAGTGGTTCCGCGCGCACATCGAGATCGCCAAGCAGGCCGGCAAGGCGCTGATGATCCACGACCGGGACGCCCACGAGGACGTGCTGGCGATCCTGGCGGCCGACGGCCCGCCGGAGCGGGTGGTGTTCCACTGCTTCTCCGGGGACGCCGCGATGGCCAAGCGGTGCGCGGCAGCCGGGTATGTGATGAGCTTCGCCGGCACCCTCACGTTCACCAACGCGCCCGCGCTGCGGGAGGCCGCCGCCGCGGCGCCGCCGGACCTGCTGCTGGCCGAGACCGACGCCCCGTTCCTCACGCCGATGCCGCACCGGGGCAAGCCCAACACCCCCGCGATGGTGGCGCATACGGTGCGGTGCCTGGCCGGCGTCAAGCAGGTCGGCGTCGCGGACATGTGCGAACTGGTTACCACGACCGGTGAGCGCATGTTCGGTCCCTGGTAACGCCCTGCCGTGGCCGATGGCGACCTGCTCGGGCCCGCCGCGGTCCGCGAGATCGCGGGCCGGCTGGGCGTGCGGCCCGCGAAACGGCTCGGCCAGAACTTCGTCATCGACCCGGGCACCGTCCGGCGCATCGTGACCCTGGCTGGC
>DASXKD010000304.1:0-7320 GCA_036497045.1 Streptosporangiaceae bacterium | reverse complement strand
CAGTTCCCCGAACTGCACCCCAACGTGGTGGCCATGGAGGAGCGGCTGCCGAACTCCGAGGGCCAGGGCGCCATCTCCATGGCCGAACTGGTCCGCCGCTCGCTGCGGATGAACCCGAGCCGGGTGATCGTCGGCGAGGTGCTCGGGGACGAGATCGTCACCATGCTGAACGCGATGACGCAGGGCAATGACGGCTCGTTGTCCACCATCCACGCCAACTCCTCGATGGAGGTGTTCAACCGCATCGCGACCTACGCCATCCAGGCGGGCGAGCGCCTCCCGGTGGAGGCCACGCACCTGCTCATCGCTGGGGCCATCGACTTCGTGATCTTCATCGAGAAGCGCAACGACTATGCCAGGGGCGGGACCCTGCGCCGGTACGTCAGCAGCGTGCGGGAGATCACCGGCATCGACACCAGGGTGCTGTCCAGCGAGATCTTCGCGCCAGGCCCCGACGGCCGTGCCGTGCCGTACGCGCCGCCGTCCTGCCTGCCGCTCATGGCCGAACATGGCTACGACCCGGTCAGGAGAGCCTGGTGAGCCCGGTCCTGGCCGGCTCCGGCCTGCTCGCCGTCGTCGCCGGTGCGGTGGCCGGAACCGGGCTGTTCCTGTTCGTGGTGGCCATGCGCGGGCTGCAGCCCAGGCCGCCGGGCGAGGCCGGCCGGCTGCGCCGCTGGGCCCACGAGACGGGGCCCGCCCGCGCGGCCGCCGCCGTGCTGGCCGGCCTGGTGGTGGTGGTGGCGACCCGCTGGCTGGTGGCTGGCGTGGGAGCGGCCCTGCTGGTGCTGAGCTGGCGCGGCCTGTCCGGCGTGGCCGGGGAGCGGGCCGCGATGGCCCGGCTTGAGGCGCTCGCCACCTGGACCGAGTCGCTGCGGGACACGATCGCTGGCGCGGTCGGCCTGGAGCAGGCCATCCCCGCCTCCCTGCGCGCGGCGGCGCCCTCGCTGCGTGATCCGCTGACGGCCCTGGTGGAGCGGCTGCACACCCGGGTGCCCATGCCCGAGGCGCTGCGCAGGTTCGCCGACGACCTCGCCGACCCCAGCGCCGACCTGATCATCGCCGCGCTGATGATCAACGCTCGGCTGCGCGGCCCTGGCCTGCGGGACCTGCTCGGCGCGCTGTCCCGTTCGGTGCGGGAGGAGCTTGACGTGCGCCGCAAGGTGAACGCGCAGCGCCGGTCCACCCGGCGCGGTGCCCAGATCGTGGTGGGCATCTCGGTGGGCCTGGCCCTGGGGCTGGCCTTGTTCAACCGCGCCTACGTGCAGGTCTACGACAGCGTCACCGGCCAGTTGGTGCTGTGCATCGTGGTGGCGCTGTACGCGGCCGGAGTGCTGTGGATGCGGGCGCTGGCCCGGTTCCCGGTGCCCGATCGGCTGCTGGCCGGCGACGGGCCTACGGCCACGCCGGAGATCCCCGAAGCGGTCGCGGCCTGGCAGGGAGGTACGTCATGACAGCGGCACTCCTCGTGGGCAGCCTGGCGGGCCTCGGCCTGTTCCTGCTCGGCCTCGCGCTCCATCCGCCGCGGCCGCGGCTGGCCCGCCGCCTGGCCGCCTTCGACGCGGCGCGCCGCGTGGCGAACGGGCACTGGACCGGCGGCCACGACGCCCCGGCCGCCGACCCACGCTGGCGCCTCGGCTCGTGGCTGGCACGGCTGTGCGCCGAGCAGGGCTGGGAGTTCTCCTCGCTGCGGAAGAACCTGTCCCTGGCCGGGATCGGCTTCGAGATCTTCCTGGCCACCAAGGTGCTGCTCGCGGTGCTCGGCTTCGTCCTCGGGCCGGCGCTAGGGCTGCTGGCCGGGCTGCTCGGGTTCCACATTTCTGTCTGGATCCAGGTCTGGCTCGGGCTGCTGCTCGGTGCCGCCTTCAGCTTCCTGCCCGACCTGGAGATCAAGCAGAAGGCTGCCAACCGGCGGCGGGACTTCCGGCATGCGATCGGGTCCTTCCTCGACCTGTTCGCGATGAACCTGGCCGGGGGGCGTGGCGTGCCCGAGGCGCTGATGACAGCAAGCGATGTCGGCACCGGCTGGGCGTTCTGGCGGATCCGGGATGCGCTGGCCAACGCCCGGATCACCGGCCAGACCCCCTGGCACGCGCTGGGCGCGCTGGGCGAGGAGGCCGGCATCGACGAGCTCCGCGACCTGTCCGCGGCGCTCAGCCTGGTCGCCGAGGACGGGGCCAAGGTGCGCGAGTCACTGGTGGCGCGGGCGGAGAGCCTGCGCCGCAGGGAGCTGACCGACCTGGAGGGACAGGCGGGGGAGCGGTCCCAGTCGATGCTGGTCGCCCAGCTCATGCTGTGCGCCGGCTTCCTGCTCTTCCTGGTGTTCCCGGTGGTGGGGCTGCTGGGTGTCTGAGGCAAGGCGGCAAGCGGTCGTGGTGGAGAGAAAGTTGGGAGCAGGGCATGAACAACCCGGTGTCAGGTTACGTGCGGGCCTTCCTCGGCGTGCACCTGGCCGCGCTGCGCGCGGCATGGCGGGAGCAGGACCGTGGCGCATCGGCGGTCGAACTCGCCGTGATCACCGCGATGATCCTCGTGGTGGCGGTCGTGCTGCTGGTGGCCATCCAGCACTTCGTCCGGGGCGCCGCGAACCAGATCAAGGGCACGACCCCGTAGGGCAGGGCCAGTTGACCGCCCAGCGCCTGCAGCGCTGGTGGCGCGCGGCACTGGCCGACCGCGGCTCCAGCGCGGTCGAGCTCGCCGTGCTGGCCCCCGCGCTGATGATGATCTGCATGCTCATCCTCCAGTTCGGCCTGTGGTTCAACGCGCGGCAGGCCGCACTGGCGGCGGCGCAGGCGGGAGCGGTGGTCGCCCGTCAGGAGGCGGCCAGCAGGCCGGGCAGCTGGCAGGCGGATGCGCAGAGCACCGCCCGGCAGTACTACCAGAAGCTGAACAGCAAGCTGCTCAAGCAGGTCAACGCGATCACCGCCACGGCGGCAGGGGGGAACGTCTACGTCACGGTGAGCGGGCAGGTCGCCGTCGCTGTGTTCCCGTTCTTCGGGCTGCATCTGACCGTGTCGGCGACCGCCGGCGGCCCGGTCGAGTGCTTCCGGCCCGCGGGCCAGGGCGGGGCGTGCTGATGCGCCGGAACACCCGGGGCGCGCGGCGGCACCGCGAATGGCTGGCCCAGCGCGGGTCGATCTCGGTCGAGCTCGCGGTGCTCGCGCCCGGGCTCGTCCTGCTGTTGCTGCTTGTTGCGGCCGGCGCGCGGGTGGTGGAGGTACAGGGCCACATCGACGGCGCGGCCAGGGACGCCGCCCGGGCGGCCAGCATCGCCCGGTCCTACGGCCAGGCCGTCGCGGCAGCGCAGCAGGCCGCGCAGGCGGACCTGGGCACCACCAGCCTGTGCGCACCTGGCACCGTCGCCGTCCAGGTGGCCGGCTACCCGGCGGTGCCTATGGCCACCACGGCCGGTGCCGCGGTCACGGTCACCGTCACCTGCCAGGTGGACATGAGCCCGTTCAGGGCGCTCGGCTTCGGGGTGACCAAGGGTTTCACCGGCCAGGCGGTGGCGCCGCTCGACCCGTTCATGTGCCGGGACGTGTTCCCATGCTGACGCGGCCCGCTGTGCTGGCGCGCGCCCGCGGCGAGCGGGGCTCTGTCACGGTGTTCACCGCGGTGTTCGCGATCGCGGTGATCTTCCTGCTGGCACTGATCCTCGACGGGGGCTCGGCCCTGAACGCGAAGGAGCGGGCCATGGACATAGCCGGCCAGGCGGCCCGCGCCGCCGCCGACACCATCGACCTCCAGACGCTGCGTACCAGCGGCAAGGCGGTCATCGGGCCCGGCGCCTGCATCGCGGCGGCCAGCCTGGTCCGCAGCTACGGGCAACTGCTGTCCAACGGGCTGGACAAGGTCACCAGCACCAGCATGGTGAGCTGCAGTGCGCCGCCGGGGGCTGAGCGGGCGACCGTCCTGGTCACCGTGTCCACCAGGCCCTTGATACCCGGCGTCTTCGCCGGCTTCCACGAGTCCGCACAGGCGGCCGCCACTCCCGAGTGCGGTATCAACCAAGGAGCGTTGTGCTGATGGCCAGGCAAGACAACAAGCCGGGCCGGGCACGTTCCGGATGGGACGTGCTCACCGGCCTGGGCGCCATCGTGGTGCTGCTCGTGCTTGTGATCGGGCCGCCGGTAGCCCTGATCACGGTGTTCGGCCTGCCGGTACCGCACACCATGCCTTCGGCGTCCCTGCTCACCCACCGGCTCCAGGCCACGACCGTGCTCAGGGCCTGCTCCGTGGTGGTGTGGCTGGCCTGGCTGCAACTGGTGTGGTGCGTCATCGCCGAGGTGTCCGCGGCCGTGCGCAACATCGGCATGCCGCGGCGGGTGCCGCTGGCCGGGGGAATCCAGGCGCTCGTGCACCGCCTGGTCACCACCGCGCTGCTGGTGTCCACGGCCGCTGCGGCGGCTCCCGCGCTGGCACCGGCCGCCGCTCTGGCGGCCACCCCGCCCGCGGCGGCGGCCCTTGCCCCCGTCAGGGACGCCATGCCCGGCAGTAGCGTCCCCGGCCGGTCGCTGCCACCATCCTTGCTGGTCGCCCCGGCGGCGAACGGGGGTGCTCACCGGCTGCTCGGCCCTGCGGATGTGAGTCAGGAGTTCCGGCCCGTCCACGGCTCCCCGGGCGGCAACGGGACGCAGGCCACCGCCGCGAGCCCGGACGGCGGGCAGGACAGGTGGGCGCACCGCACGGAAAAGATCTACGTGGTGAAGCCGCCGGTGGGCCGGTTCCACGAGAGCCTGTGGGAAATTGCCGAGAACCACCTGGGTGACGGCAGGCGGTACCTGGAGATCTTCGAGCTGAACAAGGACCTGCCGCAGCCGGACGGCTCCATGCTCACGATCGCCAGCCTCATCCGTCCCGGCTGGGTGCTGCGCATGCCGCACGACGCCCACGGCCAGGGCATCGAGGAGGTCAGGGCCAGCCCGCCGGCCCGGCATTCCGGCCGGCCGCACGAGCCGCGGCCCGCCGCGCACCCGCCCGCGCCGGGCAGGCACGCCTCCTCGCCCGCCGCGCTGCCGCCCGCCGCGGTCCCGCCCGCGCAGACCTCGCCCGCACAGGCCCCGCCGGCGGCCCGCCCGTCCGCCGCGTCGGCCCAGGCAACTCCGGCCCCCGCAACTCCGGCCCCGGCCACTTCGGCCCCGGCTCCCGGCGGGCCGGCCCACGTCACGCCACCACCGGACGCCGCGCCCGCCCCGCCGCCCGCCGCCAACGGCCGGGCCGGGGCAGGCCAGCCCGCGCCCGGCCGGTCCGCCCCAGCCAGGGCCGCGTCTGCGCCCGCCCACGCCGCGCCCGGGCAGTCCGCGCCCGCCCACGCCGCGCCGCGGTCCGAGCCCGGCTACCCACTGGAACTCGCCGCCGCGGGGCTGCTTGCCGCGGGCGTCCTGGCCGCGCTGGAGCGCCGCCGCCGCAGGCAGGCACGGCGCAGGCCGCCCGGCCGGCGGGTGGTCGCGCCGCCGCCGGACGCCGCGTGGGCGGAGGCGGCGCTGCGCCTGGGCGAGGACGAGAACTCCGCCCGGACGCTGGATGCGGGCCTGCGTCACCTCAGCCGCGCGCTACAGCGGCAGGGCAGCACGCCGCCGACCGTGTTCGCCGCACACATCGGCGACGACAACCTGGACCTGTGGGTCAACCCGCCCAGCCATGACGTGCCCGCGCCCTGGTACGCGGTGGGTGACGGCCAGGTATGGCGGCTGCTGCTGGCCGACGTGCCGGGCCTGGACGGCGACGGCACCGCTCTGTACCCGGGCCTGGTGACCATCGGCACCGATGCCACCGGCCGGGTACTGGTGGACCTGGAGGCCGCGCGCGGCCCGATCGCCGTCACCGGCCCGGGGGAACTGGTCGCCGACGCGCTGTGCGCGATGGCCACGGAACTGGCCACCAGCCTCTGGTCCGACACGATGCACCTGACGCTGGTGGGGGCCGGTGAGGACCTGGCCACGCTCTCCCCCGACCGGGTACACGTGGCAGGTTCCGTGGCGAAGGCACTGCCGCTGCTCGAGGCGCACGCGGCCGGCGTGGCGGATGCCCTGGCCGCCTCCGGTGCGCGGTCGGTGCTGGCCGGCCGGGTGGAGGGGCTCATCCCCGAGGCCTGGACGCCGCACTACCTGATCACGCTGATCCCGCCGACACCCCAAGAGGCTGGGCGGCTGGCCGCGCTCGGCCGGGCCGGTGCCCTCGCCGCCGGGTACCTGGTCGCGGGTGAGGCCCCCGGCGCCACCTGGACCTGGGAGGTCACCCCGGACGGGCAGTTGCGGGCGCCCGAGCTTGGCCTGGACGTCACGGCTCAGCTCATCCCGGCCGGGCAGCAGGGGGCGATGGCGGGCCTGTTCGACGCCGCGGACGACATGACCGGAGCGCTGATGTCCGCGCCGCCGGTGGACGCGGCACCGGCCCCGCACCTGGCCCCCGACGCCACGATGCCGGCCGAGGTCACCCTGCTTGGCCCGGTGTCCGTGCGCGCCACGGGGGAGATCGAGCCCAGCATGCTGCCCCTCGCCACGGAGATCGTGGTCTACCTGGCGACCCACCCCGCGGGGGTACACCCGAACGTGCTGGCCAGGGCGATCTGGCCGCAGGGCGTGGCCGATGAGACCAGGGACGACGTGCTTGATGAGGTCGCCTACTGGCTCGGCACCGACGGCATCGGCCGCCCGCACCTGGCCGCCGATGCCAGCGGCCGGCTGCGCCTCGGCTCCGGGGTCAAGGTGGACTGGCACTTGTTCCTCACCCTGGTGGCCCAGGCCGGGCAGGCTGGTCCGGGCAAGGGCGGTCACTCGGCGGAGGAGGCCAAGCTGGCGCAGGCGCTGAGCCTGGTCGAAGGCCATTTCCTGGCCGACTGCGGGCCGGGCGGTTACTCCTGGATCGTCACCGACGGGCTGGAGTACGAGGTATCCGCGAGGGTCGCCGATGCCGCGCACCGCCTGTGCGAGCTGCGGCTGAACGGCGGGGACTCCCGCGGCGCGACGGATGCCGTGCGCACCGGGCTGCGGATCGCGCCGGACGACGAGTTGCTCTGGCGGGACCTGCTGACCGCCGCGCACGCCACCGGCCAGGAGAACCTGCTCTATGCCGCCGCGGGCGAGATCTGGACCCGCGCATCCATGGACGGGCCGCCGGAGCTGACCACAGAGACCGAGGCGCTTCTGGACGAACTGCTCCCGACCTGGCGCTGGACGCTTGCCTTGACGCAGGCGCGGATGACTACCTGGTCAAGCCGTTCGGCCTGGCCGAGTTGCTAGCCCGTATCCGGGCCGTGCTGCGCCGCGTGCACCCCGGCGGTGAACTGCTGAAGCACGGCCTGCTCACCGTGGACCTGCGGAC
>DASXKD010000303.1:0-9598 GCA_036497045.1 Streptosporangiaceae bacterium | reverse complement strand
GGTGCGCAAGTCGTAGATGAGCCCCTCGCCGATGCGCGCCGAGAACCAGCGCGTGGCGACCGAGAGCGCGGCGCCCAGCAGGGCGAGCCCGGCCACCGCCCCGGCGACCCACAGTACGACCTCGGTGTCCTTGGGCAGGATGCCCTTGTCGATGATGGTCTGCAGCAGCAGCGGAACGGCGACCGCGATCACCGCGGACACCGACGTCAAGGTCAGGAAGATGACCAGGTCCAGCCGGTAGGGGCGGGCGTACGACGCGATCCGCCGCACGATGCCCCGGCTCAGCCGCTGCTGCGTGACCGACTTGTCCCGGGTGAACGAGCGCATCGCGTGCCACTGAGCCTGGTACATGTCACCCGCAACACCGGCGCCGGTGCTGCTCTTCCCACGTGCGCTCAGGGCGAACGTGCCCCGGCGTCGGCCCTGGAGCGGGCATACGCGAGCATGGAACGGCCAAGGCCCGGTGACGAAGGGACGGGGCCTTGGGCCACCGGGGGTTCCAGGGGGTCGCACCCCTGGGCTAACACCGTAAGGAGGAAGGCCAGCCGTGACCACCGACGCCGGGGCCATCGCCCGGCAGTGGGCCGAGCCGGGCGTCTACCCGGTTGCCACCGGAGTGCACCGGGTCCCGCTGCCCCTGCCCACCGACGGCCTGCGGGCGGTGAACGTCTACGTCATCGAGGCCGGCGACGGCCTTGTGCTGATCGACAGCGGCTGGGCCCTCGACGTGGCGCGCAAGGCCCTCACCACGGCCCTGGCCAGCCTCGGCGCCGAGCTTGGGGACATCCGCTCGTTCCTCGTCACCCACGTGCACCGCGACCATTACACGCTGGGGGTCGCGCTGCGCCGGGAGTTCGGCAGCACCGTGTCCCTCGGCCTCGGCGAGCGGCAGGCCATCGCGGCGCTGTCCGGCGGCACGGCCGAACCGTTCGCACCGCAACTGGCCGAGCTGCGGGCCAGCGGGGCGGACGGGATCATCGGCAATCTCGGTGACGTCGCCCGCGCCCTGCCCGGCGGCGCCGCCGACTGGGAGGAGCCGGACCGGTGGCTCACCCCCTACCAGGAGATCGGCGCGGGCGACCGTACCCTAACCGTGGTCCCCACCCCCGGCCACACCCGGGGCCATGTGGTGTTCCGCGACGCTGCCGCGGGGCTGCTGTTCGCGGGTGACCATGTGCTGCCGCACATCACCCCGTCGATCGGGTTCGAGGCGGTGCCGTCCCCGCACCCGCTGCAGGACTTCCTGTCGTCACTCCAGTTGGTCCGCAGCCTGCCCGACATGCGGTTGCTGCCCGCCCACGGGCCGGTGGCGCCCAGCGCGCACGCCCGCATCGACGAACTGTTCGCCCACCACGACGAGCGGCTCGGCCAGTGCCTGGCGGCGGTGCAGGCTGGCGCGGCCACCGCGCTCGAGGCCGCCAGGTCCCTGCGGTGGACCCGCCGGGCGCGCCAGCTCGACGAGCTGGATCCGTTCAACCAGATGCTCGCCGTGATCGAGACGCGGGCGCACCTGGAGCTGCTGGCGGCCCAGGGCCGGCTGACCAGCTCGACGCGGGACGGGGTCGTGTACTACGAGGTGCCCAGCCCGCCTGCGGGGTAAGTCACGAGGTGGTGAGGCGCGAGCGCAGCAATGCCGCCTGGGCCTGACGTTCGGCGGCCGCCTGCTGCTCCAGGGTGTTGCCCGCGGCAAGGGACAGCAGTTCCTTGGTGGCCCTGGCCGTCGCCGGGTCCACGGCGAGCAGCGCGGCGGCCAGGTCGGCCACGGAGCCGTCCAGGTCCGCCGCGGGCACCACCAGCTCGGCCAGGCGCAGCTCGCGCGCCTCGGCGGCCGGCACCGACCGCCCGGTGAGGCAGATCTCCAGGGCCCTGGGCAGGCCCACGATGTCGACAAGTGGCTTTGTCCCCATAAGGTCGGGCACCAGGCCGAGCGATGGCTCTTTCATGCAGAGCATCGCGTCGTCGGCGAGCACCCGCAGGTCGCAGCCCAGAGCAAGCTGGAACCCGGCGCCGATGGCGTGGCCGCGGACCGCCGCGATGCAGATCAGCGACGGGTTGCGCAGCCAGGCGAATCCCTCCTGGCAGGCCGCGACCCAGTCCTCGAAGCCGGGGTCCGCAGGGCTCGGCGCCTGGTCGGCCTCGTCCGCCCCCTCCCCCGCCAGGATCCGCAGGTCAATGCCGGACGAGAAGGAAGGCCCTGCTCCGCGTACCACTACCACCCGGATGTCCGCCGGGAGGGACTGGCCGATTTCGGCCAGCCCCCGCCACATCCGGGGGGTCATGGCGTTGCGCCGCTCGGGGCGCGACAGCGTTACGGTGGCCGCGCCTGGGCACGGCTCACCAAGGTCGAATCGCAGGCCCGCGCGGTCCAGTCCAGCCAGGCGGGACGTCACTGTCCCCTCAGCGCTTCGCCTTGGCCTTGCCGCGCGTCGCACCACCCCGGCCGCGCAGCGACACCCCGTTCTCGGTCAGGATCCGGTGTACAAAGCCGTAGGAACGGCCGGTCGTCGCAGCGAGCGCCCGGATGCTTTCCCCGGAGTCGTACCTCTTCTTCAGGTCGGCTGCCAGCTTGGCGCGGTCGGACCCGGTCACCCGGGTGCCTTTCTTGAGGGTTTCGGTCACGCGTACCTCCCGTGAGCTGAGCTGACCGCTGCGTCACCGTCACCGCCATGATCACTCATTAGCACGCAATCGGCTACCCGCATCCAGGTAAGTGATCACTACTTTTCGCGTGCTGCCAGGTCAGGCCAGGGCTACCAGATCGGACAGATCTTCGCTCCACGAATCCTCCACGCCGTCGGGCAGCAGGATCACCCGCTCGGGGGACAGCGCCTCGACGGCGCCCTCGTCGTGGGTCACCAGGACGATCGCCCCTCGGTAGCGGCGCAGGGCGCCCAGGATCTCGTTCCTGCTCAGCGGGTCGAGGTTGTTGGTGGGCTCGTCGAGCAGCAGCACGTTCGCGCCGGACACCACCAGCAGGGCAAGGGCCAGCCGGGTCCGCTCGCCGCCGGACAGGACCCCGGCGGCCTTGGTCACGTCGTCCCCGGGGAACAGGAACGAGCCGAGGACGCGCCGCTGCTCCGGCTCGGTCAGTTCCGGCGCCGCCGAGGCCATGTTCTCCAGCACGGTCCGGTCCATGTCCAGCGTCTCGTGCTCCTGGGCGTAGTAGCCAAGCCGCAGCCCGTGCCCGGGCAGCACCTCCCCGGTGTCCGGCGGTTCCAGCCCGGCCACCAGCCGCAGCAGGGTGGTCTTCCCTGCGCCGTTAAGCCCGAGCACCACGATCCTGGCCCCGCGGTCCACCGCTATGTCCACGTCGGTGAACACCTCAAGCGAGCCGTAGGACTTGGACAGGCCCCGTGCCGACAGCGGTGTCTTGCCGCACGGCGCGGGCTCGGGGAAACGCAGCTTGGCCACCCGCTCCCCGCGCCGCTCCTCGGCCACTCCGGCCAACAGCCGCTGGGCCCGCCGTTCCATCCCCTGCGCGGCCTTGGCCTTGGTGGCCTTGGCGCGCATCCGGTCCGCCTGCGCTTGCAGCACGGCCGCCTGACGGCGGGCACCGGCCGCTTCCCTGCTGCGGCGCCGCGCGTCGGTCTCCCGCTGCGCCAGGTAGGTCTTCCAGCCGACGTTGTAGATGTCCAGGGTGGTCCGCTCGGCGTCGAGGTGGAAGACCTTGTTCACCACCGCTTCGAGCAGGGCGGAGTTGTGGCTGATCACCATCAGGCCGCCGCGGAAGGCCTTGAGGTGGTCGCGCAGCCAGGTGGTGGAGTCCGCGTCCAGGTGGTTGGTCGGCTCGTCGAGCAGCAGGGTCTGCGCCCCGGAGAACAGGATCCTGGCCAGTTCCACCCGCCGCCGCTGCCCGCCCGACAGGGTCTGCAGCGGCTGGGACAGCACCCGGCCGGGCAGCCCCAGGCTGGCGGAGATCGACGCGGCCTCGGCCTCCGCCGCATAACCGCCGAGGCCGTGCAGCCGTTCCTCGGCGTTGCTGTAGCGGCGGACGGCCGCGTCCCTGCGGGCCGGATCAGGGTCGGCCATCTGTTTCTCGGCGTTGCGCATCGCGGCCCTGACCTCGTCAAGGCCGCGGGCGGACAGCACCCGGTCCATGGCCAGGCCGGTCAGGTTGCCGGCCCGTGAGTCCTGCGGAAGGTAGCCGATCGTGCCGGTGCGGCGCACCGTGCCGCCCGTGGGCAGGGCCTCTCCCGCCAGTACCCGCGCCAGCGTGGTCTTGCCCGCCCCGTTCCGCCCTACCAGGCCGATCTTGTCGCCAGGGGCAACCTGGAAGCTCGCCGCCTCGAGCAACAACTCTGCGCCGGCGCGCAGTTCGAGGCCGCCTGCCACAATCACGTGAACTCACTCCCCGCGCCTATCCGGTATCTGGTCCCAGGCGGCCCCGCATCCCGGGGCGCGGCATCAGGGCAGCGGTGACAGCGGGAGCGACGGCACGCGGCAAGCGTACCTGACGCTCCGCCGGCCACGCGAAGCGTTAACCGCCAGGGGGCCACCGGGGGTCGCTGCCCCGGGCCGGCACAGTTCCCCCCTGGACCTCCCCCCGCTGGGGATGTGCCCGCGCGCCGCGCCTGCCCACCGTGCGGTTCACCGCACCGAGCGGCTAGTGAAGGTTTGACACTGATTATCAGGCTCGAAGTTATGAGTTGCTGTCGGGGAGGAACCTGGCCAGGTCCAGCCCGTTGATGTCGGCGAGGCGCTCACCGGCGGCGAGCCGGGCGCGGGTCCGCTCCTCCTTGGCGGCCAGCGCGGCCGCCTCCGCCTCGATGGCCGGCCACTGCGTCGCGGGAACCACGGCCACGCCGTCGCGGTCGGCGATCACCTGGTCTCCTGAGGCCACCAGAACGCCGCCGACCACCACCGGCAGGCCCACAGACACCACCGCGGCCTTGGCCGCCTGCCCCGGTGCGGTGCCCGCGCACCAGACCGGGAAGCCGAGTTCGTCGATGTCGGCGATGTCCCGGACCGGGCCCTGGAGTACCAGGCCGGCCAGCCGCTGGTTCGCCGCGTCGGTGGCCATCAGCTCGCCGAACATGGCACACCTGGTGCTGCCCGCGCCGTCGCAGACCAGCACCGTGCCGGGCTGGGCCTGGTACAGCGCCGCGTGCATGGCCAGGTTGTCCTCGGGGGCACAGGCGCAGGTCAGCGCGGGCCCGCACAGGTAAGGGCCGCCCGCGTGGGTGGTGAGCCCGGTCAGCACCCGCACCTGGTCCGTGCCCACCTGGGCCACCGCGGTTACGGGAACGGTTTGCGTCATCTGGGGTCCTCCTGGTCAGGTGCGCGGAAGGCCCCAGTGTGCAATACGCGGCCCACCAGCCGGGCGGCCGGGGGCGCCGGTACTTCCGGCCGCCGCAGCGGATACCGCCGGCCCGCAGGCACTGGCCGCCAGCGCGGGTGAAGCCGTCATCCTCTGCGCGATCGCCCTGCAGCGACCCTGCGCCGAGGTGCCGCTGCTGACCGGCATCTTTGCGGCTGCCGGCGAAGCGCGGATACACCCTACGGCGTAGGTCCTGCGCCGGCCTTCCTGGCGGGCCTGGATGGAGTGAGGTCCTGGGGCGCTGCGCGGGTCAGCATGACGACCCCCGCGGCCATCACCGCGAACGCCGCGACGCCGATGATGACTTTCGCGGGGCTGTTGGTGAACCGCTCGCCAAACAGCCAGACGCTCAAGATGATGCTGGTGAACGGGTCGATGATGACCAGCAGCGGCTGGGACACGCTCAGCGGCCCGACGTGCAGCGCGCCCTGCTGGAGCAGCGCGCCTGTGATCGTGGCGGCGATAAACGCATACACCGGCCAGGCCGTCAGCATGCCGCCGATGCCGGAGACCGACAGGGTCTGGGTCGCCGTCTTGAGGAACGATGCCTCCAGCGACGCCATCAGCCCCGTCGCCGCCGCCAAGGAGGCCGCCCGGCGCACTGGCGAGCCCCGCAAGCCCAGCAAGGTCAGCACCACGATGGCACCGCCGAGTACCAGCCCCGCCGACAGCCAGTGTGCGGCCGTCGGGTAGGGGTGGCCGCCGGTGGGCTCGCCGACGGCTAGGAATACCGCCAGGGTCACGCAAACGACGCCGACCGACGCCCACGCGGCCCGGGCCACGTCCTGGTGAATCCACACCCGGCGCAGGACCAAGGCGAAGATCAGCTCGGTGATCAGCAGCGGCTGGACCACCGACATCGGGCCGTAGTGCAAGGCCAGGGCCTGGAAGACGAATGAGCCCACCGCGGCGGCGACACCCAGCAGCCACAGCGGCTGCCGCGGCAGGTACAGCGCCAGCCGCCAGCCCTTGACCCGTCTCGGTGCGCTGATGCTCGCCTTGTGCTGCGTCAGCAAATTGACCGCGTTGGACAATGCGGCGGCCAAGGCGAACACCACCGCCCAGAGCATGCCCTGACCTCCGTTCCCTCACTTTGGGGCAGCAGCCAGAGAATGCCGCAGGCAACTGGAGGGCGCACCCGCTGCGGCCCGCAAGGGCAGTCTGCCAGCGGGGCCGGGCATCGGCATCATCCTGCACCGGTATCGATCACGAAATGTGGCCAGAACCACCGCAACCTGACCATTGACAACTAACGATCCTTAATGGTGGGGGGTACCAAAGGGGGCGTGAGGTCAAGCTGGGTGCTGGCCAGGAACCCGTCCGGCCCGAGCGTCAGCCATCGACGCGATAGTGGCCGGCCTTCGGGCGCCATCCGGCGGGCGGGTCCTCACCGACTCGCCCGTCGGCCGCCTCGCGTATCAGGTCGGCGTGGCCGGTGTGCCTGCCATACTCCTCGATCAGATCGCAGACCAGCCGGCGCAGGCTGGCGTGGCGGCCGTCGGGGTGGGTGAAGTGCACGGACTGGTCAAGTCCGCCGTTCACCAGGGCCGCGTTGAGCCTCGCGCGCGACCGTTCGACGGCGCTGTCCCACAGGTCGTATAGCTGCTCCGGGGTGTCGTCGGCGGCGGAGGTGAGTTCCCAGTCGTTGTCGCCGTCCCAGTCGGTGCCCTCCCAGGGCGCGCCGATCGGTGCTCCGCTGAGCCTGACGGTGAACATGTTGTCCTCGCACACGGCGAGATGCTTGAGCAGCCCGCCAAGGGTCAACGAGGAAGTGCCGATGCTGACCTGCAATCCGGCGGCGTCGAGATCATCGGCCTTGAACCGGAACGTCGTACGCAGCCGGTCGAGGGCCCCGGTCAGGTGCGCGGCCTCGGTACCAGCCATGGGCGGTTCCCACGGGTAGTCGGTGTTAGTCATGCCGGCACCGTAGACCCCGTTGAGGACGTTCTGCGTCCGGAATGCCGGGGTGCTCCAAAGAAGCTGCGACCCGGCGCCGGCGTGGTGAATGCCAGGCCGGTGGGGGCGGTTCAGCTCCAACCGGCCGAACAGCCGCTGCACGGTCCCGGTCTGACGGCGCCCGGCCGCTGGTGGCGCGCAGGATCGGCTGGACCTGCGCGGTGGTGCGGCCTGGGTTCTCCCTGCACGGGTTCCTAGCCAGCACCCAGCTTGACCTCACGACCTTGGTAACCCCCACCATTAAGGATCGCTAGCGCTGGGTCAGCCCACTCGCTCTCAGTGTCGCGGCGAGTCAAGGTGCGCGGGGTGCGCGATACTCGGGGTTGCACGTCCCACTGCAGCCGGCGACCAGCAGGACTCGCGCATGCGCGGTTCGTCCTCGCACCTCATAGTGAACGAGCCCATACTGATCAAAGGCAGGCGCATCATAATTCTGCGAGGGAGCACTGCCGTAGATCTGGTCAATAACAGCTCTGGCGGGCACCGCCTGGGCGCCGAAGGCCGCCTGGTTGTGCTGGTACACCAGGCCTGCCCATAGGCCCAGTGCGCAGAACGCCAGGCCGGTCGCAAGAGGCCACAGCACATGACCCCGGCCGGTCCGCCACCAGCGTGGCCCTCCGCCCGGCGCCCGGCTCTGAGGCCGCCGCCCGCGCCGCAATTGCCGCTCCCGCATGCCAGCAATCCAGGTCAATCGACCCGGGGACACACTAATCGACAGTAAGGCAGTTGGTTGGCCAGTCATGATCACGAGACGGATGGAGACACCTGATGGCTGAGGGCACCACGGCTGGGGCCAGCGAGGCTGCCGGGACGGGGGCTGGTCATGATGCCACTGCCCGGACCGGCGGGCCAGGTGCCGACGCCACGGCCGGTGCTGTGGGCCCGGAGGCGGGCGGCGGCCGGTGGGTGGACGTGGCACCGGACCGGCTGCCCCGCTGGGTCGCCACGTTCGCCGAGCGCCACGGTGCCGTGACCGCCGAGCCTGGCCGGCTGGCGGTGACATTTCGCGCTGCGGACGGCGCGGCCGCCGAGTGCCATCCGCCGTTCCCGCCGATGACAGCGCCCGCCGGGGGCGCCTGGCCGGACGATCCGGCGGACCTGGCCGGGCTGATCGCCGCGCACGCCGCGACAGACCGGACCGTGGGGGTGTTCCTGCTCCGGCTCGGCGGGTTCGCCGCCGGGGTCTTCGCCGGCAGCCCGCCCCGGCTGGTCAGCTCCAAGGTCGGGTCGCGGCTGGTGCACGGCCGGTCCGCCGCGGGCGGCACCTCGCAGCACCGGTTCGCCCGGCGCCGGGAGAACCAGGCTACGGCCGCGGTCGCGGCGGCCACGGGCACCGCGGTGAAGATACTGGTCCCCTACGCGGAACGGCTGGACGCCGTGGTGCTCGGCGGCGACCGGAAGACGATGTCAGGTGCCCGGGCCGACCCTCGGCTGCGGCCGGTGATGAAGCACGCGGTGGACCGCTTCCTCACCGTGCCCGACCCGAGGCTGGCCGTGCTGCGGGACACCCCGCGCCTGTTCCTCGCGGTGCGCATCCACCTCACCGGCCCCGCCTGAACCGGGCAGGCGCCCCGGGTCACCAGGCGGCCGCGACCGCCGACTGCGGCGCCGCACCGGGCAGCGCGGTGAATCGGCCCCGGTCCAGCCGGCCGAACCTGTCGCAGCTCACCAGCAGATGGCTGCCGGTGCGGTCGGCCGCCGCCAGCTGACAGGAGCCGATGTACCAGCCCGCGTGCCCCGGGTCCGCGGCGTACGCCGCGTGCTCGGCGAGCAGCGTATGCAGCGGGCGGCCGGTCCGGGCGGACAGTTCCACGATGCCGCCGACCACCGTGCCCCGGGCGACGTGCGCGGTGCCGTTGTAGCTGACCGCGGCGATCACCGTGCCGGCCGTCGTGAGCTGGGCGTACTGGACCGTGTCGCCGCCGGTTACGAGCGGCACGACCCGGCGCCCCGACAGCAGGGCGTGCCCCGGCGCCGCGGTGTCCAGCTCCCACAGCCCTGAGCCGCGCAGCGCCGAACCGTCGTCTTCCCAGAAGAATCCGAGGCGCCGGCTGTCCGCCCAGGACACGCCCCATGGGATCCCAGGGCGCCCGGTGGTCCAGGTCCGTGCGGCGCCGCTGGCCAGCGACACCACCTCCACCGCGCCGTGCTGCCCGCCGCTGCGCTGGATGGCTACCGCGAGCCTGCTCCCGTCCGGGCTGACCGCGATGCCGTCCGCGTACTCCCCCGGCGGCAGCGGGGCGGCGTTCAGCGCCGTCAGCCGGGCCGAATGGCCGCCGTCGGTGACCCGCAGCCGGTAGAACCGGGTCTGCGGGAACGACAACA
>DASXKD010000302.1:0-16907 GCA_036497045.1 Streptosporangiaceae bacterium | reverse complement strand
GGCGGTGAGGACCAGATCGATCACCTTTTCCCCGGGCGGCACCCGGTCCGCCAGGGCGGCGCTGGCCAGGCCGATCCTCGGCCGCAGTTCGAACACGTCGGTGGCGCCAAGCCGCTCGCCGAGAATGCGCGCGGTGCCCTCGGTCGGGTACAACTGCGCCGCGGCCACCTGGAGCAACGTCGTCTTGCCGGCGCCGTTCGGGCCGATGACCACCCAGCGTTCATCGGCGTGGACGGTCCAGGTGATGTCGCGGAGAAGCATCGAGCCGCCTCGCCGGACACCGACACCCCGCAGCCGCACCACCTCGTCGGACATCCGGCTCCTTCCAGCGCATCCGTCAGGACGAACCTACGTCATATGGCAGGCCACAATGGCGCTCCGCGCGGCGGCGTTTTCATGCCGTTGTCAGGCAGGTGAATTGCGCACCGCATGGAGCGCGGCCTGCGTGCGATCGGCCACGCCGAGCTTTGCCAGCACCGAGCTGACGTGGGTTTTCACGGTCTTCTCCGACATGTTCAGCAGGCGCGCGATTTCCCTGTTGGACCGGCCCTCGGCGATCTGCGCGAGCACCTCCCGCTCGCGCGCGGTCAGCGCGTCGAGGCCGCCGACCGCGGCGGGCCTGCTCCGGGACCGGACCAGCGTGCTCGCCGCCTCCGGCGCCAGGACGGTGTTGCCGTCGTGCACCGAGCGGACCGCACGGACCAGCGCGTCCGGGTCCACGTCCTTGTACAGGAAGCCCGCGGCACCGGCCCGCATCGCCACGGTCACCGACGCGGAGTCGGCCACACTGGTAAGCACGAGCACCCTGGCCGGCAGGTTCCGGTCCCTGAGTTCGGCCAGCACGCCCAGCCCGTCCAGGCCGGGCAGCTTCAGGTCGAGCAGGACCACGTCCGGCGCGACCGCGGCGGCCAGTTCGACGGCTTCCGTGCCGTCGCTTGCCTCGCCCACCACTTCGATGTCCGCGTGCAGGCTGAGCAGTACGCGAAGCCCCTGCCGCACCACCGGGTGGTCGTCGGCGATCAGCACGGTGATCTTCCGGGCCTCGGCGGCGCTCACCGCGCGCCCCCCTTGAGTGGGGTGGCGGGGCCAGAGCCGACAGAGCGCGGGGTGGCGGGGCCGGGGCTAGCACGGCCGCCGCGGTCCACCGGCATGACCACCCGCACGGTGGTGCCCTGCCCCGGCGCGGACCGGATCACCAGCGAGGCACCGGCCCCGGCGGCGCGCTCGCGCAGCGACGGCAGGCCGCGGCCACCGGTGGCCAGTTCCGGGTCGAAGCCCGTGCCCTGGTCGCTGACCTCCAGGGTGACCCGCCTGGCCGCCGCGCACACCGACACGCCGACCTCGGCCGCGCCGGAGTGGCGCAGCGCGTTGTGCAGCGCTTCCTGGGCGATCCGGTACAGTGCCGCCTCCCGGTCCGCGCCCAGCGCCGGCAGGTCGCTGGCGGCGAACCTGACTTTCACCCCGTGCGCCTTGCCGGCCAGCAGCGCGTACTTGCGCAGCGACCCGGCCAGCCCGCTCTCGGTGATCTCCGGCGGGGCCAGCCCGTCGATGACCACGCGCAGTTCGGCCTGTGCGTCACCGGCCAGCGCCGCCACGCTTTCCATCTCGGCCGCCGCCCGGTCGGTGTCCCCGGTTGCCGGGCCCCGGCTCGCGAGCACCGACGCCGCGCGGGCCTTGACCCGGATGCTGAACAGCTTCTGCGAGACCGCGTCGTGCAGGTCCCTGGCCAGCCGGGCGCGTTCCTCCAGCACGGAAAGCTGCCGGGCACGCTCGTAGAGGCGGGCATTGGTGAGCGCGATCGCGGCATGCGCGGCGAACAGTGCGAGAACTTCTTCGTCGCGCTCGGTGAACCCGCCGCCCGCGCCGGCCATCTTGTTGGCGGCGAAGATGAAGCCGAGCACCCGGTCGCCGTCCTTGATCGGCATGGCGAGGATGTCGGCAAGTTCGGGGTGCGCCGACGGCCAGCCCTCGAACCTGGGGTCGGCGCGGATGTCGGCCAGCCGCAGCGGCTGGCCCTCGCGGAGCATGACGGCCAGCATGCCGTGCTGGCGGGGCAGTGGGCCGATCGCCTTGCGCTGCCGCTCGGAGATGCCGTCCACCACGAACTCCGCGAACGAGCCACGGTCGTCGGGCACGCCGAGCGCCGCGTACCTGGCGCCCGCGAGCGAGCGCACCGAACGCACGATGACCTCGAGCACGTCGCCGACCGACAGTTCCCTGGTGACGGCGAGGACGGCAGCGCTGACCCGGCGGAGGACCTCGTCCTGGCCGGGCGCATCACCGCGAGCAGCGTCGCGGCGCGATGCCGCCGGCGCCGCGGAACGCGAGCCCGCGGCGGCCGGGTCACCGGAACCCGCACCAGCCGCGGGGCTGTACTTGCCCATGACACGACGTTACCGGCGCCGGCGGCCGTACGGATCGGGCGCCGGTCCTAGGACCAATGTCGCAGGCGAGCCGGACCGCACGGCCGATGCCGCCGCGGGCGGCCCGGCCTAGCGTGGCTGCCATGACCGACACACATGCTGACAACGGCACCGGCCAGGCCCGCACCCAGGGCACCGCCGGGACCGCTCGCGTCGCCGTGCTGACCGGCGCCTCCCGCGGGCTCGGCCGCGCGCTCGCGCGTGCCCTCGCCGAAGACGGATACCGGCTGGTAGTGGACGCCAGGGACGGGGGGGCCCTGCGCACGGCCATGGCCGGGCTGCCGGCCGCCGCGGTCGTCACCGCGATCGCCGGGGACATCACCGACCCGGCCCACCGCGGCGACCTGCGCCGCGCGGCGCAGGCCCTGGGCGGCCCGGACCTGCTCATCAACAACGCCGGCACGCTGGGCCCCAGCCCGCTGCCCGCGGTCTCCGACTTCCCGCTCGACGAACTGCGCACGGCCTTCGAGGTGAACGTGATCGCCCCGATCGCCCTCACCCAGATGCTGCTGCCCGCCCTGCGCGAGCGCGGCGGCGCCGTGCTCAGCGTCACCTCCGACGCCGCGGTCGAGGCGTACGCCGGGTGGGGCGGCTACGGTGCGGCCAAGGCCGCGCTGGAGCAGGCCTGCAACGTGCTGGCCGCCGAGGAGGTCGCCGTCCGGGTCTGGCGGGTGGACCCGGGAGATCTGCGCACCCAGATGCACCAGGACGCGTTCCCCGGCGAGGACATCTCCGACCGGCCGCTGCCTGAGTCGGTGGTGCCCGCGTTCCTGAGGCTGATCGGAGAGCGGATGCCGAGCGGGCGCTACCGTGCCGCCGACCTCATGCCCGCCGGTGACCAGGCGGCGGAGGCCGCGACCGTCACCGAGCCCGCGGGGCGGTCATGACGGTCCTGGCCGACTTCGAACTGCCGCCCGCCCTGGAGGCGAGCGAGCCGCCGGAGGCGCGCGGCGTCCCCAGGGACGCGGTCAGGATGATGGTCAGCCGGCGCCGGACCGGCGAGATCACCCACCACCCGTTCACCGACCTGCCTGGCCTGCTGCTGCCCGGGGACCTGCTCGTGGTCAACACCTCGGCGACGCTGCCTGCCGCGGTCCGCTGCGGCCCCGGGCTGGTCATGCACTTCTCCACCTCGCTGCCGGACGGCAGCTGGCTGGCCGAACTGCGGGCCGTGCGCGGCCACGCCACCCAGCCCTTCCCTGGCGGCTCGCCGGGCCAGGCGCTGCCGCTGCCCGGCGGTGCGGTGGCGACCCTGGCCGAGCGGGTCACCGGGCGGCTGTGGCGGGTGCGGCTGTCCACCGCGGTGGTGCCCTACCTGCTCCGGCACGGCTCGTACATCCACTACTCCTACGTGGAGTTGGACTGGCCCGCGCAGGCGTACCAGACGGTCTTCGGCGCCACGCCGGGCAGCGCCGAGATGCCAAGCGCCAGCCGACCGTTCACCGCGGAGCTGATCGCCCGGCTCGTGGTGCGGGGCGTGACGATCGCGCCGCTCACCCTGCACACCGGCGTGTCCTCGCTGGAAGGCGATGAGGAGCCGTATCCCGAGCCCTACGACGTCCCGCCGGCCACGGCCAGGCTGGTCGGCGCGACCCGGCAGGCCGGTGGCCGGGTGGTCGCGGTCGGCACCACGGTCGTGCGGGCGCTGGAGACGGCGGCGGCCGTCAGGGGGCAAGGGACGGAAGGCCCGCTGCCCGCATCCGCCGGCTGGACGCACCACCTGGTGACACCGCAAACCCCGCCGAGGGTGGTGGATGCGCTGTTCACCGGGCTGCACGAACCGCGCTCCACCCATCTTCTGATGCTGACCGCTTTCGCCGGGGCCGGCCTGCTCCGCAGGTGCTACGACGCCGCGGTGGAGCATTCCTACCTTTGGCACGAGTTCGGCGACGTGCACCTGCTCCTGCCTTGACGTTTCGCCGCTGCCGGGGCGCGCTGCCGCCCCGGCGGCCTGGGGAGGGGGCCGGCGACGGTAGCGTTTTACCCGCGATGACTGCTGCTGGCCGAACCACCATCCTGGTGACCCTGACCGGCCGTGACCGACCCGGGGTCACCTCCAGGCTGTTCTCAGAACTGGCCGCCCATGATCTGGCCGTCGCGGACATCGAGCAGGTGGTCATCCGCGGGCGCCTGGTCCTCGGCGTGCTGCTTGCCTGTGAGGGCGACCCCGACCTCACCGGGATTCACCGGGCCGTCCGGGCCCTCGCCGCCGATCTGGACCTGGAAGCGGAGATCACCACCGGCTGGGGTGAGCCGCCGAGGCGCCGCGGGCGGCTGCACGTCACGGTCATGGGCAGCCCGCTACTGCCGAGCGCGGTCGCGGCGATCACCAGCCGGATCGCCGCGAGCGGGGCGAACATCGACCGGATCGACCGGCTCGCCGACCGGCCGGTGACCTGCATCGAACTCGACGTGTCCGGAGCCGACCCGGACGGCCTGCGGGCGGCGCTCACCCGCGAGGCGGCCGAGCAGCGGGTCGACGTGGCCGTCCAGCGCGGCGGGCTGCACCGGCGCGCCATGCGGCTCATCGTCATGGACGTGGACTCCACGTTGATCTCCGCCGAGGTGATCGACCTGCTGGCGGCCCGGGCCGGCTGCGCGGAACAGGTCGCCAAGATCACCGCCGCGGCGATGCGCGGGGAAGCCGACTTCGCGACCGCGCTGCGCGAGCGGGTGGCGCTGCTGGCCGGCCTGGACGCCAGCGTGCTCGACGAGGTGCGCGGGGATATCCAGCTCGCGCCCGGTGCCCGCACCCTGATCCGTACCCTGCAGCACCTGGGATTCCGCTGCGGCATCGTGAGCGGGGGATTCACACAGCTCACCGAGGGCCTCGCGGCCGGTCTGGGGCTTGACTTCGCGGCGGCCAACACCCTGGAGATCGCCGGGGGGAAGCTGACCGGCAAGCTGACCGGGCCGGTGATCGACCGCGCCGGCAAGGCGGCGGCGCTGCGGCTGTTCGCTGATCAGGCCGGGGTTCCGCTCAGCCAGACGGTCGCGGTCGGGGACGGCGCCAACGACCTCGACATGATCGCCGCCGCGGGCCTGGGGATCGCCTTCAACGCCAAGCAGGCCGTCAGGGACGCGGCCGACGCGTCGGTGAGCGTGCCGTACCTGGACACCGTGCTCTACCTGCTCGGGGTGTCCAGGGACGAGGTGGAGGCCAGCGACGGCCCTGGTGCCTGAGCGCGCCAGCACGTTCCGCCGCCGCCGGTCAAGGGCGCCCCGGCCCGGTCACTCCGCTGTGTGCGGGGTCCACAGATCGGCCAGTTCCCCGCCACCGGGTGCCGCGGCGGCCCAGCTTCCGCCGAGCCGGATGACCGCAAGCGCACACGCGGGGAACGCGATGTCCAAGCGCCTGGTGAGCAACGCGACCAGCTGCCCGGAGGCCGGGTTGTGGCCCACCGTGAGCAGCGTGCGGGCGTCGTCGGGCTGCTCATTGACGAGATCCAGCAGGTCCTGGGCCCCGGCGTCGTAAAGGCGGCGCCCGAAACTCACCGCGTCCTGACCGGGGGCCTCTCCTCCGAGCACGGCACTGATCTGCTCCCAGGTCTCCCGGGTGCGCCGCGCCGGGGAACACAGCACCCAGTCCGGCGTAATGTCGCGGGCGAGCAGCCACCGGCCGGCCGCGCTCGCATCCCGGCGGCCACCGCCGGTCAGCGGGCGCTCGGTGTCATTGACCCCTGGCTCACCCGCCGCCTTGGCGTGCCGAAGCACCAGCAGCGTGCGTCCACCGCCCACCGCCGTCGCCTCCCTGGCAGTTGAACGTGAGGCCGGCCGGGGCACCTAGGAAGTTGTCTGCTGGGCCTGCCCGGCAGGGGCGGTCCCGTTGGTGCCGTCACCGGCCGGCTGGGGCGCGGACACGCTCTGCGGGCCCGATGCCGTCACGGCGGCGGCACCGTCCCCCGGATCGCTGGGGGCCAGGCCGGACGACTGCCGCTTGGAGATCACGATCGCGGTCACCACGATGGCCACCGCGACGAGCGCCACGCCGACCCGCAGGCCCACGTTGTGGCTGTACTTGACGACGCTCGTGGCGACCAGAAGGGAGACCAGGTTCATGACCTTGAGCAGCGGGTTGATCGCGGGCCCCGCGGTGTCCTTGAACGGGTCCCCGACGGTGTCGCCGATGACCGTGGCGGCGTGCGCCTCGGAGCCCTTGCCGCCGTAGCTCCCGTCCTCGACCAGCTTCTTGGCGTTGTCCCAGGCACCTCCGGAGTTGGCGAGGAACACCGCCATCAGCACCCCGGCCGCGATGGCCCCGGCCAGGTAGGAGCCGAGCGGCGCGTAGCCGAAGGCGAACCCGACCGCGATCGGCGTCAGCACCGCCAGCAGCCCGGGGGTGGCCAGTTCGCGCAGCGAGTCCTTGGTACAGATGTCCACCACGCGCGCGTAGTCGGGCTTCTCGGTGTAGTCCATGATCCCCGGGTGGTCGCGGAACTGATTGCGCACCTCAATGACGACGCGCTGCGCCGCCCGGCTCACGGCCCGGATGAGCAGGCTGGAGAACATGAAGACCACGGCCGCACCGACGATCACGCCCACGAGCACGTTCGGCCTGTCGACCGACAGGCTGAAGCTCCCGGCGGCGCTGCCGAGTGCGGTTTCGACCGTGGTGCGGAACGAGCCGAACAGGGCCGTGGCCGCGAGCACCGCGGTCGCGATCGCGATGCCCTTGGTGATCGCCTTGGTGGTGTTGCCGACCGCATCCAGGTGGGTGAGCGCCTGCGCGGCCTCGCCTTCGACGTCCCCGGACATCTCGGCGATGCCTTGGGCGTTGTCGGTCACCGGGCCGAAGGAGTCCATGGACACGATGACCCCGACCGTGGTGAGTAGGCCGGTGCCGGCCAGTGCCACCGCGAACAGGGCGAGGGTCGGACTGCCGGTGCCGAGCAGGAAGGCGCCATAGACGGCGGCGCCGATCAGCAATGCGGCGTAGACCGCGGACTCCATGCCGGTCGACACGCCGGAGAGGATCACGGTCGCGGCGCCGGTCTGCGAGCTTTCCGCGATGTCCTTGACCGGCTTGCGGTTGGTCTCGGTGAAGTACCCGGTCAGCAACTGGATGGCGCTGGCCAGGACCAGGCCGATGATCACCGCGCCGATGGCGAACCAGCGCGGGTTGCCGCCGTGGGACAGGATGGTGGGGTCGGTGACGCCGGTCAGCTTGCTGAACGTGTCGGGCAGGTACAGGAACGTCGCGCCGATAACGAGGATCAGCGAGACGACGGCCGAGACGAAGAAGCCGCGGTTGATGGCGGTCATGCCGCTGCGGTCGTTCTTGCGCGGGGCGACCACGAAGATGCCGATCACCGCGGTGATGACGCCGAGCATCGGGACCAGCAGCGGGTAGACCAGGCCGTAGTTGCCGAACGCCACCTTGCCGAGGATCAGCGAGGCGACCAGCATGACGGCGTAGGACTCGAACAGGTCCGCCGCCATGCCGGCGCAGTCGCCGACGTTGTCGCCGACGTTGTCGGCGATCGTGGCGGCGTTGCGCGGGTCATCCTCCGGGATGCCCTTCTCGACCTTGCCGACCAGGTCGGCACCCACGTCGGCGGCCTTGGTGTAGATGCCGCCGCCGACTCGCATGAACATGGCCAGCAGGGCTGCGCCGAAGCCGAAGCCCTCCAGCACCGACGGGGCGTTCTGCTTGTAGATCAGCACCACCAGCGCGGCGCCGAACAGCCCCAGCCCGACGGTGAACATGCCGGCCACGCCTCCGGTGCGGAAGGCGATCCGCATGGCGCGCCGCTCGCCGCTTTCGCGTGCCGCGGCCGCCACCCGCACGTTGCCGCGCACCGTCAGCGACATGCCGGTGAACCCGGTCAGTGCCGAGAACACCGCACCGACCACGAAGAACAATGACCGGCCCCACCGCACGCCCGCGCCATCGGCGGGCAGCAGCAGCAGCACGAAGAAGATCAGCACGACGAATATGCTGAGTGTGCGGAACTGGCGCCGCAGGTATGCCGCGGCGCCCTCCTGCACGGCACGGGCGATTTCCTGCATCTTGGCCGTGCCCTGGCTGGCCGCGAGTACGTCCCGCACCAGCCAGCCCGCCACGGCAAGGGCGAGCAGCGCGATCACTCCGACGACCACAACCAGGGTGAGGTTGCTGCCGGTTAGACTGACCGCCCCACCGCCTGCGGCGAGGTTATGCCCTGTCATCAAGTCCTCCTCGACAAGCGCACGGGTCTTCGCGCGCGGGTAACGCCCCCCGGGCAACAGCCATGGCATCCAGGCGCGGAGCACACCGGATAAAGGCAAATGCCACCAGGACAGACCCGGGAGTCTACGCATGCCCGCCAGCGGACGGCGAGGCGGGGTCAGTTCCGCCAGGGCAGCGCGATGCGTTTGGTCATGCCAAGGTAACCATAAATCGGCCGCCCATGCCCAGCGCCAGCGCGCCTGCCCCGCGACGGCGCCCGTCAAGGGACGGCCGGGCCGGGCCGGCGTGCAGATGGCCGCCGGTCAGCCCGCGGGCGCCCCGGACGGCCAGCTCATCCGGATGCTGAGGCCATCGCCGTTCCTGGACACCTGGACATCATCGGCCAGCCCGGCGATCACCGCGAGGCCGAGTTCGGCGGGCAGCGCCGCCGGATCCTGCCCATCGGTGGCGGGCTGCGGCGGCCATGCCATGCCGTCGTCGCCGGCGGAGGCGTTGGTCACCACCACTTCGAACCGCTCCCCGGCGCCGGTCAGGGCAACCCTGACCGGCTCGGCCGGGCAGTGCTGCTGATGCACCTCGACGGCGCGGGAGCATGCCTCGCCCACGGCGAGGCGAACCTCGTCGAGCAGCGCTTCGGGCACGCCGCTGCGCCGTGCCACAGCCGTGGCTACCAGCCGCGCTGTGCGCACATGCGCAGGCAGCGGCGTGAACGTCATTTCCACGGTGGGCATGGTCTGCGATGGTGGGGCGTCACTTCTCCGACTTCCGGGCGGCGATAGCCTCGTCCACGCCGTCATGGATGCCGAAGACCTTGGTCAGGCCGGTGATCCTGAAGATCTTCAGGATGCGCTCCTGCGTGCACACCAGGTCCAGCGAGCCGTCGTGGGCACGGACGCGCTTGAGGCCGCCGACGAGCACGCCCAAGCCGGTGGAATCAAGGAACTCCACCTTCTCCATGTTCACCACGAGCTGGTAGTGCCCGCCGTTCACCAGGTCGATGAGAAGCTCACGCAACCGCGGGGCGGTATAGACGTCGATCTCGCCCTCGACATCGACGACCTCGATCCCGTCCGTCGTGTGATGCTCCAGCTTCAAGTCCACAAAATCCTCCCGCGCCATGCGGTCCTTCGTCGTCGCCTGTGTTGGCGTCCTGCCCGCTGCCTGCCCCGAGGCATGAGGCGCCCCGTGGCGGATTCAATCACGCGCTGACGTCATGTCTACACGAGTTCAACGCTTCGCGGCACCCCGCCCGCGACAGTGGGTGCCGTTTGGTGCCAGGGGTTCCGGTGATGACCCGGGCGCACCAGCCCGGCAGGCTAATAGACCACGGCGAAGGCCAGCGCGGCACCGTTGATCAGAAGAACTCCGGTACCGGACGAGTCGTAGACCTGGAAGGTGAGCACGGTGTTGCCAGTCATCGCGGCCACAATTTCCTGCACTGCGGTCGCGATGTTGGCGTTGGACGACACGGCATACAGGGAACCGTGACCCGGGCCAGCCGACGAGGCAAGGTATACGCGGGGGGCGGACGGTGCCCAGCGCCGTGGAGTGCTGTCCAGGTCCTCCTCGCGCACCGTGGCGACGAGCAGCACGGAAACATCGCGCAGCCGGACGGCCAGGAAGGCCAGCAGCTCGCGGGAGGATTCATCGGCCCAGTGCAGGTCCTCCAGCCTGAGCGCTAACGGCGCACTGGCCGCCAGTTCGCCGAGCAGCCCAAGTACGCGCAGGAACAGCCGGTGCCGTGCGGCGAGCATGCCGCCCGGGCCGTCATCGTCGAGCAGCCAGGTGGCCTGCTCCCCCAGCGCTGCGACGAAGGGACCGTAGGCCAGGGCCGCACCGGCCAGCGGCGCCGATTCCCCGGCCCGGATCTGCGCCCCGGCCGCCCCGGCCAGCTGGCACAGTTCCTCCGCGAGCCTGGTCCTGCCGATGCCGGCGGCGCCGGTGATGAGCAGCATCTGCGGCTCACCCGCGGCCGCCCGCGCGTATGCCGCGGACAGGACCGCACGCTCGGCGGCCCGCCCCACGATCGGCAGCGATCCGGCCATATAGCAAAGTGTCCGGGTCTGGGGTGTCGGTGTCGATACCAAAAGAGGCCGATCCGCCGGAGCGGGGAGCACGCGGCGGGCGGCCCCGTAGTCATTTACCGCAGGCCCGAATACGCATCACTGCCGATGTGCGACCACACCGGTTCCCGCAAGCTGATCGCCGTAGACAGACGCTCGCCGGGCCGCCGCACCTGTGGCGCTCCCCCGGCAGCGATCGCACTGAAGGGGACCCAGTAATGCGCAGAACCATCGTCTCAGTAGCCGCCGCAGCCGCCGCGATCGCCGTCGTGGGCGGCGCCGGTCTGGCCGCGGCCAGCGCCCACACCGCGGTCAGCGGCACCGAGAACTTCCAGATGATGACCACCTCGGGCACCTCACCGACGGCCAGCGTCATCGCCAGCGGCGTCTTCACCGCCCCCGGCGTCGACCACGAGAACCAGAGCAACAACACCGCCAAGTTCGTGTTCAGCAACGGGACGGTCAGCCTCAAGCACTCGCCGGGCACGGGCACCCAGGCCATGAACCCGAAGACCTGCCTGCTCACGGTCAACTTCCACGGCACCTACACGCTCACCGGCGGCACCGGCGCATACGCCGGGATCACCGGCAGCGGCACCTACAAGCTGAGCATCCTGGCCATCGGGGCAAGCTCGGGCGGCAAGTGCTCGCAGAGCCTGCCGCCGCTCGCGTGGCATCAGGTCATCAACGCGAGCGGTCCGGTCAGCCTGCCGTAGCCAGCCAGTACCGGCAGCCCGCCCGGCTACCGTGACGGCGGGCGGCGCCCTGACGCCCCGGCCACCGTTGCGGTGGCCGGGGCGTCATGCGCGGGCGGCACCCGTGGCATTCCCGGCGGCCGCGCCAGCGTGGAAAGCGCGGAATTGCCCGCTGCGGATGGCACACTGAAAGCCGCTCGCTTTACGCTGCTCACACTTCACCGCCCCGCGCTCCGCGGGCGGCCGACAGGGAACCCGGCATGAGCCACCCCGGCGGACGGGACACCGTACCCGCCGCGCGCATACTGCGCCGCGGCGCGCGGTCCGGCAGGCTCATGCATGTCGAAGAGATCGCCGCCCGGCCTGGGGAAGGCGTGCCGTGGCCGGAGTGGGTGCCCGAGCAGATCACGCTGGCGTTCTCCAGGGCCGGGGTGGCCCGGCCCTGGGCCCATCAGGCCGCCATGGCCGAGTACGCGCACCAGGGCAGCAGCGTGATCATCGCGACGCCTGCCGCCTCAGGAAAGTCACTGGGCTACCTGCTGCCCGCGCTGACGGCGGTGCTGCGCGGGAGCACGGTCTTGTACCTGGCGCCGACCCGGGCCCTGGCCGCCGACCAGGTCCGCGCCATCCAGGCCCTGGGCATCCCCGGAGTGTGCGCGGCCGTGGTCGATGGTGACACCCACGCCGCCGACCGCGAGCGGGCCAGGACGCACGCGAACTACCTGCTCACCACGCCGGACATGCTGCATCACGTACTGCTCCCCCGGCACTCCAGGTGGGGCGAGTTCTTCGGCCGCCTGCACTACGTGATCGTGGACGAGTGCCACGGGTACCGCGGCGTGTTCGGCTCACACGTCGCCCATGTGCTGCGGCGGCTGCGGCGGGTGGCCACCCACCACGCCCGCCGTCACCCGGCCCGCGCCCGGTCGGGTGCCGGTGCACCTGACCGGCTGGTCTTCCTGCTCGCCTCGGCCACAGTCAGCGAGCCAGGCAACTGCGCCCGCCTGCTTACCGGACAGGACGCCCAGGCGATCACCGAGAGCGCGGCACCCCGGGGGCCGCTCACGTTCGGGCTATGGGAACCACCGCTCACCGCCGCGCGCGGGGAGGGCGGCGCACCGGTCCGCCGCCCGGCGACCGCGGAGGCGGCCACGCTGCTGGCCGATCTGGTGGCGCATGACGTGCGAGGGCTCGCCTTCACCCGGTCACGGCGCGGCGCCGAGGCCGTGGCGATAGCGGCCAGGCGCACGCTGGCAGGGACCACCGCCGCAGCCTCCCAGCGGGCCGCGGCACGGGCGGCCAAGCGGGCTGCCGCGCGACGGACGGCGGCGGCCGCGCAACCCGCCGCCACCACCGCCGAACAGCCGACGGCGGCCGCGCAGCCCGCCAGCACAGCGCCGGAGGGCGCGCGGGCCGACGAGATGCACGCCGACGAGATGCACGCCGATGGGACGGCGCAGCCTGGCGCGGTCAGCGCCGCGGGCCGGGTGGCCACCGCAGCGACGGGCCGCCGGGTGGCCGCCTACCGCTCCGGGTACCTGCCCGAGGACCGGCGCCAGCTTGAGGAGGCACTGCGGGCCGGGACGCTGCTCGGGCTCGCCGCCACCACCGCCCTGGAACTCGGTGTCAACATCTGCGGCCTGGATGCCGTGCTCATCGCAGGCTGGCCGGGCAGCCGGGCCGCGCTGTGGCAGCAGGCCGGGCGGGCGGGGCGGGAAGGCCAGCCCGCGGTGGCCGTGCTGATCGCCAGGGACGACCCGCTCGACACCTACCTGGTCCACCACCCGGAGATGCTGCTGCACCAGCCGGTGGAGGCAACCGTCCTCGACCCGGAGAACCCCTACGTGCTCGCGCCGCACCTCTGCGCCGCAGCGGCCGAGTTGCCGCTGACCGAGGCCGACCTGAGCCTGTTCGGCTCGTCCGCCTCCGGTGCCGCACAGAACCTGGTGGCGGCGGGGATGCTGCGCCGCCGGGGGCACCGGCTGTACTGGACCCGGCGCGGCCGGGGGCACGGGCCTGGCCTGCGCGGTGAGGGGAACTACCCGGTCAAGATCGTCGAGGAGGCCACCGGGCGGCTGGTGGGCACGGTCGACCAGCCATCGGCGCACATCTTCGTCCATGCCGGCGCGGTCTACCTGCACCAAGGTGAGCTGTACCTGGTGACAGCGCTGAACCTCGCCGAGGGGGTGGCACTGGTCGAGCCGGGTGACCCCGGCTACCTCACCTCCGCGCGGGAGGTGACCGGGATCGACGTGGTCCGCGAGTTGCGACAGGTGGCCTGGGGACCGGCCACCGTGTCGTTCGGTGAAGTCGACGTGGTGCGCCAGGTGACCTCGTTCACCCGGCGCAACCCGGAGACCGGCCAGCCCCTGGGCGAGGAAACGCTCGACCTGCCGCCGCGCGCGCTGCGCACCCGCGCCGTCTGGTGGACGATCTCCGCGGGCCAGCGGGATGCGCTGCGGCGCGGCGGGGTCAACCTCGCCGGAGCGGCACACGCGGCCGAGCACACCGCGATCGGGCTGCTGCCGTTGTTCGCGTCCTGCGACCGGATGGACATCGGCGGCGTGTCCGCGGACCTGCATCCCGCGACCGGGGAGCTGACGGTGTTCGTCTACGACGGGAACGCCGGCGGTGCCGGATTCGCCGAGCGCGGGTTCACCATGGCGCAGGCATGGCTGCGGGCCACGGCCGAGGCGATCGGCAACTGCGAGTGTCAGGCCGGGTGCCCGTCCTGCGTGCAGTCGCCGAAGTGCGGCACCGGCAACGAGCCGCTGGCCAAGGACGGAGCCGTCCTGCTCCTGGAAACCCTGCTGGCCGGCGCCCCAACCACCACCAGCCCAGCCGCCACCAGCCCAGCCGCCACCAGCCCGGTGACCAGCCCCGGGCCTGGCGAAACGACTAAACCCGCCCCAAGGCGTACCAGCAGTCCCCTGAGCCCCAGGGTGCCGGCGCCATAAGTCAGAGATCGGCCTAAAGGTTCTGCAAGCAAAGGACCCGCCACGACCTACGCGCCATTTGTTACCCGAAAGAAACGATCGGCACCCGGTTGAATCTGTGAAGCCGAATCTGTGAAGCCGTAAAACGGCCACCAGTTCCAGTCACCCACCCGGCAGCAACCACCCAGCAGCAACCACCCGCCGTGCCCACGCGCGCCTGGCGAACGTGGGGGCTCCGGGGGCTCGGCCCCGGGCTAGTGGTTTGCGGGGCCGTCGCGAAGCAGCCCAGAAGGGCTGCGAGCAGGGGGAACCTACCCCGCAAAGGGGGCGACCCCCGCCGGGGGGGAGAGCGGGGGTCGCCGCACGGTCCAGGTCCGGGTGCGGACAGAACCGTCTTCCATCAAAGTTTAGATGTATGTAGGGCCAAGTTACCAATCGGCTACGCGCAGATGCCATGGCTTGCGGGTCTTTAACGCCTATGCTGCCGGATCGTGGGCACTCCCGTCGAGGCCGCGCGGCCTGCGAAGTCTGGTTTTCCGGCAACGGCCGCCTTCTTCGACCTTGATAAAACTCTGATCGCCCGCTCGAGCACGCTGGCATTCGGCCGGTCGTTCTACCGGCACGGCCTGCTCAGCCGCACCGACATGATGCGCGGCGCCCTGGCCCAGCTCCGGTACCGGCTCAGCGGGGCGGATCACCGGCAGATGGAGAAGCTCCGCGCTCAGGCGTGCGCCGCCTGCCAGGGCTGGCCAGCGGACCGGGTGACCGAGATCGTCAGCCGCTACCTCAAAGACCTGATTCTCCCGTACGTGTACGCCGAAGCCAGGGTGCTGCTCAGTGAGCACCGCAGGGCCGGCCAGGACGTCATTATCGTGAGCACAAGCGGCCAGGAGGTGGTGGCCCCGATCGGCGCACTGCTCGGCGCCGAGTCCGTGATCGCCACCAGGATGCGGATCGCGAACGGTCATTACACCGGCGAGATGGAGTGCTACGCCTACGGCGAGGAGAAAGCCGTCCAGGTCCGCCGGCTCGCCGCCGAGCGCGGGTACTCGCTGCCCGGCTGCTACGCCTACAGCGATTCGGTCACGGACCTGCCCCTGCTCGAGGCCGTCGGGAACCCACGGGTGGTCAACCCCGACCGCGCACTCCGCCGGATCGCCACGGTACGCGGATGGCCGGTGCTCTCGTTCAGCACCGCTGCGCGTGGCGGCGCGCAGCCGGCGGGAATGCAAGCGCCGTGATCAATCAAGATCACCAATTGGTGCCGCACAGCATCTATGCAGTGCGGCCGATCCGTCGTAGAAAGGTTTTACGGGCCTACGGGCCTGGGCACGGCAACCGGGCACCCACGCGCGACCAGCCGCGGGAGGCGAGCCAGGGCAGTCGGCCACAGCGCATTGGCACCGGCCTCCGGTGCCCGCCGTGGCGGGCCGCCCGGCACAGTGAATGTGCGCCTGGTAACCCGGGCCTGACGTGCCAGCGACGGCGCTCCAGTGGGGCGCCGTTCGCTTGCCCGGGGGTCTTGGGCCACGCCAGCCGAGCAACAGCACCGGTGTGCTGCCCGGCCGCACGATGATGATCCCGTAGGATCTCTTGCCGTAGGCGGCTCATCGTCACTGCGCTCGGCGCCTGGCCGGTCCCCGGCCGGCCGCACGAATGCCAGCGGCGGATGCGTGCCGCGCGGTGCGTGCCGCACGGGAGGGTGCCAGCGCGACCCAGTACCCGGGCGCAGGAGGGAAGAGCGCGATGGCCGAGCCCGTAGCCGCAATGCCAGCGAAGGTGGACGACCGGTCGGTCGGTGACCTCGTTTCTGAAGCGGTCGGCGATCTCACCCGGCTGGTCCGGTACGAGACCGGCCTGGCCAAGTCGGAGTTGCTCGCCGACGTGCGGCGCATTGGCGTGTCCGCGGCGCTGGCGGCGACCATCCTGTTCACCAGCTTCCTCATGCTGGTGATGCTGTGCTTCGCGCTGGCCTACGGCCTGCAGACGCTCGGCGTCTGGGACTGGGCCTCGTTCCTGATCGTCACCGGCGTGCTGATCGTGCTGGCCGCGGCCTTCGCCGGAATCATTTACCTCACGGTCCGGCGCCTGGACCGCCTCCGCAAGACCAGGGAATCGGTGCAGGACAGCATCGCGATGCTGCGCCGGGACGAGCAGACCGGGCCGCCCGCGACCATTCCGCGGTGATCGCATGCCCGTGACCGGAGGCTCAGCCGTTTACCTGGACGGACCATGGTCACACCGGTCCCTCAGCGCCAACGGCAGCCGGTTCCACATCGCGGAGAGCGGTGAGGGACCGCTGGTCCTCATGCTGCACGGGTTCCCGCAGTTCTGGTGGACCTGGCGGCGCCAGCTCACCTCGCTGCCTGGTGCGGGCTTCCGCGCCGTCGCCAGCGACATGCGTGGCTATGGCGGCAGTGACAAGCCGCCCCGCGGCTATGACCTGATCACCGCCGCCTCGGACGCGGCAGGCCTGATCCGGGCGCTCGGCGAGGCCAACGCGGTGGTGGTCGGGCACGACTGGGGCGCGCTGGTGGCGTGGACCATGGCCGCCTACTACCCCAAGGTGGTGCGGCGGCTCGCGATCGTGTCTGCGGCCCACCCGCTGCGCATGCGGGCCG
>DASXKD010000301.1:0-10533 GCA_036497045.1 Streptosporangiaceae bacterium | reverse complement strand
GGCATCGGCCTGGGCCTGTACATCGTCAGGCAGCTTGCCCGGGCGCAGGACGGTGAGGTGGCGGCCGCCTCCCGGCCCGGCGGCGGGACCAGGATGAGCCTGCAACTGCGCCGCGCCGGTGCGGCGCCGCCCGGTGCCTAGAGGTTCACCGCGCAGTCAGCGTGTCACTTGGGCTCGCGGACCCGCGGCTCGCCGCCGGTCGCGGTGAGGTAGGCGTCGATGATCTCCAGGACGTTCTCCCCGGCCTGGACGATCCGGCCCTTCTCGATCCAGATGACCTTGTTGCAGGTCTCCTCGATCTCGCCCAGGTTGTGCGCCACCAGGAACACCGTGCCGGCGTGCGCCCGCAACTCGTCGATGCGCTGGTGGCTCTTGATCCGGAACTCCGCGTCGCCGGTGGCCAGCGCCTCGTCCACGAGCAGGATGTCCTGGTTCTTGGCGGAGGCGATGGCGAACCGCAGCCGGGACCCCATGCCGGAGGAGTAGGTCTTCATCGCCAGGTTGATGAAGTCGCCGACGCCGGAGAAGTCCACGATCGACTGGTAGCGCTCCTTGACCGTCTGCGGGCTCATCCCCATCGCCAGGCAGCCGAGGATGACGTTCTTCTCGCCGGTCAGGTTCTCCAGCAGGGCTGCGTTCACCCCGAGCAGCGCCGCGTGCCCCTGGGTGTAGACCATGCCCTGCTCGGGCGGCAGCAGCCCCGCGATCGCGCGCAGCAGGGTGGACTTGCCGGACCCGTTGCGCCCGATCACCCCGACCGCGTCGCCCTTGTAGGCCACGAACGACATGCCCTGGATGGCGTGCACCTCGCGGATCGACGGCCGGCGCTGCCGCTTCACCATGCGTAGCAGCGCGGTCGCCGCGGTCCCCTTGTCCGCGCCGGACCCGTACACCCGGTACACCACGTGCAGGTCATCCACGACGACCATCGGCTCAGCCACGGCCGTACCTCGTCTCGGCCCACCAGAAGAAGAAGAAGCCGATCACGGCCGCGACCACAGCCCACCCGGCCGCATACCCCCAGAGGGCCTGCTGGGTGACGATCGGCTTGCAGTAGGAGCTGTAGTAGATGACCTTGTTCGCGAACACGTCCGGCGGTATGTGGTACTTCGCCGGGTTGCCGTACATCGAGCACTTCAACGCGTTGAACGCGTGGTAGCCCGGCATGCTGATGCGCTGGCTGGTCAGCAGCGCGTTCCTGATCAGCGTGATGTACACGGCCGCGGGATTGATCTGCAGCAGGTAGGCCAGGTGCTTGTGGTTGTACAGCGACTGCGTCGGCACCAGCGCGAGCGAGGTCGTGATGCTGAAGATCACGCCGGAGGCGTACATCCAGGTGCGGATGACAAATGGCAGCAACTGGCTGACGTCGTCGAAGCCGGAGCCCCAGCGCGCCAGGATGAACGCGCACCCGACGTTGAACAGGGTCTGCATCGCCAGGATCGGCAGGATCAGGAACCAGTACCAGGTGAACGGCTCGCCGTAGGCGAGGATGATCACGAACAGCACGCCGAACGACAGCAGCAACTGCTGAAACTCGATGATCACGTAGCCGAGCGGCAGACAGCCGCGGGGGAATGGGAGTGCCCTGATCAGCGGCAGGTTGTCCCGCATCACCACCGACGAGGTGATACAGACGCGCTGGGTGAAGTTGAACACGAAGATGCCGGTGACCAGGAACGTGATGTAGTCCGGCACTCCCCGGCTGACGTGGAGAAGCACGCCGAAGATCAGGAAGTACACGGCCGCGTTCAGCAGCGGGGTCAGCACCTGCCAGAGCTGGCCCAGCCGCGCCTCGCTGTACATCGCCACGTTGCTCGCGGTGGCGAAGCCGGTGATGAACTGCCGCCGCTGCCACAGCATGCGCAGGTACTTCAGCGCGGGCGGCCGGGCGGAGGCCGGTGCGAGCTGGTGCTGCTTGGCATACTCGCTCAGCCGCTCGCCGCCCGGGACCTCGTCGCCGGCCAGATAGACCTCGGCCGGTTCGGCGGCGAGGGCGGTCGCGCTCGCGGATCCCGGGCCGGCCGGGCTGCCGTTGTCCGGCAGGCCGCCAGGGCCGCTCAGGCTGCCCGGCTTGGTCAGCCTGCCGGGCCCGCTCAGGCGTCCTCGGTTAGTC
Organism: Streptosporangiaceae bacterium; assembly: GCA_036497045.1. Taxonomy (GTDB): domain Bacteria; phylum Actinomycetota; class Actinomycetes; order Streptosporangiales; family Streptosporangiaceae; genus DASXKD01. Next base: position 8,417 of record DASXKD010000301.1, on the reverse strand, counting down.
ACAGCGGTGAGCTTATGGTCTGCAAGCGGGCGTGCTGGCCGAATCCGTAGTTGTATGGCGCAACTCTCACGGGTCGAAGGTACCACGAGCTGAGTTGTGGGGTACAACTGTCTCTATGGATCCCGCATTGGCCGGCCCGGAGCTCGATCAGCTCCTCGGGCTGCTGCTGCGCATGCTGAGCCCAGGTGCCGTCCCGTCAGACGCCCGGCCCGCAAGCAACGACCACGCGGCTGGTGCCGTGTCGGCCGGTGCCGTGCCGGCCGGTGCCGTGCCGGGTAGCACCGGGCCGGGCGGGCCGGCCGCCGTGTCGGCCTCGGAGGCCCGCGCGCTGACCGAACTGCTCGCGGCGCACGGCATTGCCCAGGGGCAGCTAGCGGCCCTGCTCGGCCTGGAGAAGAGCACGGTGAGCAGGCTGGCCGCGGGCCTGGAGGGCAAGGGCTGGATCCGCCGTGGGCGGGACGAGCAGAACCACCGCTACGTCCGGTTGTACCTCACCCCGCAGGGCCGGGCGGTCGCCGACCGGCTGTGGCAGGCGTGGCAGTCGCGGCAGGAGCGCATCCTGGCCGGGCTGACCGCCGAGGAACGCGCCGGCCTGGCCCTGGGCCTGCGCGGCGTACTGCGCGGCCTGGCCGCCGAGGGCCTGCTGGCTCCCCCTCCGCCCGGGAACGGCCACGCCTGACCCCGCCATGAACGGCCGGGGCTCACCCGCCCGCATCACCGCATGCCCTTGGCACCATCGCCATCACCCCTGAGGGCACCCGGCGCCGCGGCTAGCCAAGAGGACCGAGTGACCAGCTTCCGCACCGGTGTCGAGGCCGCCGATGTCCGGGTTGCCGTCGGGGCCGTGACCTGCTTCGAACGCTTCAGCTGAGCTGCTCGGCCAGCGCGACGATGATGCCTTCGGGCCCGCGGACGTAGCAGAGCCGATAGCTGTCCTCGTACTGCTCCATCTCGCCAACGAGTTCGGCGCCGTGGGCGACGGGCTCGCCCGTACCAAGGTCAGGGGGAGCCGTTGGCGGGGAGCCCGAAGGCGGAGGGGTGCAGCCAGCGGGCGATGGCCGCGACGGCTGGGGCGTTGCGCGGTCCCGGGGTGATCTCGTCGTAGCTGAGCGGGAGGAAGCAGTGGTTCTTGACCGCGGTGAGGTTGCGGGTGATCGGGCTGGTCTCCAGGAACTTCTCTTTCTGGGCGGCGGTGGGGGTGCCGTAGTCGTTGATGATGATGCACTGCGGGTCCTTGCTGATGACCTGTTCCCATGACACCGAGGTGAAGCTCTGCTTGAGGCCGGCGAAGATGTTGGTCCCGCCGCCGAGGGCGATCAGGGCAGTCGGTATGGCCAGCCCCGCGCCGGTGAACGGGGCCGCCTGACCGCTGTCGTAGTCGAAGACGGTGACCGGCTTGAGCCCGGCCACCTTGGCGTGCGCGGCGGCCACCTGGTGCTGCATTGCGGCGATGACCTGGTGGGCCTTCGCGCGGACGTTGAAGATCTCGCCGAGGTTGCGCAGGTCCTGGTAGGTGTCGTTGACGCTGATCGAGTCGATGCCCTTGTGGACGCGGGCGCAGGACTCGGTCAGGACCAGGGTCTTGATGCCGAATGGGGCCAGGCCGGCCGGGGTGAGGCTGGTCCCCTCTTGGAGGCCGTAGTCCCAGCCGGCGAACAGGAAGTCGGGGTGCAGGGCGATGAGTTCTTCGCGGGTGAAGTAGTTGGCGGACACGTCGCGTACCTTGCGGAAGCCGGCCAGGTAGGGGGCAGGTACCGGGTCGCCGGCCGGGCCGTCGCCGGTGACGCCGAAGGTCCCGGCCATGTGCGGCTCCAGGCCGAGCGCGAGCATGTCCTCGGTGGTGTTGATGTCGTTGGAAACGGCCCGTGCCGGGGCCCGGTCGTAGGTGACCGGCACGCCGCAACTGGTCACCGTCACCGGATAGGCGGCGTGTGGCCCGGGCGAGGACGTGGCTGTGGGCGGATCGGGGAAACCGCAGGCAGCGAGGGCGGTGCACGCGGCGAGCAGCGCCACGGCGGGCATGGCCACGCGCGTGGCGCGGCTGCGGAGCCGGGTAGACGGTGGGAACCGCACGGTGTCTCCTCTCAGGGGCCGGCGGCGTCCGGCGGGTCGGGGGCAGGTGCGGTCTGCGGAGCAGGCTGGTCCGGCCGGCGGGTGCGGCGCGGGATCAGGTGCGGGGTGCCGGTCTCGGGGTGGGCGATGACCAGCACTTCCGTGCCGTAGGCGGCGTGCACGGTGGCGGCGGTGAGCACCTGCTGCGGAGGCCCGCCGGTGATGAGCTGCCCGTCGGCGATCAGGTGGACGGTGTCGCAGAACAGCGCGGCCAGGCTGATGTCGTGGATGGCGGCCAGCACCGTGATGCCGAGGCTGGCCACGAGTTCGAGGATCTCGACCTGGTAGCGGATGTCGAGGTGGCTGGTCGGCTCGTCGAGGATCAGGTGGTCGGCGCCCTGGGCGAGGGCCTGGGCGATCAGGACCCGCTGTTTCTCGCCCCCGGAAAGGGTGTTGAACCCGCGGTGGGCCAGGTGCTGGCAGCCGACCCGCTCGATGGCCTGCCCGGTGATGGCCCGGTCGGTGTCGTCGTCGCGGTCAAAGGCGCGCTTGTGCGGGGTCCTGCCGATCATGACCAGTTCGGTGACGGTGAAGTCGAATTCGAGAGTGAACTCCTGCGCGACCACGGCGATCCGCCTGGCCACATCACGGGGCCGCAGGGCCGACAGCTCTTTCCCGTCCACGAGCACCTGGCCTGCCGCGGGCCGGTGGACCCGGTAGATGGCCTTGAGGATGGTGGATTTCCCGCTGCCGTTGGGCCCCAGCAGGCCGGCGAAGGTCCCGTCGGGAACGGTGAAGCCGATGCCGGTGACGATGCGCCGGCCGGCGATGTCCACGGACAGGCCGCGTAGTTCCAGGCTCATCCGGCCGCCCCGTACAGGTAAGGGCGGCGCCGGATGAGCACGATCAGGAGCGGTGCGCCGATGAACGCGGTGATCACGCCGATCGGCATTTCCTGCGGCGCGACGATCACCCGGGCGAGCAGATCGCCGAGCACCATGAAGGACGCGCCGAACAGCATCGCGGTCGGCAGTACCCGGCGGTGTTCCGACCCGACCATCAGGCGGACGATGTGCGGGACGACCAGGCCCACGAACCCGATGATGCCGCTGACCGCGACCGCAACCCCGGCCATCAGCGAGGTCACGATGAACAGGTTGCGCCGCAGCAGGTGCAGGTCCACCCCGAGCGCGACCGCTGACTCAGATCCCAGGGCCAGCGCGTTCAGGGACCGGCCCTGGGCGAGCAGGTAGGCCATCGCAGCGGCGAGCACGATGGCGGGGATCGGCAACTGTTGCCAGGTAGCCAGGCCGAACGAGCCGAGCAGCCAGAACAGCACGGCCTGCGTCGCCTGCGGGTTGCCGCGGAAGATCAGGAAGCTGGTCACCGACTCGAACAGCGCAGAAAGCACCACCCCGCACAAGATCAGCTGGGTGGGCGACAGCGCCCGCTCCTGGCGGGAGACCAGGAACACCGCGCCCATAGCGATCAGGGCTCCGAGCACGCTGCCGGCTGAGATCGCCCAGGCGCCGAGCGAGGCGAACGCGCCGAACAGCAGCACGGCGGTCGCGCCGACGCTGGCACCGGAGGACACGCCGAGCAGGAACGGATCGGCGAGCGCGTTGCGCACCAGGACCTGGACCACCGTTCCGGCGGTAGCCAGGGTCGCTCCGACGAGGGCGGCCAGCAGCACGCGGGGCAGCCGGATCTCCCAGACGATCGCGTCAGCCACGCTATAGCGGGGATGACCGGTCAGATGGTCCGCGATCACCTGCAGCACCGCGCGCGGGCTGACCGGCACCGAGCCGACGGCTATCCCCAAGATCATGCTCACCAGCAGCAGCACGGTGCACGCCAGGAGCACGGCGGGCAACGGAAGGCGGCGGCCGGCGATCGGTGCGCGCTGGCAGGGGGGTGGCACCCTACGGACCGCCCTTCCATCGAGGGCCATGTCGCAGGCACAGCACAGGCGACCGGGCTCGCCCCCGAGGGGGACCACCGTTGCGGGACAGCGCCGGGATCTCACCGGACTTCGCTAGAACTGCACCACCGCGATCTTCGGGCCGCGGCAGCGCCACGCTAAAGGCGCAGATAGGCAGCCGTCAAGCACCCGCACCGCGGTCACCACGACGGCGATCCACTCCGAAGAGGCGTCCGGTGCCCCGGTTTCAGCCTGATGCCCGCTTGTAGACCAGCACGGTGTCCTTGCCGTGGATCTTCTGCAGGTAGGCGAATTTGAACCCGGTCTCGTGGAGGAACGTGAGCAGGAAGTTGCTGACGCTGCCGTTGCGCTTCCACACCACGGCCCAGCCGATGTTCATCCGGGCGGCGTCCGCCCGGGCGGCGGCCAGCACCTTCGGGGTGAGGTACGCCGAGACCTTGTTCACGGCGACCACCCCACCGGGCAGCGACACCCCGTTCGGGTGGTCGCACAGGTACAGCGCCCCCGGCTGCCCGGGCGCCCGCCACGGGCACTTCGCCGGTACCTCGTGCTCCGCGTCGATCAGGGCCGCGTAGAACGGGTGGTTGTTGATCGCGGTGATGGTCGGGCCCGGCACCCGGGAGGTGTAGGCGATCGAGCGCGGATGACCGTCCTCGGTGGCCATCACCAGCGCCTGCGGGAAGAACGGCACCCCGTCCACCGGGATCCCGCCGCGCAGCCCGAACGGGAGGTCGAGCACGATCGAGCCGGAATGGTCGCCCGCGATGCCACGGTCCACGCCCGGGTAGCTGACCGGGATCGTGATCACCTTCCGCACGTCCCCGCTGTAGCCGGCATAGCCGGATTCGAGGATGACGCCGACCGCCACCACGGCGAGCAACGGCTTGGCGTGGTACCGGCACCACTCGACCGCCGCCCCGGCGAGCAGCGCGGCGGGCAGCAGCCCGAGGATCGCCAGCCGGTCGGCCTCCCGGAAGCTGGACAGCCCCGGCAGCCGGACGAACCAGGTGTAGGGCATCAGGTTGGACACCCGCACCCCGTTCCACACCGAGGACAGCGGCAGGTACTGGTGCTTGCCGATCCACAGCGAGGTGCCAAGGGCGAGCGCCGCGCACCCGATCCACAGCGCGGCGAGCAGCCACGCGGACCGGCGCCGCCAGCTCGCCACCAGGCCGAGCAGCGCGAGCACGGTCAGCGTGGTGCCGAACATCGGCATGCCCTCGTTGTCCCGGCCGTGCAGGAACGGGCTGGCCAGGGGGTCGAGCCCGAACGTGGTCACCCGCGGCGTGGGGGTGAACATCCCGGGCAGGCCGATCCCGTACTGCTTGTACGACACGGCCAGCAGCTTCGGGTCGATCGACAGGCCGCCGTGCGAGGCCACGATCTCCTGGAGCATGGCGATGATCTGCGGGCTGGCAAGCACGGTGCCGATCACACAGGCCAGCAGCACCGGCCACAGCCGCGCCCACCCGGGCCGCCGCAGCAGCCAGGGCAGCAGCACTAGCCCGACGACGATCGCGGCGAGCACCGCGGACTCCTGGTCGGTCAGCACGGCGACGCCCATGACCAGGCCCAGGATGATCGCCTGCCGCCGCCCGGGCTTGCGGCGCAGCCGCACCGACGCCTCCAGCGCCATCGGCAGGAATATGGCGCCGAGCGCGATGTTCAGGTGGTACCAGTCCTGCTGGGTGAGCATGCAGGACAGGCCGAAGAACACCGCGGCCCCGACCGCGCCTGTCGCCGAGCGCAACCACAGCCGGGCCGCCCGGTACATCGCATAACAGAGCAGCCCGGGCAGGAGCACGGTCCACAGGTTGTAGGAGAACGCCGGGCCGAAGGCCAGGGTGATCGGGGTGAACAGCACGCCGGGCAGCGGCATCACCGTGTGGAACCCGAGCTGCACCCCGACCGGCGCCGCCATCAACGGGGTGAACCACGGGTTGCCCAGGTGGGTGACCTGGTGCGCGACCCACCAGAAGTCCCAGACGTAGCTGGCCGGGTCCCTGGCGGCGGGTACCCGGCCCGCCAGGTTGGCCGCGAGTGGGATGGTCGCCAGTGCCCCGGCGACGATGAAGCACAGCAGGATGCCGATGTGCCGGGCAACGGGCGTACCGAAAGCCCGGCGCACCCGCCCCGGGCCGCTCTCCGCCTGCCCTTGGGTCTGTGCCACCGCCTCGGCAGCCTGCTCACCGGAGTCCAGTGTTCCCGCCGTCGCTGCCGCCGGGTGGCCAGACCGATCGGGGTCGGCCCGTCCCATCAGTTCACCTCGTCCAGCATGTCAACCGGCCAGCGCCCCTCATGCGGGCACTGCGCTCGTGGAGCCCTGGCATCCCGGCAAATCGCCCCCCGGCCCGAGGGCGCCACGGCGAACCCATGCTAGCCGCATTGGCGCACTGAACCCGGCAATACCAGACTCTTCGTGACTCACTGCAACATGGAAGTTCCGTTCCGTATAAATATTCCATACGATCGCGCAGTGTGATGCTTGAGGGGCAGGTGTACGTTTCCGGGGTGAATGATCGGGGCAGAGTCGCGACCGCCCGGCCAGCTCACATCGTGTCTTAAGCCACTCCTGAGCAGAGGCTATAGTCGCCGGAGGCTGGGACCGGTAAGGTGCGGCACGTGGAGTTGAGGGTGTCAAGCCGTTCCCAGGGGGATCACGTCGTTCTCGCCCTTGCTGGCGAGATCGACCTGTACACGGCGCCGAAGCTGCAGAGCGAGCTCATGTCCGCGCTGGCAGCAGGCAAGTCGGCGCACATCGTGGTGGACATGTCCGCGGTCGATTTCTGCGACTCCTCCGGCATGAACGTGCTGCTGGCCGGGCACCGGCTGGCCACCGAGCGGGGCGGGGACCTGTCCCTCGCCGCGCCGCGCGCGCCCGTGCGCAAGATCCTGGAGGTGACCGGCCTGGAGTCGGTGTTCACCATCCACGACGACGTCCCCGCGGTCACCGGCCAGTAGCGACCGATCTTCCCCGGCCCCGGGCGCCCTCGCGCCGGGCGCTCTAGTATCTACCAATGCCACCGAGCGGTGACGTCGCAGTCGTCATTCCGGCCAGGAACGAGTCCGACCGCATCGAGGCCACGGTGGCCGGCGCCACCGGGCTGCCCGGGGTCGACCTGGTCATCGTGGTCGACGACGGCTCTGCCGACGATACCGCCGCGCGAGCCGGTCATGCCGGGGCCACCGTGCTGCGGCACAGCCGCAACCGGGGCAAGGCGGCGGCGATGGAGACCGGGGCCGAGGCCGTCCGGCTGCTGGAAGCCACCGATGCCCCGCCCGGCGCGCACCGCGCCCGGCATCTGCTGTTCCTGGACGCGGACCTGGGCGAAACCGCGGGCGCGGCCGGTCCGCTCACCGAGCCGGTGCGCGCGGGCGAGGCCGACATGACGATCGCGGTCTTCACAGAAAGGGTCCGCCAGGGCGGGCACGGCCTGGTGGTCGGGCTATCCGGCGCGGGCATCGAGCGGGCCACCGGCTGGCGGCCTGCCCAGCCGCTGAATGGGCAGCGCTGCCTGACCCGGGCCGCCTTCGAGGCCGCCCGGCCGCTCGCGGGCGGGTTCGGGGTGGAAACCGCGCTCACCATCGATCTGCTCGGGGCCGGGATGCGGGTGGCCGAGGTCGAGGTGCCGCTCGCGCACCGGGCCACCGGGAACGACTGGGCATCCCAGGTGCACCGGGCCCGCCAGTTCGCCGACGTGGCCCGCGCGCTCGCGGCCAGGGAACCGGCGACCAGGGGGCTCGTGGCCAGCAGGGGCAGGCGCAGCCAGGGCGGGCTCCGCACCGGCCGCCCGTGACATCAGGGCCACCGGCCGGCCGGGCCACGCTAGTGGCCCGCCCCATGCCGCCGGTGGCCCGCCGTCGTGCCGAACTCACCGGCAGGGCAGGCCTGGCCGCGAGCCTGGTCAGCGTCGTGCTCACGTTCGGCGTCGCGGCTGCTGGGCCTTCGCTGATGGAACCGGCTCTGCCTGGCGGCGCGGGCCAGCCGCCGTGGTCGTTCGCCATGCACCTGCCCGCCGGCCTGGCGATCGGGCTGGCCGCCATGGCCCTGGCGTCGGGTTCCACGGGGCTGGGCCTGTGCCTGCACGCCGCCCGCCACGGCTGGGCGGTTTCCCCGCGCCTGCTGCTCGGCGCCGGCCTGATCGCGGCGGCGGCGCTCACCCTGGTCCCGCCGTTCGGCTCGGCGGACCACCTGAGCTACGCCGCGTACGGCCGGATGGCCGTGACCGGCCACGACCCCTACACGACCACGCCCGCGGCGCTGGCCAGGCTCGGCGACCCGGTCGCCCGGGCGGTGCAGGACTGGCGGCATTCCCCGTCGGTGTACGGCAGCGTGGCAACCGGCCTCCAGGCGCTGGCCGCCGGGGCCGGCGGCCGGTCCGCACGCGGCATCGTGTTCGTGCTGTCCCTGCTCAACCTGGCC
>DASXKD010000300.1:0-3662 GCA_036497045.1 Streptosporangiaceae bacterium | reverse complement strand
GGCGCCGTCACCGTGACCGGCGGCCTGTCGCTGCTGGTCTACGCGGTCTCCACCGCTCCGCAGGTCGGCTGGGGGACGGCCAGGACGGTATCGCTGCTCGCGGTGTCCGTCGCCCTCCTCGCCACCTTCGTGGTCATCGAGACGCGCGTGGAGGCGCCGCTGATGCCGCTGCGGATCTTCCAGACCAAGACGCTGGCGGGCGCGAATGCGGTCGGCGTACTGCTCGGCGGCAGCTTCTTCGCGTACATCTTCATCGGCACCCTCTACATGCAGCAGGTGCTCGGGTACTCCGCGCTGCAGGCCGGCCTGGCCTGGCTGGTGATGGCGCTCACCTCGGTCGCCTTCGCCGGCGTGTCACAGGCGCTGGTCACCCGCGGTTCGGCCAAACTGGTAATGGCGGCCGGCATGGCCATGATCGGCGGCGGCATACTGTGGGCGACCCAGGCGCCCGTGCACGGGCACTTCTGGACCAGCCTGGCCGGACCGTTCATCGTCGTCGGAGTCGGCACCGCGTTCGCCTTCATCCCGGTCTCGATCGCCGGGCTGGCCGGGGTCGCCGAGCACGAGGCCGGCCTTGCCTCCGGGCTCATCAACACCTCCCAGCAGCTCGGCGGGGCGGTCGGCATCGCGCTAGCGTCCACGATCGCCGCCACCCACGCCAGCACCCTGCTGCACCAGGGCGCCGCACCGGCCGCGGCACTTACCAGCGGCTTCCACTGGGCGTTCTGGGCCTGCGGCGCGATCGCCCTGGCCGCGGTCCCGGTGACTTACCTCCTCGTCCGCCGCGACGAACTAGCGGCGGCGATCGCCAGCACATCCCAGAAGCCCCAGCCCGCACCCGCCGACGTTTAGCCGGACCACCACCTCGGACGCATCAGGAGAATCCCATGCCAGCTCAAGACCTTTCCGGAACGATGGCACTGGTCACCGGCGCCAGCCGCGGTTTCGGCCGTGCCATCGCCATCGCCCCGGCCAAGCACGGCGCGCATGTCGTCGGGGTCGCCCGCGACCGTGGCCGGCTCGAGGAACTACACACCCAACTCGGCGGCACCTTCACCCCCGTCGCCGCTGACGCCGCCGACCCGGGTGATCGCAGGCCAGCTCCTCGACACCCACCGCCCCCGCACGCTGGTCCTCAACGCCGGGGCAACCCCGCTGGCCGGGTGCGGCCTCCGGCAGCCGGGCGGCGTGGACCCGGGCCCGCAGATCATCGATCACCGCCGCATCCACCGCCACCGAGAACGGCTCGACGCGAAACCTTGAAGCTCCGCTTGCGGCCACGATGGCCGGCCGGCGTGCGGCTAGCTCCTTACTGGCGCTTTCATCTGGTCCCATGTCAGGGGCAGGTCCGAACCTGGGATCTGGAAGAATTCGAAGCGGGTCTGCCCCATCCGCGGCTGCAGCCGACGGGTGATCGCCCGGTGCGGGTTGGATGAGGCGAAGGCGTCGAGGCTGGCCTGGTCTTCCCACACCGAGAAGGTCCAGAACGTCTTGCGGGTGAGCTCGGCATCAAGCGCGTAGCCAACCATCCCGCCGGCGCGTGCAAGCTGGCGGCGGATGGCCACAGTGTCGCGCAGGAAGCCGGGGATCGAGCGACGGCGTCTAAGCGGCAGCCGCGAGGCCATCGCCAGGTACGTGCGGCCCGGGTCAACCGCCTGCCGCTGGGTCCAGGGCAGTGCCGGCATGGCGCCTCCATTCATAACTGGATCTAACCAGTGGAAAGATAATCTGTCCAATGGTCAGATGTCAACTAGCATGGGAGGATGCAGCCACAGCCGACCCGCCCGTACCATCACGGGGACCTGCGGGCCGCGCTGCTGCGCGCGGCCGTGGAGGCGATCGGGCGGGCCGGTCCCGCTGCCATGAGCCTGCGGGAGGTTGCCAGGCGGGCCGGGGTCAGCCACGCGGCGGCGGCGTATCACTTCGGGGACAAGGCCGGGCTGCTCACGGCGGTCGCCGCGCAGGGGTACCGCATGCTCACACAGGAGCTCCAGAACGCACGGGATGCCCGCCGTGGTTTCCTGGAGGTGGGCGTCGCCTACGTGCGGTTCGCGGTCAGCCACCGCGCCCAATTCGAGGTCATGTACCGGCCCGAGCTGTACCGCCTAGACGACGCAGAAGTCCGCCAGGCCCGGGCCACCGCCGCGGTGCTCCTATACGGCACCGCCACCCCGAATGCCGAGCAGCTAGCCGCCGGAGCCGCGGCGTGGTCGCTGGTGCACGGGCTCGCCACACTCTGGCTGAACGGGAACCTCCCCGAGCAACTCGGCAACGACCCGGAGGAAATCACCCGCATCGTCGCCGCCTACCTGAGCATCCCCGGAGCTAATGACAGCCACCAACGACGCCGGTGAAGGCGCCAGGCGAAGCGCCGACCCAATCCACGTAGATAAAGGATGGCGTGTTGACCCCGGCGGTAACGCCTTGACCAGCGTGAACGTCAGGGTCGATAGCCATTTGGGCACGCATTGGACATGATCATGCTCCTGGCCCAGGCTCTTCTCACGCTCTGAGCGCCAGCTCTTTGACAACTCAGAAGCGGATGGCCGAGTTCGTCAGTACCCGGCTGGATGGCGGGCCTTTATGCTCTTGCCGTGAGCACCCGGCTTGAGACAGCACGCCTGGCCATCCGCACCTTCGAGGCCCGCGATGCCATACCGTGGCTCGCGATGGTCAATGACCCCGAGGTCACCCGGTTCCTCCCGCCCAGGCCAGACCCGACAATGGAGGACTTCCAGCGTGTTCTCGGGGAGCGCCAGGCGATGGAACGCGAACTGGGCCATGCGATGTGGGCCGTCGATGACAAAACAACGGGCACGTTCGTCGGGCAATGCGGCCTGCGGCCGGTTAATGAGGGAGCAGTGCCGGAAATCGACCTCGCCTACCACTTCACCAGGGCCTCGTGGCACAAGGGATATGGCACCGAGGCGGCGATCGCCGTGCTCGCTCACGGTCTGGGGCCGGTCGGCCTTGAGGCCATCATGGCGGTCGTCGTGCCGGAGAACGTCGGCTCGTGGCGGGTCATGGAGAAGGCGGGCATGCGCTATGAGGGGCTTGTCGACTATTACGGGATGGAGGGCCTGAAGAAGTACGTCGCCGGTCGGGAATGGTGGCGATCGCCTCTCGGGTCATCAGACGCGCCGGGCGGAGGTTAGGCGGGGCACGACGTGTCGGCCTGCCCTGAATCGAGCCGTTCCTGAGGGCGTCCCTCTCGCTGGTGCTCGCAGGTGTTCTACCTGGCCAGAACTGGTTGTCAGGTCCAGGGTCCGGGCCGCCGACTTTCCGCTTTCCAGCAGGTTTTCCACGTCCAGGCTGGTCCATGACTGATTGCCTGACCAGGCCATATGACGCGCTGGCTTCCGCGGCGCCCAGGATCAACCCCACGTTTCCAGGGCTGTTGTCAGCAGTGCGTTAGCAAGATCCGGCCTGATCGAGACCGCCCACGGACGGGGAACGTTCGTGAAAGGGAGCTAGCCCTCTTCGCTCCCGCGACACATACGGGCCTGGCCCACCCCCTATTCGCCCGTTTTGCGCTGATCATGCACACTAGAACAGGCTGTACTCGAAGGACTGCACTCCGGGGGGAGAGCGCGAGGGTCGGGCATGACGGTCGGGGTCCCCGGCGCGCAGCGGCGGAGGGGCAGGCGCGTCGCCGCCTGGGT
>DASXKD010000299.1:0-2465 GCA_036497045.1 Streptosporangiaceae bacterium | reverse complement strand
AACCTGCACGTCAACGTGGTGCCCGTGGCCGAGGCGGACGGGCGGCACGAGGACGCGGTGTTTGGCTTCGTGGCCTCGCTCGGCGGGTCGATCTCGGCCGAGCACGGCATCGGCGCGCTGAAGGCCCGCTGGCTGCCGCTGGTCCGGTCCGAGGCCGAGCGCGCGCTGTTCGCCCGGATCAGGTCGGCGTTCGACCCGGACGGGATACTCAATCCGCACGTACTCCCCCGATGATCAGCGGGGCCGGTCCTTCCCACTGCGCTAGCCGGCATATAGTTGATCTCTCAACCAGGGGTCGGCTGCCGGAGGTGCGATGACCGCGCGTGACGCGCTGGGTGTGACACCGACCCCGGACACCGGCGAACGGCTCAGCACGGCCAGGCTCTGGGACGAGTCCGCCCGCCCGGCTGGCCCGCAGCCGCCGCAGGACGCGGCCTACTCGGTGCACGGCCGGGCGGTCGCCCGTCACCTCATCGAGATACACGACCACCTGCGCTCCGAGCTCAGCCAGATCCGCGACCTCATCGGCCAGGTCAGGGACGCCGCCAGCGCCGCGCGAGTGCGTTCGGCGATCAACCAGATGACGCTGCGGCACAACAGCTGGACGCTGGGTGCGTACTGCGCCTCGTACTGCCGGATCGTGACCGGGCACCACACCCTGGAAGACCAGGCGGTGTTCCCGCACCTGCGGGCGGCAGAACCTGGCCTGGCGCCGGTGCTCGACCGGCTCGCCGACGAGCACAAGACCATCCACCAGGTACTTGAGGACGTGGACGCCGCGCTTGTCGAGCACCTGCGCAGCGCGGACAGCTTCGACGGGCTGCAGCAGGCGGCCGACATCCTGACCGACGTCCTGCTCTCCCACCTGGCCTACGAGGAGGCCCAGCTGGTGGAGCCGCTCGCCCGGCACGGCTTCTACGGCGGGCAACTGTGAGCCCCGCCGGGAGATGATGGCCCGGTGAGGGTGATCGCCGGCAGCGCCAAGGGCCGGATCCTGCGGCCGCCGCGCACCTCCGCCACCCGGCCGATCACCGACCGGGCCAAGGAGAGCCTGTTCAACATCCTCACGCCGCGGATCGGTGGCGGCCGCTTCCTTGACCTGTTCGCGGGCACGGGCAGCGTCGGCATCGAGGCGCTCAGCCGGGGCGCGGCCCGCGCCACGTTCGTCGAACGGGCCGGGCCCGCGCTGGCGGGCATCCGGCACAACCTGGAGGTCACCGGCCTGACGGCACAGGCGCAGGTGATCGGCCGGGACGTGTTCGGCTACCTGCGGGACCCCCCGGTTCCCTTCGATGTGATCTTCGTGGCCCCGCCGCAGTGGCGTGGCCTGTGGCCACGCGCCGTCGCGCTGCTTGACCGCGAGCCCGGCTGGCTGGCCGGCGGCGCGCTCGTCGTGGCGCAGCACGACCCGTCGGAGAGCGTCCCGCTGGAACTGACGCACCTGGAACTGGCCGACGAGCGGAGCTACGGCCGGGTCCGGTTCACCTTCTTCGCCGCGAAGGCACCCTCATGAGCACGCCCTGGCCGGACATCGCGCACACGGCGGTACCGGGGAGACCGGCTCCGACGCCGCGTTCGGCCTTCCGGTCCAGGTTCGCGCGACCCTCGTATCGCTGGATGAAATCGCGGCAATGGCGGAGTCGGCCGGCCTTACGGTACGGGAGCGGCACGAACGTGCTCCCTACCCCGGCGAGTACCCCTCGCCGCGGCTGTACCTGTGGGCGGAGGTTCCGCTACCGCGGTGAGCCGGGCCCGGCCGGATCGTCCTGCCAGGTCCCGCCGTTCTCCTTGGCGAACCGCCGCTGCTTGTGCGGGGAATCGGTGTACTCGTCATACATGTCCTCGGCCCGGCGGTTGCTCCTGCGGGCCAGCACGCGCGTCTGGAAGCCGGTCAGCACGGCGAAGCAGTAGATACCGACGGCAAACAAGGCCACGATGACGGCATCCAGCCACATATGGGGTCACCCCATCCGCGCGGGCGCCACGCCCGCCAATGGTTCCCATACCCGCTCGGTTTGCCGCAAACATCCGGGCGGAGTGAGGGCGATCAGGTGCGCGGCACCGGCCTGGACACGGCCCGCGGGTCAGGTGGCGCGGATGAAGTCGGCGATCACGGTGCCCAGCCGCTCGCCCGCGTCCTCTTGGAGGAAATGGCCCGCGCCCTCGATGACGGGGTGATCCAGGGCGGCCGCACCCGGCACGGTCCGCTTCAGTATGGGCGCCATGGCCCCGGTGATCGGGTCGGAGTCGCTGAACGCGACGAGGAACGGCTTGTCCCAGGCCGCAAGCTTTTGCCAGGCCGCCCGGTTGGCCGCCGAGGCCGGGTCGTCGGGGGTCGTCGGGACCAGCGTGGGCATCGCGCGCGGGCCGGCCTTGTAGCTCTCATCCGGGAAGGGGGCCTCGTAGGCGGCGAGCACCTCGGCGGGCAGCACGGTCCGGCACCCGGCCTGCACCAACCGGGAGAT
>DASXKD010000298.1:0-16153 GCA_036497045.1 Streptosporangiaceae bacterium | reverse complement strand
AGAGTAAAAATGTAAAGGAATGGTCAAGTGATCCCCTCGAACCGCTCTCCAGGCAACTACCCGCGCGGTCCAACTGATGCGGGCACCCCCGTTGGCCCCGGGGATGCCCGCCAAGAAAACCCAGCCCCTGACAGAGCAGGCGTTTCCATGCCCACCTTAATCATTTACCTGCAAGAAGTGACCAAAGGCGCCCCGGCGCGCCGCCGGTGCCGGATGATCGCGGGCGCCGCTGCCTTGACGGCAGTCCTCCCGCTGTCTGTCCCGCTCGGCGGATGCGGGCCTGCCTTCGGAAGCCCGGGGCTGTTTGCGCATCGCCTGCCACCGCTCTGGCTACGGCCGCCCATGCCGAGGCAGAGACCAGTTCGGGGCAGCGGGATCACGTCACCGCGGGCGAGCACGTAAGGGGGACCACCATGGCCACAACCGACTTCATCATCGCCGCAGCGATCTTCATCATGGGAGCTGCTCTCGGGCTCGTCGCCGTCGTCAGCATCGGTATCCGGCGTGAGGAGCGGCTGTTCGGTGAGGAGCGCCGCTACCAGCAGGAGCAGGGCAACTGGCCGGGACCGGACGGGCCCAACCAGTTCTTCTCGGCAGTGCCCCCTGACCTGGTATGTCATGGCGCCCGCGCCCTGACGGGCCTGTGGATCCGTCGCGAGAGAGGTGCCGACCCGCTCGCCATCCCTTGGTACGAGCAGCGGCGCTGACAAGACGGCCAGGCCGGCCAGGTGCCAGGGGCAGCGCCGGCCGGCCTGGCTCCCGGCCCCGCGCCGCACCGTTCCGGGGCATGGTGCGGCGCGGTCCGGCCGGCAAGTTCCATACCGGATTCGCCCGCGGCGCGAAAATCCTTACCCAGGTCTCGGCGCGGCTCTTCCGGGGTGGCCATGCGCCGCAGCCCACCGGGGAGCCCACCCCATGACCTCGGTAGTTGTACGCAAGCCGGACACACTGTCACAATCCGAGTGACGTTAGTTGTCAGCGCCGGAAGCGAGGGGCACCGGTTCCGTGACCAGCTTCCGGGTCGAGGTGCTGACCGAGAACTACTGGCCCAGGTTGCGGGACATCCGCCTCACCGCCCTGAACGCCGATCCCACCGCGTTCTTGTCTAGCCACAAAACCGAGGATGCATTCTCCGAGCAGCGCTGGCGCCAGGAGTTCGCGCGCGGTGAATGGAACGTCATGCGCGCAGCCGACCATGACCCGGGCCATCGGGATGTCGGGCTCCTCGGCGTTACCAGGCTGCCCGCCACGCCGTCCCAGGAGTGCTATCTGGAGTACCTGTGGGTCGCCCCCGGGGTCCGGCACCGCGGCGTGGCGTCGAACCTGCTCAGGACGGTACTTGACCGTCTTCGCGACTCCGGCGTCGGCACCGTCTGGCTCTACATCCTGGATGGCAACGACCGCGCCATGCGCCTCTACCGGAGATTCGGCTTTCAGCGCACCAATGAGCCCGAGCCATTGCCCGACGACCCGACACGCAGCGAAGAGCGTATGTGGCTACGCCTGTATTAGGCACGCGCCCTCGGGCCAAGCCACTCAGTCTTCACGGTGCGACCATCCGGCCGGGACCTCCGCGGAGTCGGTCAGCCGGAGCTTGCGCCTGGCTCGCTCGTAGAACGTGGTGCGGCCGAGCCGGACGACATGGGCGGCCCCAGGGCGCGGCCGCAGTTCCACCCGGTCGCCCGGTTCCACGTGCGCGGCGACATTTCCGTCGACTTCCACGGCGAGCCGCCCGCTGGCGGGCAGTATGTCCAGCGCCAGGCTGTCGTCGATCGAGAGCACCAGGCCACGGTTGTAGGCAGAATGCGGCGCGGCCGGGGTGACGAGCAAGGCCTCGACCGCCGGGCTGACGATGGGCCCGCCCGCGGAGAAGCTGTACGCGGTGGACCCGGTGGGGGTGGCCACCACGACCGCGTCGGCGGCGTAGCTGACGAACGGGTGCCCGGCGGCCCGCACCCCCACCGCCGCGGTCGCATGCCCGGGGAAGCGGACCAGGGCCACGTCGTTGAACGCGGTGACCACCTGGGCGCCGATGACGGCGTCCACCGCCAGCCGCGGCTCGACGGTGAACTCCTGGTCGTCGATGGCGGACAGCGCACCGACCAGGTCGGGCACGTCCACCTCAGCCAGGAAGCCGAGCTTGCCCAGGTTCACCCCGAGCACCGGGGCGCGCTGCCGGTCGGCCAGCCGCAGCGCCCGCAGCATCGTGCCGTCGCCGCCGAGGCTCACCAGCAGATCCGAGCGCCGGCCGAGCTCGGTGGCGGTGACCCCGATCGCGGCGCAGTTCAGCCTGCTGATCTCCGCTTCGATGCCCAGCACCTGGGCGCCGTTGCGCTGCGCCCAGCCCAGCACGGCGGCCACCGCCTCGGCGGAGTCCCGGGCGGGGTGCAGCACCATGCCCACCACATGCATCCGCGCAGCCCCTCACCTCTCGTCGGCTGCCACTGTCCTACCCTCAGCGGAGGATACGCCTATGCCGCTGCAGAACCGGGTGACGCCAGCCGGCGAGATCGTCGCGGACGGCAGCCGCGGCCTGATGATGGGCAATCGCGGCTGCCTGCACGGACAGGGCCGCAGCCTCGGCGCCAGCCGCTGGCGCTCGAAGCTGTGGATCTGCTGCCTGCTGGAGTTCAAGGGCGTCCAGCGGGATCCGATGCCGCCGGGCCGGTGGACCGCGCTGTTCTTCCTCGACGAGGCGACCGCTCTTTCTGCCGGGCACCGGCCCTGCGGGTACTGCCGGCGCCCCGACTATCTCGCCTTCACGCAGGCGTGGCGTGCGGCCAGGCAGCTGCCCCAGCGCCCGCTCGCTCCGGAGATGGACGCGGCGCTGCACACCGAGCGCACCGACAGGTCCCGGCGCAAGCTCAGCTACCGTGCGGACGTCGCGGAACTGCCCGACGGCGTCATGGTCCGGCTCGACGGCGAACCTGGCCTGCTCCTGGGCGGTCAGGTGCACCCATGGTCGTTCCGCGGCTACGGCGCGCCCGTCCAGTCCGGACCTGCCGGGCCGGTGGAGGTGCTGACCCCGCCGTCGATCGTGGGCGCGATCACGGCCGGCTACCAGCCGCTGGTGCACCACAGCGCGCTGGCGGGCGACCCGCCGCCCGGTATCCGGATCCAGGGCCGCAGCTAGGACCCGAGCGTGACCGCGGTCACGCGCGGCGGGCGTCTGGCACGGCGGGAGTCAGTCGCGGCCGGGCGCGTCGCCAGCGACGGTGGCGTGGCGGCAGAATGGCCGGACAACCGCCGGGTAGCGGAGGGTGGAGATGAGCGATCCGAAGATGACCGCGGCCGACTTCCGCGCGCTCCACGAACGGCTGCGCGGCCAGGCTCAGTGGGGCCCCGCAGACCGTCGCGGCGCGCTGAACCACATCACCCCCGCGCGGCTGGCCGCCGCGGCGGGCGAGGTCCGCGCCGGGCGGACGGTCACCATGGCCGCCCCGCTGGCGAGCAGCGGGCCCGACAACCCCGAGCCGGGCGCGCGGCACATGAAACGGCTGCCCGCCGAGCCTTCCGACGTGCCGGGCGTATCGTTCGCCGCCGACCAGATCACCATGAACGTGCACGGCGACGTGGACAGCCATATCGACGCGCTCTGTCACGTGAGCTACGACGGCACCCTGTACAACGGCGTGCCGGCGAGCGTGGTCAGCTCGCGCGGCGCGGCCGAGATGTCCATCGACGACGCGCGGGACGGCATCGTCGGCCGGGGCGTGCTGCTGGACATCCCCCGGCTCAGGGGCGTCTCCTGGCTCGAGCCTGGCGAGCACGTCACCGCGGCCGAACTGACCGCCGCGGAGCAGTCGCAGCAGGTCCGGGTCGGAGCCGGTGACCTGCTGTTCGTCCGGGTCGGCCACCGGCGGCGGCGCGACGAACTCGGGCCGTGGGAGGTGGCGCGATCCCGCGCCGGGCTGCACCCGGACACGGCCGAATACCTGGCCGAGCGGCAGGTCGCCGCGCTCGGCTGTGACAGCAACAGTGACACCGCGCCCAGCGTCGTGGACGGCGTCGCGTTCCCCGTGCACGTGCTCGCGATCAACGCGCTGGGCGTGCACCTGCTCG
Organism: Streptosporangiaceae bacterium; assembly: GCA_036497045.1. Taxonomy (GTDB): domain Bacteria; phylum Actinomycetota; class Actinomycetes; order Streptosporangiales; family Streptosporangiaceae; genus DASXKD01. Next base: position 12,091 of record DASXKD010000298.1, on the reverse strand, counting down.
ACTACCTGCAGTTCGATGACCTGGTGCCGGCCTGCGAGGCGGCGGGCCGCTGGTCGTTCCTGTGCGTCATCGCCCCGCTGCGGCTGCCCGGCGGCACCGGCTCCCCGGTGAACCCCATCGCCATCCTGTGACGGCCGCGAGTCACAGCAGCGAGAGTTCCGCGGTGACCGGGTCCATCCGGGCGCTGTCGGCCGGGCCGATCGCGCAGCAGGTCATCGTGCCCGGCGCCACCTGGGTGCGGCCGGCGTCCTGGATAAGCTCCACCGGCAGCCCCGCGGCGCGAGCCCGCCGCGCCACGTCAAGCAACTGATCCGCCGAGGCAACCTTGAGGACCACCTTCGGCTGCCCCTCGGCCAGCCACGCGGCGAAGTCCCGGCTGCGGCTGGTGGCCAGCACCGCGGCCACCGCCGCGTGCGCCACCTGCGCCGCGATTTTGCCGCGGCCCATGCCCAGGTCGGTAGGGACGATCAGTGCCAGCTTCATCGCCATGGTTACCCCGATTCGCCCGCGCGGCCGGGCAGTTGTCCCCCGGCCGATGAGAGCATGGCCAGGTGCCCGGTAACAATATGGACTGGCCCGAGGTCGCCGCGCGGCTGGCGGCGTCGCGGAACTACTGGCTCGGCACCACCTTGCCGTCCGGGGCGCCGCACGCGGCCCCGGTCTGGGGTGTGGTGGCCGGCCAGACGCTGTACCTGTACAGCGAGCGCAGCACGGTCAAGGCACGCAACATCGCCGCCGATCCGCGCGTGGTGGTACACCTGGAAAGCGGCGACGACGTGCTGATCGTCCGGGGCACGGCCGAGGACCTGGGCAGTCCCGCCGACGTGCCCGAGGTGGTGGCGGCGCTCGCCGCGAAGTACACCGCGCCCGGGGACCGGCAGTACCTGCCGGACGCCGATCCGGCCTTCGACGTGGTGTACGCCATCCGGCCGCGGTCGGCCATGGCCTGGCGACTGGCCGACTACGACGGCTCGCAGCGCCGCTGGGCCAGGGAGAGCTAGCGCAACCGGACCGGGGCGCCGTGGCCGAGCAGCGCCGCGACCGTGGCCAGCACGGCCACCCCGGTGACCGCCACGGTGACAAGCAGCAGCCTTCGTGACCGCGCCTCCGGGCGGGCCGTCGTGCTGACATAGCGGCCCAGTGCCCAGATCAGCGGGGTGGCCGCGAGTACGAGCAGGCCGGCCACGGGCTCACCGCGCAGCATTGCCAGGCCGACCGCGCCGAAGGCGATCGCGGTCCGCTCCCAGGCGAGCCTGGTCCGTTCCGCCGCGGATCCCTGGGGCAGGTCCTCGGGGTCCTCGGGCAGCGCCGCGCCGCCGTTGGAACGGTCCTCGGGCCGGCCGGGCAGCATGCGGCGCTCCTACCGGACGGCCGAGACGAGCAGGACCACCGCAGACAGGGCGGCGACGCCGGTGATGGTGAACACCAGGATCCGGGGCAGCACCGACTGCGGTATCGGCTCGCTGCGGCGCAGCGCCGTCTGGGTGTGGCGCCATTCCCGGTAGGCGGTCACCGACACGACCGCGCCGAGCACGATCAGCGGGACGCCGAGCGCATGCCGCCCCCACGGGACGCGCGGAAACGGCGGCAGCAACTGGACGATGCCGAGCCCGGCCACCACCAGCGCGAGCGCGGTCCGGTTCCAGGCCAGGAACGTGCGCTCATTGGCCAGGGTGAACCGCACGTCCGGCTCCGTGCCGCCCGGTTCGCCGGGCTGGCTCACCTGGTCCCCGTCGTGGCTGCTCGTGGCTCCTCCCCACGCCCGCCGTTTGCCTGGCGCACCAATGGTGACAGGTGCGTCCGGCACCGGTGCGGCCGGCCACCTGCTTGCCAGCCCTGACGTTGACTTCCCGCGCGGCCCGGACCAGGCTTTCGCCTTCTGGCTGGTCCGCAGGGGCAGGCGCGCTGGCGCCGCGAGCCTGGCCGAGGCGGCCTGCCCCGCCTGCCTGGCCTGGCTTAGGGTGAAGCTGCCATGACCTACGCCAAGGATCCGCGCGTCGACGCCTACATCGATGACCTGCCCGGATGGCAGCAGGCCATCTGCCGCCAGGTCCGCGACCTGGTCCACGCCGCGGACGAGGAGGTCACCGAGACCATCAAGCGGACCCGCCGGCCCTACTTCGTGCTGGCGGGCAACATCTGCGCGCTGCTGGCGGCGAAGGACCACGTGAACGTGTTCCTCTACGACGGCGGCATAGTCCCTGACCCGGACGGCATCATCACCGGCGGCCACGGCAACAAGACCGCTCGCACGGTGGCCGTCCGCCAGGGCGAGGTCATCAACGCGGCCGCCCTCGGCGCGATGTTCCGGCAGATCATCGCGAACAACCGGGCCGGCGGCTGGCGCAAGCTCAAGGACGGCTGAGCCGCGATCCCACAGGCCGCGCCACGGCCACCCGCGAGCGTGCCTGAGCACATCGGGAAGGGGGTGGAATGGCGCTGCGGGGAATGGCTCGTGGCGGCTCTGCCATCCTGGCTCCATGACCAAGCGAATCTGCGTCACCGGCGCCAGCGGCAGGGCGGGCCGGGTCACGGTGGCCGAACTTCTCGCTCACGGATACGACGTGGTGGCCACCGACCGGGTGCGGCCGCCCCACGACCTGGGCACCGGCCTGCTGCTGGCCGACCTGACCGATCACGGCCAGGCGATGGAGGTGCTGGCGGGCACGGATGCCGTCGTTCACCTGGCCAACATCCCGGCACCGGACATCCACACCCCGGCGACTACGTTCAACGCCAACATGGCCATGAACTTCAACGTGTTCCTCGCGGCAGCGCAGGCCCGCATCGAACGCGTCGTCTGGGCGTCCAGCGAGACCACGCTGGGCCTGCCGTTCACGGTGCCGCCCAGGTACGCCCCGGTGGACGAGGACCACTATCCGTTCCCGACGACCACCTACGCGCTGTCCAAGGTCGCAAGCGAGACGATCGCCACGCACATCGCCGAATGGTCCGGCGTTCCCTTCATCGGCCTGCGGTTCTCCAACATCCTCGGCCCGGCCGACTACGAGCGGTTCCCCTCGTACTGGACGGATCCACAGGCGCGCAGGTGGAACCTCTGGGGCTACATCGACGAGCGGGACGCGGCGGCGGCCTGCCGGCTGGCCCTGGAGGCGCCCGCCGAAGGCAGCGCGAGCTACATCGTCGCCGCCGCCGACACGGTGATGAACCGCGCCTCGGCCGGCCTGCTCGAGGAGGTCTTCCCTGGCGTGCCGCTCACCCGGGACGTGGGCGAGTTCGGGTCACTGCTGGCGACGGGCCGGGCGGGGGACGCGCTCGGCTTCGTGCCGCAGCACTCGTGGCGCGATCACCTGGCCGCGCCGTAACCGCGCCCGGCGCCGCGGCCGACGGCCATCGGCCCGGCACCTCGTAGGCGGCCAGTGTTGCCAACGTCTCTGATGTGGTCAGTGTGCCGAAGCACCGTGACCGGCCCCCTGACCGTTTGCCGGACGTGCGCGGCCGGCGTGCAGGGCACCCGCCGGATGATCCGTCGGCCGTCGGCCCGCGCCGGCCCTTGGGTGCTGATTTCTGCCGGTCATGGGTGTCCTTAGGATGGCGGGCCGTCTCCGCTGAGCACCCGGAGGTCGTCGCTCTGGTGGGCGCCCCGGTAGTCCACCTGTGGGGTGCGAACGTAGTGCCCGTGGAATGCCCGTGCCGCGCTCGCGGCCTTGCCCGGGCTGCTGACGTCTCTGAGGCTGATGATGTGCTCCTCGCGGAAGATGCGCTCCTCGCGGCGGATCCCGATCGAGACGATCGCGAAGATGCCGATTGCGATGCCCGCGCCGAGCACGGCGACCGCGATGATTGCGTCCATCCCGATCATGACGGCCACCCTTCCCCTGCGGCAGCCGCCGTGTGCTCGCCATCACCCGCGGCCAGGGGAGCGGCGTGGAGACCGGAGCCTGCTGGGTAGGGACCGGGCGGACTGCCGCGGCTGAGCGGCACCGCTGCCCAGGCGTTCGCCCCGAAGGCGGCCGAGACAGCCACCGGCCCGTGCAGCCGGTGGGTACCTGTATTCGTGTTCATGGTTGGTCCCTTCTCTGGCCTGCGCGGCGGGCGGTGCCTGTAGTTACCCTGCGGTTCTAGCAGCAGCTCCCTGCTGTCAGAACTTGCTATCGCCATCACTATACCTGCAAAATAACATTAACTACAAGCTGAATCAGCAGCTTTTCTACTGACACCCGCTGCATGGCCCATCACGCTGACCGCAGGCAGCCTGATCCAGGGCTGCACGGGACAGCCCTAGAGAAGTAGAGAAGGGAGCTCGGCGATGAGATACCTGCACGACAGCGGCTGGACCTGGGCGCCGCCGGGCCACGCCACCACGTCCAGGACCTTGGGCCTCGCCGGGGGGCTTCACGGGCCACCGTGAGCAGCAGAACGCCGGCCTCACACCTGACCGAGTCCGGCGGGGCCGGTCGCCACAGAAGGAAAACCTCAGGCCTGGCCGGCCATAGCGAGAGGAGGGCTACACAGGCGCAAAAAAGTGGCCTCCCGCCCATGGTGGGCGGGAGGCCACTTGCGTCTGCCTCGGTCCGGCCGGCGCAGCGTGCCGGTCTCAGAGAATCCGGACGAGCTGCGTCTCCCCCGTCTTGCCGTCTTTGATAAGCACGTCACGGCCGGCTCGCATCTGAGCATCGATGAACTCGTACAAGGTCACCGCACGGTTGGTGATATCGGTCTTTGACAGGGACGTCCGCTCCTGAAGGCGCTGGAGGTCCGCTCCGGCCTTGGGGATCAGAGCCACTGTAATCCGCTCGGTAGGCTGGGTAATCCGCTCAGTGCGCGGCGGACGGGCAACATCCTCGCCTCTGACGCTTTTACCTGTGCTGGCAGCCATTAGAGTGCTGCACTCCTTCCAGCTTTTCAGCTCTGCATTCCAGTGTTACTCCTGCGAGTCGCGCGTTTCTCCTTACCGAAGGTGACCAGTTGTGCGACAAGGCGGTTCACGACAGTGAACCGCCCCCGCCACGTTGCGACCTAAGTCGCCTCCGTTGTGTCCATGTTAACGCAGGATGCCATACGATGCAAGGCTTTTTTCTGTAGATGCAGCAGGTTCAAAGCGCGAAGACAGCGCTGGTTCACTGTTGATTCCCTGGAACCAGTGATGTAACCGAGATCTGACGAGGCACTATTCCCCTAGCTTCGGACGCCGGTTCTCCAGGCGGCATCCGCAGCGCCGCGACCCCGTCGCTGACCAGCGACGGTGCGCTCTGGCGCGGTCGCCGCAGCCAGGCTGCCCGGGGGCGAGGGCCTTAAATAGCTGGCCTTTGCATCACCTGCGCCGCCGAGCCAGTGTCTAGCCAGGGCGGCGGCAGCCGACGGCCGGGGTCATCGGGGGCCTGCGTATCGCATCAAATTCCTTTTGCCGGCCTTTTCGGAATGCCCGCCAACCGTTTGCGGATGGAGCATGATTGCCCCAGAGCCCACGCAGCAGCAAGGTTGGAGGGGACGTGTCGGTCCAGCGTTTTGTCCGGCGCGCGCCGCACCCGGCGGCGGCGGCCGTCACCCGCCGGGCCGGCCGGCTGCGGCAGCATGCCTCCGCATGGTCCGGGCAGGCCTTTACCTGGGCCCGCTCGTCGTGGGTGGACATCGCCTGGGTGGCTTTCGTGGCGATCAACCTGGCGGCGATGCGGCTGCTGCCCACGTGGCAGACCGTCCCGTTCCTCGCGATCTGGGTGAGCCTGACGGTCATCTACGGCTTCCGGCTGTGGCGCATCCAGCCAACGATCCTGACCCTGGCCGCGGTCACCATCGCTACCGGCGGCGTCATCAGCGTCCAGGTGCTCAAGGGCCAGCAGGACGCCGACTACCTGGCCGAGGTCCCGCTGATCGCGCTGATGTTCCTGGTCATGGTCTGGCATGGCCGCAGGCGGCTGGCGGCCACGGAGGAACGGCTGGTTGCCATGGAGGAGGTGCAGCGGGTCTCCGAGGAGAATCTGCGCCTGCTCAAGCAGCAGCGCCGGTTCCTTCAGGACGCCTCCCACGAACTCGGCACCCCCATCACGGTGGCGCTGGGCCATGCCGAGCTGATCGAGCGCGCGGTCACCAACCCGGTCGTGGCCGAGGACGCCAGGGTGGTGACCGACGAACTGATGCGGCTGCGCCGGCTGTCCAGCCGGATGCTGCTGCTCGCCTCGGCCGAAGGCCCCGACTTCCTGCACCTGACGCCGGTCCCGGTCGAGTCCGTGGTGGTGGACGCGCTGGACCGGTGGGGGCACACACCACGGCACTGGCGGCTGGGCCCGGTGGCCGAGACCACCGTCCTCGGCGACCGTGACCGGCTCGCGGTCGCGCTCGACGCCCTGCTGGAGAACGCCCTGGCGCACACCTCACCCGGCGACCGCATCGAGGTCGGCGCGCAGGTCGAAGGGGACTCGGTGGTGCTGGCGGTGACCGACTCCGGGTGCGGCATCCAGGACGCGGACCTGCAGCGGATCTTCCAGCGGTTCGCCAGGGCCGAGCCGCACCGCAGCCGGCCGAGCGGCGGGCTCGGGCTGGGGCTGGCGATCGTGCAGGCGATCGCGGAGGCCCACGGCGGCTCGGTCCGGGTGCAGAGCACGTTCGGCCATGGCTCGAAGTTCGAGGTCCTGCTGCCGCTCGCCCCGGCCGGCCCGGAATCAGCACCCCGGGACCGGGTCACCCCGGCGGCCCGGTGAACCTCCCCGGCGGCCCGATGAACCTCCCCGGCGACCCGGTGAACTAGCCCGGCGATCCGATGAGGCGGCCGTCCAGCACCGCGGTGGCTATGAGGTCGCTGCCCTTGTTGACGCGCGCGTCGCCGCAGCTGAACAGCCTGTTAACCCTCTGAGTATCGCCCGATGAGCCGTTCGGGCCGAGGAGCTCAGAAGCCGCGACATAGCACGCGGCGCCCTGCTCGAACTCATGGCAGGCACGCGCGGCCAGCCGGTATCAGAGCTTGCGGAGGAACGCGTTGGCGATCGGTGCCGAGGCATCGGCGCCAACGCCGCCACCCTCGACGAGCACCGCGAAGGCCAGGTTCCCGCGGTACCCGATGAACCAGGCGTGGGACGGCGGGTTGCTGCCAGAGCCGTACTCGGCCGTGCCGGTCTTCCCGTAGACGCCGGGCGGGAGGCCCACCCCGGCCGCGGTGCCGCTGGTGACCACCGCCCGCATCATCGGCCGCAGCGTGTTCAGCAGGGCGGAGCTGAGCTTGTGCGGCTGGGCGGACTGCTGCGGGGCCGGGCTGATCACCAGTTGCGGCGGCCGCCAGGTGCCGTTCTGGACCGCCGCCGCCTCGGCCGCCTGGCTGAGCGGGTTGACCAGGTCGGTCCCCTGCCCGAAGGCGTCGGCTGCCAGGTCCACCGGCTGGTGCGGGGTGCTGAACTTGCCGAGCACAGCGGGGATGCCGAGGGCCGGTTTTTTGTTGAACCCGAACTCCTCGGCCATCGAGCGCAGCGCCGGGCCGGTCAGGTGCTGCGAGGCGAGCATGGCGAAGGTCGTGTTGCACGACACCGCGAAGGCGTTCAGCAGGCTCGTGGTGCCGAGGTGCTCGTTGTCGAAGTTGTGGAACGTCCGGCCGCCGATGTCCACCGTGGGCGGGCACTGCACGGTGGTGGAGGGCCGCAGCCCCTTCTTGGTCAGGGCCGACGCGGTGACGACCTTGAAGGTCGAGCCGGGCGGGAAGATGCCCTGCAGCGCGCGGTCGAACCCGCCGGGGCGCTCGATGACGGCGAGGACCCGGCCGGTGGACGGCTGGAGCACCACCATGTCGACCGGCTTGGCGGTCGCCGCGGACGAGACGGCGTGCGCGGCGGCGAGCTGGTAGCGCATGTTGAGGCTGGTCTGGACGTTGTGGCCGGGGGTGGCGGGGAACCGCATGGCGGTCGCGTCCACCTTCTTTCCCGGGCCCTCGATCCGGATGATCAGCGCGGGCCGGCCCGCCAGCAGGGACTGGTAGGCCTGCTCGATCCCGCCCTGGCCGATCAGATCCCCCTTCAGGTACGGCGCGCCCAGCACATTGGCCTGCGCCGCCGTGGCCGCGACCACGTTGCCGGTGAGCAGCGAGATGGAACCGGACTCGGCGATCGCCGTGGGCGAGCTGAGCACCGTGCCGTCGGAGGCGAGCACCTGCCCGCGGGCCGGCCACACCGCGCTGAGCACGAACCGCTCGCCGGGCCGCAGCGCCGGGTAGATGGCCGCCGGGCTCCAGCTCACCCACCAGTGCCGGTTCCGCTTGACCAGGGCGAGCTGGCCCCGGTAGGTCCAGACATGCCCGCTGGCCAGGCCGGCGGTCGCCGTGAACCCCGCCGACGCGGACCCGCCGCTCTGCGTCACCCGGCCCAGCACCAGGCGCAGGTGGCGCACGCCGAGTTGCGTGGCTGCCAGCCGCAGCGGAGCGGCCAGGCCGCCGGCCGGCTTGCCGACGCTGATCTGGTCCATGGCCGGGTAGTCGCTCTTCTGCCAGGCGGCCAGATAGCTGGCAGCGGTCTGCTGCGGGCTGCCCACGGTGCGCAGCAGCAGGTAGCCTGCCCCGCCCACGGCCAGCGCGAGCACAAGGACGGACACCACGACGATGATGACGATGCGCCGTCTCCCCCGGCGCGGCCTCCCCGGGCGCGGACTCTCCCGGCGCGGACTCTCCCACTGCGCGCCTCGGTCGCTGAACGGCACGATGGGATCACTCATAGATCAGCCTTTCGCGCACGAGCCGCCAGCGCCGGCCGGGCCTTCACGATAGTGGCGTTTGGCGGTGACCGGCCGCGCGCTCGGCCAAACTACCTGGCTGCGCCGCCGGCGGCGTCCAGCTCGCGCTTCAGCCGCGCCAGGGTCGTTCGCATGCCCTCGCGGTTCGCCTCGGCCCGGTTGTTGGCGACCTTGCCGGTGAACACCCGGCCGAGCACATGCGCGCCGCGGCCGCGCTGGTCCCGCCAGCTCTCGGTGACCTCGGTGCCGCCATCGGCCGCCGTCAGCCGGTAGCTCCACCGCGACACCGGCATCCCGAACGTGGTGACGTCGAACGCGAACTCTTCCCCCGGCCGCGCGGTCACCACCTGGCAGGTGGTGAACCACACCCACGGCCCGCGCCGGTTCAGGCCCACGAACCGGGCGGGCAGGCCCTCCTTGCGCGACCACACAAGCACGGCGAAGCACTCGGGGCTCCACCGCGCCATCCGCCGCACGTCGGAGACGGCCTGGTAGGCATCGGCGGGCGGCACGCTGACGGTGATGGTTTCGGCCACGTCGGCCCGGCCGGCCAGCGGGGAATCAGCCATGCTCATGCCACCCTGGGGACGGTGTCAGCCCGCTGACACCGGAAGGTGCGCCGGCCCGCGGAGGTTGATCCGGCCATTCCACACCACGTCGCCATCCAGCGCCAGGCCAGGGAACCGGGCGGTGAGGCGCTCGAAGGCGATGCAGGCTTCCAGCCGGGCGAGCGACGCGCCCAGGCAGTGATGCGGCCCGGCACCGAACGACACGTGCTGCCGAGCGTTCTCCCTGCGCAGGTTCAGCTCGGCGGCATCAGGGCCCCAGAACCGCTCGTCCCTGTTGGCCGAGCCGAGGCTCGCCATGACGAACGCGCCGGCGGGGATCGTGACGCCGCCCACCGGGACCGGTTCCAGGGTGATGCGCCTGCTCGCCTGTACCGGGCTGTCATAGCGGAGCAGTTCCTCGACGGCGTTGCCGACCAGGGCGGGGTCGCTGCGCAGCAGCGCGAGCTGATCCGGGTGGCGCAGCAGGGCCAGGGTGCCGCCCCCGATCAGGTTGACCGTGGTCTCGTGCCCGGCGATGTAGAGCAGCAGCGTCTGCGCGACCAGTTCGTCGTCATCGAGCACGTCGCCGTCGTCCTCGGCGTGGATGAGCGCGGTGAGCAGGTCGTCGGCCGGGTTGGCCCGCTTCCACGCGATCATCTCCACCGCGATCTGCCTCAGCTCGTCGTCGGCGGCCATGATCGCCGCGGCCACCTCCGGGTCCGCGACCGGTTCCAGCGAGCGCACCACGGTGCCGGTGAACTGCCGGATCCGCTCATGGTCGCCGGGCGGGGTGCCGAGCATCTCGGCGATCACACGGAACGGCAACGGGAACGCGAGCGCGTCGATCAGGTCCACCTGGCGCTGCTCGGCCATGGCGTCGAGCATGCCATCCACCAGCTCGGTGATCCGGGGCCGCAGCGCCTGGATGGCCCGCGGGGTGAATGCCTTGGATACCAGCCGGCGCAACCTGGTGTGATCCGGCGGATCCCGGTCGAGCATGGATATCGCGCTGGCCCGCGGCGACTCGTCGCCGCCGAACATCTGGTCGCGCATCTGGCGCATCAGGCTGTCGGCGGCCACGTTGTCGTCCTCGACGGACAGGCCGGCCCGGAGCAGCCACGACACCTCGTCATAGCCGGTGAGCAGCCAGAATCCGAACGGGTGCTCATACACGGGCGCCTGCTCGCGCATCACCGCGTACTGGGGATAGGGGTCGTCGGTGAAGCCGGGCGCGAACGGGTCGAAGAGCGGCGGGGGCACGGTTTCGGTCACGGTGGGGCTCCTTACCTGCGTGACAAGCGCCTTACCTGCGTGACAAGCGCCGCCCGGGTATCGCTGATCTAGCGGGCCTGCCCCAGCGGCCCTCACAGCCGGACTCAAGCAGGAGCTTGAGCCGGAGAAGTAGTACCATTCAACATACTCTGTGACTCTCACATACTCCGTGTATGTCACTATACTCAGCGCATGACCGAGGTCAAGAGCCGCCGCGAGATGTACTCGGAGGCCACCAGGGCGGCGCTGCTCGACGAGGCGACCGCACTGTTCGCTGCGCGCGGGTACGCCGGGACCTCGCTGGAAGACGTGGCATCCGCGAGCCACGTGACCCGCGGCGCCGTCTACCACCACTTCGCCAGCAAGCAGGCCCTGTTCGAGGCCGTGCTGCAACTGCAGGAAGCGCGCGCGACCGAGGTGATCGCCGCTGCCGCGGCCGTGGCGGACCCGTGGGACGCGGCCATCCTCGCACTGAACGCCTACCTTCAGCAGTGCTGCGACCCGGTGTACGGCCGCCTGGTCTGGCTGGAGGGCCCCGCGGCGCTGGGCTGGCGCCGCTGGCGCGAATGCGAGCGGAACTATGCGTACGGGCTGGTCGAGCGCTTCATCCGCGACCTGGTCGACGGCGGGTACCTAGATGGCAATGGCTTCGACACCCTGGTCCAGTTCTCCTTCTGGATGCTCGGTGGCGCCGGCCTCGCCGTGGCGGAGGCACCGCCGCTGGACAAGCCGCGGGTGCGCGACGAATGGGGTCATCTCATCGGCCGGGCGATCGGTTCGCTACGGATTCGGTGACTTCCTGACAGGCTGGGCGCCGAGGCCCTTTTGCCCGTAGGTTTCCGGGTAGCGGTGGCGCGCAGGACTGTCGGAGGTGGCGCATGATACGGCGCAGGGCGACGTTGCTGCTTGGCGTGGTCGGGCTGGCCCTGCTGGGCGTGGCCGCCGCGCGGGTCATCTACACCAGCTCGGGTGCGGGGATCGTCACCCTCCTGGTCATCGGCGCGGTGCTGCTCATCAGCCCGTTCGTGATCGCCCGGGTGGAACGGCTGTCGATCAACTCGGGCGGGTTCGGGCTCCAGCTCACCCGCGAGCTGGCCGATGCGGGCGCGCCGAATACGGCCCGCATCCTGGAACACGCCGACCTGGGCAGGTTCGCCGAGGCCTACGCGGTGGTCCACACCGAACTGGAGGACCTTCGGTACGAGGGTGCCCGGTCGCACCTGCAGGATCTGCTGATCCAGCGGTCCGCCACCCTGGCCCGCCAGGAGAAGTTCGACCCGGCCGAGGTCAGGACGATCTTCACGAACGCCTCCCCGGCCGCGCGCGCCCTGGCCCTCGGGCTGATGAAGGGCGACCCGTCACTGGCCGACGGCGCGACCATCCTGGCGGTGATCGCCGACCCGCACTCGCAGAGCGAGCAGTACCAGGGGCTCGAGCTTGCCAAGCTCTGCTGGCCACAGCTTTCGAAGTCCTACCGCAGCGCGATCCAGTCGGTCATCGCCGACAACGCCGCCGGTGACTCCGACAGCAACCGCCGCCGCATGGCCGCCGAGGTGCGGGCCCTCCCCGTCACCTGACCGACCGGTCTCACGGACGCAGCGGCG
>DASXKD010000297.1:0-6824 GCA_036497045.1 Streptosporangiaceae bacterium | reverse complement strand
TGCTCACCCAGCCGGACATGCGAGCGGCTCAGCACCTGTACGCAAAGGCCGGGTTCCAGCGGCTGCCGCACCGCGACTACGAATACGCCCCCGGGCATCGCCTGCTGGCCTTCGGCCTGCCGATGGCCGAGGGCTGACCCTTGGCCGCTGAACCGCAGCGGGGTCAGGCCTGACCCGAGCCGTTGCGGCTGTAGTCGGGCTCCGATTGGTCCTGCGGCCCGTCCCCGTCATCCCCGCCGTCCCCCGGCTCCTGGCCTCCTGCTTCCTCGCGCCAGCGCGGCTCGCGCATCACCTTGCGTAGGTGCTTGTTCATCGAGCGCAGCAGGAAGTACAGCGCCAGGCCCATCGCGGCCACCACGAGGAACCCGAGGACACCGGGTACCACCTGGCTGGCCGCGGGGGAGGCCAGGATTCTCACCGGCTCACCAACTCCCGGATGCCAGCGAAAAGGTCATCTTCTGGAAGCTCAGTATCCACCAGCGACCTGGCCCGGTGGTAGTCCTCGGTGGGCCAGGCGGTGGCCGCGACATCCAGCGGCACGGCGAACCAGGAACTCTCCGGGTCGATCTGGGTCGCGTGGGCCAGCAGCGCAAGATCCCGGATTTCGAAGTACTCGGCGCACGGCACCCGGGTCGTGATCTCCAGCGGAACCCGGCCCTTCGGCGGGTCCTCCCACTTGGCGAGCCAGTCGGCATAGGGCGACTCCAGCCCGCGGCGCAGCATCTCCTCATGCAGCGCGATGATCCTGGCCTTGTGGAACGTGGCGAAGTAGTAGAGCTTGAGCGGCTGCCAGGGCGCCCCGGAGCCGGGGTAGCGGTCCGGGTCGCCGGCCGCGTCGAACGCCTCGATCGTGATCTCGTGCGTCTTCACGTGGTCAGGGTGCGGGTAGCCGCCGTTCTCGTCGTAGGTCAGGATCACGTGCGGGCGGAACTCCCGGACCAGAGCGACCAGTGGCTCGGCGGCATCTTCCAGCTTCTGCAGGGCGAAGCACCCGTCCGGCAAGGGCGGCAGCGGATCGCCCTCCGGCAGCCCGGAATCGACAAATCCCAGAAATCTTTGCCGTACTCCCAGGATTTCCCTCGCCCGCGCCATCTCCTCGCGCCGGATCTTGGGCAGGTTGGCCCGCACCTCGGGCCGGTCCATTGCCTTGTTGAGGATGTCGCCGCGCTCACCACCGGTCAGTGTGGCGACCATCACATCTGCCCCGGAACGTGCGTAACGCACCATTGTTGCTGCGCCTTTGCTGGACTCGTCGTCCGGGTGCGCATGCACGGCCAACAGGCGCAGCCCCGGGTCCGGCGGGCCGTCTCCCGGCGGGCCGGACGTGGCAGCAGGCGTGCCGGGCATCGCCCGGCGAGCGGCGTCAGAAGCAGGCACAGCAAATTCCCCCGGTGGTGGGAATAACGGGCGCGGACAGGGCGCCGCTAGCCAGGCTCAGCGGCACTAGCAGGCACGGCGCCGGGTCTTTATCCTGCACGACAGCACCCCGGATAGGCGAACTTATTCCCGTGCTCGCTCCCGGCAGGTTATTGACTGGCGCGGTAATACCCCGCACCCTTGTAACCTCGGAGAGTCACCCCGAGGGCCGCATAGGCCCCCCAATACCCCCATGGGGCCGAGTTGGCTCCGGCGGACCTCACCCGTTCGCAGTGCAGGCAAGGAGTATCCGTGACCGAGACACGCGAGGACGTCACCTGGCTCACCCAGGAAGCCCATGACCGACTGAAGGCGGAGCTGGACTATCTGGCCAGCACCGGGCGTGTAGAGATCGCGAAGAAGATCGAGGCGGCTAGAGACGAGGGCGACCTGCGGGAGAACGGCGGCTACCATGCCGCCAAGGAGGAGCAGGGCAAGCAGGAGGCCCGGATCCGGCAGATCCAGCACATCCTGGAGAACGCCAGGGTCGGCGACCCGCCACGGACCGAGGGCGTCGTGGGGCCCGGCATGACCGTGACCATCCGGTTCGCCGGCGACGAGGATGAGGTCACCTTCCTGCTCGCCTCCCGCGAGGAAAGCGGCGCGCCCATCGACGTGTACTCCCCCCGCTCCCCGCTGGGCAGCGCGATCTCGGGAAAGAAGGTCGGCGAGACAGCCACCTACAATTTGCCGAACGGTCGCGCCGCCACGGTCGAGATCCTCGAGGCAGTCCCCTACGCCGGGGCCTGACAGGAGCCCAGGCCCGCGCTTAAGCTCGATTCCCGGTGAGGTAATCCAGTTGAGGCCGGGACTCCCAGCGGACAAACGCTGGCGTGCGTGACCTGGGTAAACGCCAGTAGGTGTCCGGCGGGCCAGGAGCAGGATCTCAATCGCCGCGGCACTCTGACTGCTGGAGTGCCTCCGGGAATCCCCCGGTCACGAGCGCCGCTCCGCCGTCGGTGTCCGGATTCCGGATCAAGTTCCGCTGACGTCCATTCAGGCAGTCTCGTTGAGGCAGGGGCATCGGTCCTGGTCAGCGAGGCAGACGACGCCAGGACACCGGGCCAGCCAGCTTCCCGGGAATCGAGGTTAGCGGGCGATCACCAGCGCGGTGGGCCCCGCGCCCACAGTGATCGGCTTCCCGGCGGTATTGGTAGCCGTGGCGATCGGCGTCACCGCGCTGGGCCGGCGTGCCTACTACGCCCAGACAGATGCGGCGGCCCCCGCAACAGTTGCAGGGGCCGGCGCCTATGGATGCGGTGGGCTCAGCTCACCAGTTCCTTCGCCGTAGGCTCCTCCGCCACGGGCGCCCGGCCGCGCAGCGGGACTTCCTTGATCAGCCAGGCGAGCACGAACACGATCGCGGCCGCGGGCACGACCAGCCAGAACACCCCGGTGACCGCGTGCGTGATCGCCACGAAGAAGTCGGCGCGCACCAGCGCCGGCAGGTGGTTCACCGTGGCCGGGTCGATCTGGGCACCCTTCACGTTCACGTGCGCGCCGGGCAGATGCGCCGTCAGCGATTCGACCAGCCGCCGGGCGAAGACCGCGCCAAACGCCGCCACCCCGAGGGACCCGCCGATCTGCTGGAAGAACGTACGGGAACTGCTGGCCACGCCCATCTCCTGCGGGGCCACGCTGTTCTGCGCCACGAGCGTGGTGATCTGCATCAGGAAGCCCATGCCGAGCCCGATCACGGCGAAGTAGATCCCGATGCTGACCAGGCTGGTGTGCAGGCCGATCCCGGTGAGCATGTACAGCCCGACCGTCATCACCCCCGCGCCGACGATCGGCAGTGCCTTGTACCGGCCGGTCTTGGTCGTGACCTGGCCCGCGATCAGGGCCGTCACCGTGGAGCCGAGCATCATCGGGATCAGCATGAGGCCGCTTTGCGTGGCCGACAGGTGCTGCACGGTCTGCTGGTACAGCGGCAGGAAGGTCAGCGCGCCGAACAGCACCAGGCCGAGCAGGAAGCTCATCGCGATGGCGAGGGAGAAGTTGCGGTTGCGGAACACGTTCAGCGGCATGATCGGCTCCGCCGCGCGTGCCTCGATGGCCAGGAACGCCGCGGTGGCGAGGATCGCGAGCGAAGCGAGCCCGATGACCTGCACCGACCCCCAGGCGTACTGGCTGCCGCCCCAGGTGGTCATCAGGATGATCGAGGTGGCGGCGATGGCGAGGGTCACCGCCCCGGCGTAATCGATCTTGTGCTGGGCACGGCGCCGGGGCAGGTGCATGGTCAACGCCAGGTAGACCAGGGCGGCGCCGCCGATGGGCATGTTGATGTAGAAGATCCACCGCCAGCTGAAGTTGTCGGTGATGTAGCCGCCGACCAGCGGCCCAGCGATCATGGCCAGGGTCATCACGCCCATGATGTAACCCATGTACTGACCGCGCTCGCGCGGCGACACCAGATCGCCGATGGTCGCGATCGCGCCGGTAAGCAAGCCGCCCGCGCCAAGGCCCTGCAGCGCGCGGAAGGCGATGAGCTGGTCCATCGAGTGCGCGAGGCCGGACAGCGCCGAGCCGATCAGGAAGATGACGATCGCGATCATGAGCCAGCGCTTGCGGCCGTACATGTCGCCGAGCTTGCCGTACAGCGGCGTGGTCACCGTCGAGGCCAGCACGTAGGAGGTCACCACCCAGGACAGGTGCGTCACCCCGCCGAGGTCACCGACGATCCTGGGCAGCGCGGTGGAGACGACCAGCTGGTCCAGCATGGCCAGCATGATCGCGAGCAGCAGCCCGGGGAGAATAATGAGCACCTCCCGGCGGACACCAGCAGTCTCGGCTCCCCCGTTAGGTGCTGCAGCGGCCTTCGCCTCTGCCATGCCCCGCTCCCTCCTCTGGCCGTCCCCGGCCCGTCGCTGTTCTCCCCGGCCCATCGCTGGTCTCCGCGGACCGCAACACCGGCCGCCGCGCTCAGATTCCGCGCTGCTAACTTGCCGACCGGTTAGTTTAGACGTATGCTCATACCATAGATCGTGAACTAACCGGTCGTCAAGTAAGTTTCGATCCGCTCAACGCGGAAACCAGACCTGCTCAGAGAACGGCCAGCGGGAAGGCGGGAGGCACGGCATCCGATGATCGAGACCAGCCAAGCGCCCGCCCGCCACGACACCAGGCAACGGATCCAGACCGTCGCCCTAGAACTGTTCGCCGAGCAGGGCTACGACAAGACCTCGCTGCGCGAGATCGCCGAACGGCTCGACGTCACCAAGGCCGCGCTGTACTACCACTTCAAGTCCAAGGAAGACATCGTGGCCAGCCTGGTCGAGGACTACTTCGGCCAGATGGACGACCTGATCGCCTGGGGCCGGACGCAGCCCCGCACCCCCGAATCCCGCGCCGAGGTGCTCGACCGCTACTACCGCATCGTGGCCGAGGGCAGCAGCGTCTTCCGGATGCTGCAGCACAACCAGGCCTCGGTCAACAGCCTGGCGCATGCCAAGAACCGCAGCGAGGTGTTCCGCGAGCGGATGGATGCCATGGTCGGCCTGCTCACCGAGGAGAACCCGCCGCTGGAGAGCCAGGTCCGTGCCGCGGTGGCACTGGCCAGCGTGAGCTTCGGCTGCATGTTCTACGCCGACCGCGCCGACGATCCGGAGAAGCTGCGCTCCATCGTGCTCGACATCGCCTACGGGCTGAGCGACGCCGCGGAGCCCGGCGCGGCCGGGTAGCCCAGCCGCGCCCGCCTGGCCCGCACCCTCCCGCCGCACCCATCCCGGGGCTTGCCGGGCCGGCTAACCGCGCGGCGCCGGGAGAGCGACGGTCCGCACCAGGGGCAGCACCCGGTAGGGCACCGGCGTGGCGAGCGCGATCACCGTGGCTGCCCGCACCACGCCAGCCGCGCCGACGATCGCGTCGATGACCCGCTGCAGGTCCGCGTTGGTGCGCGCGACGACCCGGCACAGCATGTCCCCGGCACCGGTGATGGTGTGCACCTCGAGCACCTCGGGGATGGTCGCCAGCCGCTCCGCGACCGGGTCGTGCCCGCCGGCCTGCCGGATCTCCAGCGTCACGAACGCGGTCACCGCGTGGTCGAGCGCGGCCGGGTCGATGTCCGGCCCGTAGCCGGTCACCACGCCCCCGGCCTGCAGCCGGTCGAGCCGCGCCTGCACGGTGCCGCGGGCCACGCCGAGCCGCCGGGACGCCTCGAGCACGCCCACCCGCGGCTCCGCCGCGAGCAGCTCGATCAAGCGCGCGTCAAGCTCGTCGATCACGACCGCCCTCTCAATGCCAGCAGGCTGTGCAGTTTTCCGCAGGGTTCCCTGGTATGAATATACAAAATGACCAGCTCTGCGCTGAACCCTTGCGCATCATGCGTGGATCTCCGCATGCTGCCATCAACGGACGGCCGCAACGGGGCATGGCCGGACGGGCTGCGAAGGGAGCCGACCATGGCGAGCAACGGCGGGCACGATCACCTCGGCACCGAGGACGGCTTCCACGTCACCGGCATGGATGCCGTCATCCTCGCGGTGGGCAACGCCCGCCAGGCCGCCCACTACTACTCCACCGCCTTCGGCATGCGCTGCGTCGCCTACCGCGGCCCGGAGAGCGGCTGCAAGGACGAGGCCGCCTATGTACTGACGTCGGGCCAGGCACGGTTCGTGCTGCGCGGCCCGGTCCGGGCGGGCACCGCGCTCGGCGCGCACGTCGCCGCGCACGGCGACGGCGTGACCGACCTGTCGATCGGCGTCCTGTCCGCCGAGGAGGCCTTCGGCTACGCGGTCGCCCGGGGGGCCCGGCCCATCGCCGCCCCGCACACGGCCGAGGACGAGCACGGCAAGGTGGTGCTGGCCACGGTCGCCGCCTACGGGGACACCACGCACACGCTGGTCGAGCGGTCCAACTATTCCGGCCCGTACCTGCCCGGCTACGTGCCGGCGAGCCCGCTGGTGACACCGGCCGGCAAGCCCTTCTTCACCGAGATCGACCACTGCGTGGGCAACGTGGAACTCGGCCATATGGACGAGTGGGTCGGCTACTACCAGCGCGTCATGGGCTTCACGAACATGAAGGAGTTCGTCGGCGACGACATCGCCACCGAGTACTCGGCGCTGATGAGCAAGGTGGTGGCGGACGGCTCGCGCAAGGTCAAGTTCCCGATCAACGAGCCCGCACCGGGCAAGAAGAAGTCGCAGATCGACGAGTACCTGGAGTTCTACGGTGGCCCAGGGGTGCAGCACATCGCGCTGGCCACCGACGACATCGTGGCCACGGTGCGCGCCATGAAGGCCGCCGGGGTCGAGTTCCTCGACACCCCGGACACCTACTACGAGCAACTCGGCGGCTGGGTGGGCGAAACGCGGGTGCCGCTCGCCGAACTGGCCGCCGAGAAGATACTCGCCGACCGGGACGAGGACGGCTACCTGCTGCAGGTGTTCACCAAGCCGGTACAGGAC
>DASXKD010000296.1:0-5798 GCA_036497045.1 Streptosporangiaceae bacterium | reverse complement strand
CGCACGTCTCGAACGGGACGTCCACGATCCGCCGGAATGACCCAGGTCCCAGCGCCGGGCCGGCCGGCGCGCGAGGTCCCTGGCGGGTAAGGTGCGCGAACATCGCCTTCTCCTGATGCTCCTTAGAGCGGGCCTGATGCCGAGCGGTTCGGAGTGGCCCGGCAGACTGTGCACCGGTGGGTGGCCCGTTACCGGGATAGCGGAATTGACGGCCTGGCTGACCGGTCGCACGCGCCGAGGTCGCATCCGTGGCGGATCAGCGCTGAGATTGAGGCGGTGATCTGTGACCTGCGCGGCTCGCATCGGGCGGGCTTTGCTGTGGTTCATGGCGAACTCGCCGATGAAATGGGGGCGGAGACCTGGCCTTGTCCGGTTTGCTCGGGCGAGGCCGGGGAGCGCCGAGGCGATGCGGTCGCCCGGCGGACCAGCAGGTGGCCCAGGCGCCTTACCAGAGCGACGGGAGCAGGGCGCTGGCGGCGCGCCCGGCGTGCCTCCAGGAGCAGGCGGTTCCGCTCGCCGGCCCGCCGGGCGTCGTCTTGACAAGCCTCGATGAGGGCCTTGCGGATGGTCATGATCTACTCCTGGCAACGTCTCTGATTCGTGACTGGCGGCTGGTGCTGGCCACACGGGTGTGTGACCATGGCCGTCTCGTAAGGGTTCATGACGGTCTCCTTCAGCTCATAGCGCGAGCTATCACCTGTGAGTGTGGGCAGGCCAGCGGCCCGTCCGCCATCCGGCGTTCTGCGGATACCCAGACCGGCGCAGCCGGAGTAATGTGGACAAGGGGTGCTTCGTGGTAGCTCCGGTGGTGGCCAGCGGACGGGACCTGCGCGCTCTGGCGGGCATCGTCAGCAAGGATCGCGCAGACCTGCCCGCCGACGGAGGGCTGCCGGAATCGCTGCTGGCCGACCTGATGAGCCAGATCCGCTGCGATGCAGTGGTTTTCAACGGCTTCGACAGCGGTCGGCAAGCGCACTGGTTTGCGCAGGAAGTCCCGTCCGACCTCGGGTCGGAGGACTCGGACCGGGCGTACTGGCAGCATTACCGGGATAGCCAGTTCGACAGCTACCCTCTCCGCACCGGCGACCTGCGCGGCGTCATCAAGATCACGGACTTCTACTCGGCCCGGCAATGGCATTCCACCGCCATGTACACCGATTTCGACCGGCTGATGGGGATCGAGCACTGTCTCATGCTGTGCCTGCCCGAAGCGCCGCCGCGAACCGCCGGGCCCGGGCGGCACGTGCGGCTAACCTTGGACCGCAGGTCCGGGCCGGACTTCTCCGAGCGGGACCGGGCGGTGCTCACGCTGCTGCGCCCGCACCTGCACCAGGCCTACCTGGATGCCGAGCGGCGCCGCCACCCCGTTCCCCGCCTCACGCCCCGGCAACGCGAGCTACTGCGCCTGGTGGCCGCCGGGCACACTAACACCCAGATCGCCCGGCACCTGGGCATATCAGAGGGAACCGCGCGCACCCACCTGGAAAACATCTACGAAAGGCTTCATGTCTCCAGCCGCACCGCCGCCGTCACCCGCGCCTTCCCGGACCGGGTTGTGTAGGGTCCTGGCCTACGCCGTCTTCCTCGATAGGCTCCGATCCATGGCGAGTGGGTGTCGGGTCCAGGGATAGCTTGATGCGGTGCGCAACACGGAGGACATGCGTCGCACATCAGTCGGCGGATCACACGGTCGGCCGTCGGTCGGCCGTAGTGTCCGACTCCGCTTGATACGCGACACGGTGGCTTCGCAGAGTAGGCCCGGGGCGCGGTGCCGGGATTGCTCCCAGCCCGTTTCCCCGGACCTCTCGCCGAACCCGCCGGCGGAGGTGCCAGTGCGGCTCAGACCGCGGCTCCCTGCGGCCGGTCCGGCCCTAGCCGGGAGACGGCCAGCACGCACATGTCGTCGAGCTGGGGCTCGGTGCCGAGGGACGCGATCAATTCGTCGCAAAGGCCGCCGAGCCGCACGCCGGGATGCCATGCCTGCAATCGCTCGGCGACACGGGCTATGCCTTCCGTGAGATCCTCGCCGCGCCGCTCAATCAGCCCGTCGGTGTACATGAGCATGATGTCGCCGACGTCGAATCCCGTCTGGCCCTGAATGTACTGCGGACGGTCTTGGTCGCCCGGAAGGCACAGGGCTGGTCCCCCGGCGGGCGGGGGGATCTCCACCGTCCCGGTCTTGGCGCGGCGGATCAGGATCGGCGGGTGGCCCGCACTGGCGTAGGTGATCTGGGACACGTCCGGCTCGATGATCGCAGCCGCTACAGTGGCGAACTTGCCGCTGGTCGCCCAGTCGGTGACGCGCGCCAGTTCTTCAAGGATGCCGGCGGGCTGGTGGCCAACGATGGCCAGGGTACGCCCGGCGTTCCGCAGCTGCGTCATGTCCTCGGCGGCAGTCAGGCCGTGTCCGATCACGTCGCCGACGGCCAGGTAGGCGCGCTTGCCCGGTAGGGCCAACGCGTCGTACCAGTCCCCGCCGACCTGCTGGGTCGCTCCGGCCGGCCGGTAGCTCGCTCCCACCTCCAGGCCGGGAATCACCGCGGCCGTCGTGGGGATGACCGCTCGCTGCAGGACTGCAGCGAGCGCGTGCTCATCGGCGTAGACGCGGGCGCGGACGTGAGCCTGCGCGACCAGCTCGGCGACGGCGGCGACGAAGGCGAGCTGCCCCGGCCCGAACTCCTGGGGATGCTTCCACATCAGGCCGATCACGCCGACGGGTGCCGTGCCCGCCCACAGCGGCCATGTCAGCCAGCTCGATCCCTGCGCGACGACCGCCGGGGTATCCGGGCCCGGATAGCGCTGTTCATATTCTGCCGGCGTCCGGATGATCACCGGCCGGCCCTTCCGGGCAGCCTCAGTCGCGGGCGAGGGGGCGTCCATCGGCAGGTCCGAGAACCGCTCGCGGATCTGCCCGCCGTCGCCGGCCGTGGTGGTCCATACCAGCCGCCGGCCGTCCTGGCTGATGACACCGATGCACAGCGCGGCCGCGCCGCCGACGGCCCCGCGGACGCGATCGGCCACCACCTCGCCAACCGCCTCCGGTGTCAGCGCCGCCGCGAGCAGCCTGGTGAGCTCGGCAAGCGCCTCGACCCGCGCGTGCTCGCGCCGCTCGGCCTCCCGGAGTCGGGCCCGTTCCAGGGCACGGCTCGTTGTCTCGGCCATGCTTCGCAGGTACTCGCGGTCCGCGGCGGTCGCCTCACGCGGCGCGGCCCACCAGACGCCGAGATAGCCAAGGGCGCCTACCTCAGTGAGCAGCGGAAGCGCGGCCGCGGACCCGATCCCCGCGTCCGATCCCCCCAGGTCGCCTAGGTACACAGGAGCGCGGTCCCTGACCGCGCGCGGTCCCGGCGCGTCGGAATCGATCGGCCACCCCGCTGACATGACCGCCGCCGGCCCGGCAGCATCGCCAGCCGCGAGCGGCTCGAACCGGTGTCCGTCGGCGGACAGCATGCTGATCACCACGTGCGCCGCGTCCAGCCGGGCGCGGACCGCGGCAGACACCTGGTCACCGACGGAATAGACCGTAACGGCATCGGCGAGTGCCGTGCCCAGCTCGGCGGCTTCCCGCCGGGCCTCGGCAATCGCTCGTTCCAGCCGTGCACTTTCCCGGTCCTGCACCGCGGACATCCGGCCCGCGACTTCCTGGGCTAGCACCCAGCCGACCAGGACGAGCAGGGCGATATAGGCTTGCGTCACGGCCACCGAAGCCGCGGGCGATAGCCCCAGGTCAGCGAACTCGCCGTACCCGGCCGCCGTCATGTAGTTGGCCACCGCCGCAAACGCCGCGCCGGTAAGAACCACGCCCAGGTCACGTAGCCGGAGCGCCGCCCACGCCAGAATCGGCAAGAACAGCAGGCTGGACGGTGTGTTGAAGCGGAACGCCACGACCGAAAGCCCGGCGGCGAGCAGGACCACCACCACCAGTTCGAGCCACCGCGAGGACACCAGTGCGCGCCGCTGCGCCCACAACAGCAGCGGACCGCCGATCACCAGTACCGCGATTCCGTCCCCGGCCCACCATTGCAGGACCAGGCCCGGCCACCAGCCGCCCTTGGTCGCCCAGCTCACAGTGGCCCCGATAAGCCCGCCTGCCAACGGCCCGAGGACCGCGGCGCCCAATACGAACCACCTCAGACCGCGGCGGGTCCCTAGGTCCGGCCGCCGACCTCCGCAAAACCAGCGGACGAACGACGCACCGGTCACCGGCTCCACCGCGTTGGCCAGCGCCGATGCCAGCGCCACCGCGAGTGTCAGGTGATGTTGCAGATCAACACCGACCTCACTGACAGCGATCGCGGCGATCACCACTGGCCAGCGCCGCCGCGCCATTAGCAGCAGAGCGGCCACATCGACGCCAGACGGGGGGTAGCCGAACGCCAGGCCCGAGCTGAAGTGGTGCCACGCCAGCTCCGCGCCCACCACGTACGCCCCGGCGATAACCGCGAACAGGCCCGCCGCGCGCCCTGCTGATCGGCCCCAGCGTTCCAGGTTCGCCGCGCACGCCATTGCGCCATAGGGCAGCCGGGCCGCGGCCAGCAGGAGACCCTGACCGGCCAGTTCCGGCCCCGGCAGTCCGGGAGAAGCAGAGCGTGTCACCATGGTCAGCCGCCGAGTACTAAACCCAGCCGCCGCTGGCCAGCCACCACCGCCGCAGGACTGAACGGCTCATGTTGCAATCCCGCCTCCCCCTGACGCGCCGCCACCGGCGAACATGCGACTGAGGCCACTTCCGTTTCTGGCTTTCCTCGCAGTCGCATAGTTTAGCCAGCCAGTGTCCCACTTGCAGGAAGTATGTCTAAAGAGACCGGCCGACTTGCGATGTCAGACCGCCCTAACGCCGTGCTGGAATGAACTGCGCAGTGCCGAAGCGAGCCGCCGGCCACTTCGGGTACCGCTCGGTGACGAAAGAAACCAGGTCGCGGACATGGCTGACGCGCACCGTGAAGATGCCGCTCCCGTCCGTGTCCGTGCTGTTGCTTGGCTCCGGTATTTGAGGCGTGTCAGGGCCTTCTGATACAGCACTACCGCGAGCCGGGAACCACCAGGGGCGACATTCGTCCCGGCCGCTACTGGCCCTGCTCATGCTCGTGGAGGGCACGCCACGCCCGGGTCTTGTCGCCCTCATCCGGCCCCGCCTCGCCCCGTACCGCTGCCTCCACCTGCTCGGTCAGCTTCTCAGGGCTGCTGGCCGCGACAAGCGTCCGCTTGCCCCGGACCGCGACCCACACCCTTCCCACGGGATCAAACATAATGCCCCACCGGGGAAACCTGGTTCGGAGCCTGCGTGTGTCGTCAGCCGCGGAGGCGTCATCGTCTGGCATGGCATCCCCTCCAACGTGCTGAGAGCCAGCCTGTTTCCCCAGCATAGGACCGGGGAGCCTGAACCGCCGGGGAACAGCCAGATCCTGGTCAGCTGCCAGCCGAGCCGCCCGCTAACCGTGCCGGTCGCGCAAGGCCGCAGCGAAGAACCAACTGTGGCATCAGGTCAGGGATCTTGATCGCTCGTCGAGACCCGTCGCCGCGACAGAGCACCTTGTTCGGTGCGGCGTGGGGGTAAACCACCAGCCGACCTAGACAACGCCACATCGGCGGGTAGGCGTGCGCCTGTTTGAGGTGGAGTCTGTTCGCCGGGATACGTCCGAGCAATAGGAGTGCTGTTGATCGGCGTCTGGCCTCTTGGCGCGGTGAGGGCTGGCCGCCTGTCTGGCATCGGGTAAGTACTCTTGGGCGGTGTTCTCGCCTCAGGGCCCGTCCCTGCGTGAACTGGCGGTGCAGGCGCTGTCCTCGGTCGAGGGGGG
>DASXKD010000295.1:0-5163 GCA_036497045.1 Streptosporangiaceae bacterium | reverse complement strand
CACTCGGCCATCAAGACCGACGGTTACCGCAGCCTCCAGGACAACCAGCGGATCGAGTACACCGCCACCCAGGGCCCCAAGGGCCCGCAGGCCGAGGACGTCCGCCCGATCTGATACCCCCGGCGCCCGGGCCTGGGCTGTTCCGCGCCGACCACGGCGGGGAACAGCCCGGCCCGGGGCAGCCGGTGACGGGCGACCGCACCGAGATGGCCCCCCATGCGCGGCACCATACGTGCCGCCGGTCGGCTGGCGCGTGACGACATCCGCCTGGTGGGCTCAGGAACCCCTGGCCACAGGCCGTGGGAATCAGTCCCCTCCGCTTCGCGGATATTCTGCATGCCATGGACAGCCGGGCGAGTGACAAAATCCCCGGCGCCAGGGTGCGCTTCAAACGACACGTACCAGCCCAGTGCTCATCAGATGCCAGGCCACGGGAGTGGCTGGCGCTAGCTGACGGAGCTGTCCAGGAAGCCAAGACCGAGGGGCCAACTCTTGTCCTGATCGGACAGCCGCTGCCGTACCAGCCCGGTCGCGCCGAGCGGCGTAGCGGCGTGCCTACCGAGGTCATAACTTCCGACCACGTACCTAATTCCTGTACGTGCTCGTGGGCGTATTCCCGGGGAAAGCTGACCTTGAAGCACTACAACGCAGCATGCCCGGTGCACTTGGCGGTTCTTAGCCGCTAATGCCGGAAACGCCCGAACATGCCATTCCTGTGTGTGCCTGGAACACGATCACCGTGCCCATCTCAGCGGGTCTTTCGTGCTCGGCGTCGTGGTCCGACCCGGGACAGGCACTTACATCCCCGGCTCATCCGCACGGGTGGTTCTCTGCGCTTCGGCCACCTGCCGTTGGACTGCCGCAACTTCCTGCTCCACCTGTGCGACCTCTTCCCTCGTGCGGGCCGCCTCTTCTGCGACCGCCCGCTCCGCCCTGGTCGGCTCCCCGTTCGCGACCGGGCCCGGCTGTCCCGGCCCGTCGGCTGCCAGGGCCGCAACGGCAGCGCCGGTCACCTGGCCGGGCCTGGGCTGGGGCACCGCCGGCGGGTTCGCGCTGTCGTCGCCGAACGCGCTGCTCAGCGACTTCAGGGCCGTGGTCACCTCGCTCGGGATCACCCAGAACGTGTTGCCTTCGGCCTGTGCGAGCTGCGGCAGCGTCTGCAGGTACTGGTAGGCGAGCACCTTGGAATCCGCGTCGTTGAGATGCACAGCCTGGAACACCGTGCCGATCGCCTGCGCCTGGCCTTCGGCACGCAGGATCTGCCCCTGCTTGTCGCCCTCGGCACGCAGGATCTGGCTCTGCTTCTCGCCCTCCGCAGTCAAGATCTTGGACTGGCGCAGCCCCTCGGCAGTGAGGATGGCCGCGCGCTTCTCCCGTTCGGCCCGCATCTGCTTTTCCATCGCGTCAATGACGCTTTTGGGCGGATCGATCGCCTTGATCTCCACGCGGGTGACCCGGAGCCCCCATTTGCCCGACGCGTCGTCAAGCACGCCGCGCAGCATCGTGTTGATCTTGTCGCGCGAGGTCAAGGTCTCCTCGAGGTCCATGTTCCCGATCACGCTGCGCAGCATGGTCGCGGTGATCTGCTCGATCGCCTGGATGTAGTTGACGATCTCGTAGTCAGCCGCCCGCGGGTCGGTCACCTGGAAGAACAGCACAGTGTCGATGTGCACGACCAGGTTGTCCTCAGTAATGACCGGCTGCCCCTTGAAGGCCACCACCTGCTCGCGAAGGTCTATGAGCGGCTTGACCCGGTCCACGAACGGGATGATGAAATTCATCCCAGGCTCCAGGGTCTTGCGGTACCGGCCGAAGCGCTCAATGTTGCGTGCTCGCGCCTGCGGCACGATGCGCACCGTCTTAACCACCAAGATGAACATGAGCAAGACAACGACGGCGGCGGCGATGAGCGCGGCTATTTCTGCCATGGCTACTCCCTGGGATGAACAAGCGCAGCGGCGCCCTCAATCGCGAAGACGTCAACAGTGGAGCCCACAGGGATGACCTGGGACTCATCGTAGGAGCGCGCCGACCAAACCTCGCCGCCGATGCGGACCCGCCCAGTAAGCACCGTGACTTCCTCGATCACGGTGGCGGACCGCCCGACCAGGGCGGATGTTCCGGTCCGCAGCACCGGAGGCTGCCGGATGTGGCGCACCGCCAGCGGCCGCACCACGCCGAGACCAGCCCCCGCGGCGACGGCGAAAGCGACGAGCTGGAAAGGCAGGCCAAGACCCACGGCGCCGACGATGGCCGCCGCCACCGCAGCGACGGCCAGCAGCCCGAAAGCCAGCGTTGTCGTCATGATCTCGGCGACGCCCAGCAGCGCGGCCAAGACCAGCCAGACAATCCACGACTCCATGGTCACTCCCGCAGTGGGCGCAGCGACGAGCCCACAAACCGAGCAAACGTCCGCGGCTGTCCCGCGTCCCTGTATTGACAGTAACTCCGCTGCAGCGTGCTGGTACCACTACTAACGAGCCGATTCACAGGACCCGGCCGGTCATGCGCCGGTGGCTGGTCACCGCCCACAGGCCGCAGGCAAAGCATGACCACGAAGCCCGCCACGGCGACCAGGATCACGTTGATCACGAGCCCGGCGAACAGCAGCCGACACCGATCAGGAACCCCAGCCCGGACGGGCGTCCCCGGCCCACGCGGCGAGCCGGGGTGAGCGTCCGGCCCAGCGGGCGGTCGAGGGCGCCCGGCACCGGGCGACTGGTCCCTAGCAGTGCATCAGCCGACGGCCCTGACGTTCTCCGCCTGAGGCCCCTTCTGGCCTTGCGTGATGTCGAACTCGACCTTCTGACCTTCCTCCAGGTTGCGGTAGCCGGCCCCCGTGATCGCACTGAAGTGCACGAACACGTCCGGACCGCCCTCGACAGCAATGAAGCCGTAGCCCTTGTCGCCGTTGAACCACTTCACCGTTCCCTGCGCCATCTTGACCTTCTTCTTCCTGGACGCACCCGCCACGATGGCGGCACGCGCCTCCCGCAACTAACCTGGCCAGCCTGTCACCAACGAACAGCAGAAGTGAACCGACCGCCGGTCAAGAGCGTCCGCGACGTCTCGCCCGGAACCAGTACACGCCAGAACGGCACCATGCCCCGCAGTCATTGCCCTTTGAGGCTGCCGATGTTCAGCGATCCGGGGGCAGGCGGCTGCAGGTCTTGCTCGGCCTGACGGACGTAGCTTTCCGGATCCCTGTCGATGGCCGGGACGCCGGCGAAGTTCCGCGCCTGGAAGGCGGCGAAGGCGATGGCCAGGTCATGGCGCTGACCCAGCCCGGCGAGGCGGCGGAAGTCGGTCAGGCCCTCGCGTTCTTCCTCGGCCATGTGATCGCCGTTGGCCAGGTTCGCCGCCGCGACGGCGGCGAACCAGCCGTCGCTGCCGGCCTGGTGCCGGGCGACCTGTGCGACCGCGTCTCTGATGTCATTGTGGTCGCCGATGGCGTCCAGGGTCTCTGCCTCGGCCCCGGCCCGCCTGCCCGCGGCCAGGCCCACTTGCAGCAGCGCGGGATAGAAGATCGCCTCCTCCGCCGCCGCATGCAGCTCCAGGAACGCGCCCAGCCGCGCCCACACCGCCGACAGCGCCCCGGTGTCCGAGCGCCCGACCTGCTCCAAGATCGCGAACAGCCGCCGCTGCTCGTGGTGATCGTCAAGGATCAGCTGGGTGATGTCCACGATCCCTCCCTGCCCCCGCGCCACCGGTCACACAGTGCTCGCTAGACACGGCACCGCCGGCGCCACCTCCAGCCATGCTGCCACGGCCCGGGCCGCCTCGCGCGGGCAGCCCCGCGCCGAGGGCACAACAGCATCACCTCACCACGGGCCGCACGTGGTGGCGATGAATTTCCGGGCTGGCCGCGGTCTTACCTGTTGGGCGGACAGCAAAACGGCAACGGAGGCGATCATGAGCGATGGGCTGGGAATGGCGGGCCTGCCGGGGCCTGGCGGCACAAGCGCTGCGACGCTGCCCGCGGTGGTGGACCGGGCTGCCTGGCAGGCGCAGCTGGACGCGCTGCTGACCCGGGAGAAGGCCCACACCCGCGCAGGTGATGCGATCGCGGCGGCCAGGCGGCGGCTGCCCATGGTGGAGGTGGATGCAGCGATCCCGGTGATCGGCGGGCACGGGCCGGTCCCGCTGCTGGAGGTGTTCGAGGGCCGGTCGCAGTTGATCGTCTACTTCCACATGTGGCACGCTGGCCGACCGGCCGCGGCTCAGTGTGAGGGCTGCACCTTTTTCAATGGGCAGATCCGCGAGCTGTCCTACCTGCACTCACGGGACGTCACCTACGCCACCTTCTGCCAGGGCCCGTATGCCGAAAGCGTCCGCTACCGCGACTTCATGGGCTGGGATGTGCCATGGTATTCCGCGCAAGACTCCGCCAGCGCCCTGCTGGCCGGCCGCTGGTTCGGCATGCAGGTCTGCTACCTGCGGCACGGCAACCGGGTGTTCGAGACCTACTGGACCAGTGGCCGCGGCGCGGAAGCGATGGCGCCTAGCTACGGGCTGCTCGACATGACCGTGTACGGCCGGCAGGAGACCTGGGAGGACTCGCCTCCCAGCTGGCCCCAGCCCTTCGCCACCGACGGCGACCAGTTCCGCAGCAACGGCCGCCCGGCCGCCCAATGGTCCCGGCTGGCCGCCGGACGCTCAGACGATCTCAGCACCGGACAGCACGACCAATAACCACCGGCGGCGCCAACATCCCCCCTGCCGAGGTGCACAGCAGCCAGCACCGGCCAAGGCGGGCAGCGCCGTGTGGACGCTGCCCGCCGGGCCTGGTTCTGCCAGGCGGTCTACGACAGCGGCGCGGCCGCCTGGCGGTGCCTGCCGAGATCAGCTCAGGCTTGAGGCTGGAGCAGGAACGACACCTCGCCGTCCTCGCTGATTTGAGCGTCGAGCTCCTTGTCTTCGAGGACGGTAGCCGCATCGGGCTGTACGAACACCTGTACGTCGGTTTCCTCGATGACCCGGTCGCCGGCCTGCGGGCCATCAGCCAGCGACAGCGACAGGCCGCCGCTGTCGGCCTGTCCCGGCGCGATACGCAGGCCGGTCTGTGCCGGAAGCCCGGGCCGGGTGGTCAGGCTGCGGATCGCGGCGACCGCCT
Organism: Streptosporangiaceae bacterium; assembly: GCA_036497045.1. Taxonomy (GTDB): domain Bacteria; phylum Actinomycetota; class Actinomycetes; order Streptosporangiales; family Streptosporangiaceae; genus DASXKD01. Next base: position 50 of record DASXKD010000295.1, on the reverse strand, counting down.
GGTCGGTAAGCGTGAGCATGCCGAACTCCTAACGTCGGATGCGTGGATGA
>DASXKD010000294.1:0-12874 GCA_036497045.1 Streptosporangiaceae bacterium | reverse complement strand
CGGCGATCGGGTGCCTGGCCACGTCGAAACCGGCCAGCCGCGCCGACCCGCTGGTGGGCTTGATGGTGGTGGTCAGCATCCCGATGGTGGTGGACTTGCCGGCGCCGTTCGGGCCGAGCAGGCCGAACACCTCACCGGGGGGGACCTGGAAATCGATACCGCGGACGGCTTCGACCCCGCCGAGGTAGGTCTTGCGAAGCCGGTGGACTTCCACCGCTGGCCTCGCGTCGCTGCTGGCGGCGCGCAATCGTGTGGACATGGCTGTGCTCCTCGAAGTCGGGCCGCCGTGCGGGCGGAGTTGGTGCTTGCGGCGACTAGGACGGCTGCCGACGGGGGAATGTGACCAGGTCAGCCTCCTGTCACGTTTCGCGGTCCTGGTACGTCTTGGTAACAGGTACTCGCAACGTGGAGGGGTGACGGCACATGACCGAGCAGGACTGGCTGGCCGGGCAGTTCGAGCAGAGCCGCCCGCACCTGCAGGCCGTCGCCTACACCATGCTCGGCACGGTCAGCGAAGCCCAGGACGCGGTACAGGAAGCATGGCTACGGCTTGACCGCAGCGACCCAGGCGGCATCGGTGACCTGCGGGGCTGGCTGACCACCGTGGTCGGGCGGATCAGCCTGGACATGCTACGGGCCCGCAAGGCCCGCCGCGAGAATTACCCCGGCAGCTGGCTGCCCGAACCGCTGGTGGAAGATTCCGCCGACAACGGCCCCGAACACCAGGCGGTGCTGGCCGACTCGGTCGGCCTGGCCCTGCTTGTGGTGCTGGAAACCCTCAGCCCCGCCGAACGGCTCTCGTTCGTCCTGCACGATGTGTTCGCCGTGCCCTTCGACGATATTGCCCAGATCATGGACCGGACCCCCGACTCGGCCCGTCAGCTCGCCAGCCGGGCACGCCGCCGGGTGCAGGCCGCCCCCCAGCCAGATCGTGACGTCACCCGGCAACGCCGAGTGGTGGACGCCTTCCTGGCCGCCGCCCGGGGCGGCGATTTCGAGGCGCTGCTGCACGTACTCGACCCGGACGTGGTCTTCCGGATGGATCTTGGGCCGGCCAGCCTGCTCGCCCACCCGCCGCTTGCCGGCGCCGGCCCGGTCGCCCGCCAGGTCCTGGCCACCGCGCCGCGGTTCGTCCACCTCGCCCAGCCTGTGCTGGTGAACGGCCAGGCCGGCGCCCTGTTCGGCACCCGCGACGAGCCGATCGCGGTCATCGGCTTCACCATCGCAGGCGGCCGCATCGCCGCGCTGAACCTGATCGCCGACCAGGACAAGCTGCAACACCTGACCATCCAGCCATGAACCCCCGCGTTCTGTACCAGTCCCGGGTTCCTCCTGTCACATTCCCCGCGCGGCGCTCGTCCTGGTGATGAACAGGCCGGAAGGTCCGGCCGCAAACGGAGGTCCACGATGTCCGCAACACCAGGTCGGAACCCCCCCGCCCGCCAGCCAGCCCCACACAGCAAGCCCACTGCCGCAGCAGGCCCAGCGGCGCCGCCCCGCCCAGCCCGCAACGCCCTTCGCCTCGGGCCACACACCAGACTGGTGATCAGATCCGTCGCCCGCCTCGTTAACCCGCTGGTACTGCGGATCGCCGGCCGCCGTGCACGCCGGGCAGTTCCTGGTCCAAACGATCACGTGGGCAGGCCCGGGACTGGCGCGGCTCCTACGGCTACCTGACCGGCTACCTCAGCGAAGACGACAACGACACCATCAAGCTGTGCCGCATCGGCTACCTCGGCGATGACGACGAGTGGGCGTTCGCAATCTGGCAGGCATCAACCGACAGCTACAACGACGCCGTCCTGCTCGACGGCAGCTTCACCGGCCACCCAAACCTGGCCCTGGACACCGCCTGCACCCTCTACCTAGCTAGCCGGGAGGCCGCGCGCCGGGATTTCTCCTGGCGCCCGGCGATGGCGCAGGCCGGCGGGCGGGCTCACGAAGCCCGCTGTTCACGCGTCTTCCCGGCGAGATCAATCAGCGACAGGGACCCCCTGTGACTGCCGGAGGCCACGATGATGTTCCTTGACTGCCCGGCCTGCCTGGATCAGGACCGCGCCGCACGATGCGGGCTGCCTGCCGAGGTCAGCTGCCGGTCACCATGCGTTCCACCGACGGCCCCCTGGACAGCATCATGATCAGATGCCCGGCCGGCCACCATTTCAGCGGGCCCGTCGCATTTCTCACCCCAGACCGCACCGGCAACCCCGGCCAGGGCACCGCCACAGCTAGTTCCCGCGCTGGGCGCGACAGCCCCCCACGCGCCCACGACGGCGAAGGCCGCGGCGGCGGTGGACCGGCCCTCCGCCATCACCGCACCGCGCCACCGCGGCAAGATCACCGCCGGAACAACACTCCCGCCTACTACCTGGGCCAACCGGCCACCGTATGGATCACCGCCATGCGCCCGCGCCGCAACCGCACACAACCCCTACCCGGGCGCCCCGACTGACGACCGCTGGCACCGGCCCAGCCATTGATAGCCGCGGACCGGCACGCGATTATCCCGCCCGGCTTTCCTGTCAGCGGCCCGCCCCCGTGAGCCCACTCAGCGATCAACTGCGCGGCATAACTATGCGGTTGCCGGTCACACCGAGAACGCGCTCATCTGCCGCCGGTCGTGCGGCTGGGCAGTTCATGCCGCTGCTGGGATCGAGCGCGGTGGTCATGGCCGGGTGAGCCGGGCCTTGAGCCGCAGGTATGCGCCGTACCGGGTGGCGGCCTGGTCGAGGGCTTCGATCTCTGCGGGTGTCAGGGCTCGGTAGGGACGCAGGTCGAACCGCACGTGGCCGGGGGTGATGGTGCGCCGCATGGCGGCGAGCAGCTGGGCGTCGACCAGGGCCATCCCGGCCGCGGCCTCCCGGGTGCGTGGCACATCGCCGGCGGCGTCGAGCAGCCAGCGGGAGTCCTGGTAGCCGCGGTATGTTTCGTCGAGGATCTGGAGAAGGTGGCCTCCGGGCTGCTGCGGTCGGCTGGGGGCGTCCCCGGGAGCGTGCCAGAAGGTGCGCCCGTTGTGCTGGAACGAGCCGAGCCGATCACCCACCTGCGCCAGGCCGTCGCGCACGTCGGTGAGGGTGAGCGTCGCCCAGTAGGCGAGGTCCCGTTCGGTCGCCGGGCCGTGCCCGGTGAAGTAGCGCAGGGCGAGCTCGGCCAGGGCCTCGGTCCGCCCGAGCCGGCGCGGTGCCGGCACGCGTTCGGCCATGAGCGCGTAGGTGTGCTCGCCGCCGGCGACTGGTCCGCTGCAGATCAGCCCGTCCAGCTCGGCGTGGGCCAGCAGGATCATCAGCATCTGCCTGCTGCCCCGGAGACCGCGCTCACGCAGTTCGTCAGCCAGCTGCGCGCGGGTGAGCTGTCCCCGGCCCGCCAGGACGTGCGTGACGGCAGTGACCGCCTGGCCGATCGCGCGCTCGTCCAGGCCATGGGCGTCGCGTAGCTGCTGGCCGGTGACCCGCCGTACCCGCGGGCCGGTCAGGTCGAGCAGCCAGCCGATGTCCTCGGCCCGCACGAAGTGCCACGTGGGCCGCAGCACGTGTGTGCGCACGACGGCGCCCTCATCGAGCAGCGCCGCCAGCTCGGCCTGGTCCGGGTTTGGTGTGCGCGAGGCCACTGCCCAGGCCGCCTGACCGGGGTTCTCGGCCTGGACGGCCAGCAGCGAACCGACAGCCTCACGCGCCGACACGGCGTAGGGCGAGACCAGGTGCTGAGTGCGCAACCGCCAGCGAGCAATGTCGAGGTCCTGCACCATGCCGCTACCCTCCCCGATCGAGCCGGAACAGACTAGCGGGGGGTGCTGACATCCGAGCCGTGCGGCGGCATTGCTGGGTGTGGGACACGAATGTAGGTGACTGGCGGGTAACCTGCGCTGGCCTGGATGGTCTGAGTGCGTGCCGTTGTCAGATGCCGGGTCAAGCCGCTCCTATCTGGTTGCGCGGCTGCCGCCACATTTCTTCCCAGCGGCCGCTGGCCTGCTGGCAGCGGAGGGTGAGGATGCCGGTGGCGCCGGGCTAGGTCCAGTGCATGCCGGACAGTTTGAGGCGCTGGCCGATGATCGCTTTGCATCCGGCCTCGACGGCGCCGGAGCCGACGAACATGCCCAGATCGCGGAAGTGCTGGTAGCGCATCCGGTGGGCGTTGTGCTCGAAGTAGCCCAGGGCCGTGTCGAGGTCGGCTGCCTTGCGGCCGGCCAGGGGGAAGGCGCGGGCGGCGGTGCAGATCGCGGGGATGTCGCCGTCGTCGAGCTCGCCGAGCCGGGCGGCGAGCCAGTCTTGCTTGTGGTCGCCGAGCATGAACTCCAGCAGCCTGGTGGGGTCGTGCAGGTGCTCGCGGGCGTGGTACAGGCCGGCTATCGCGGTGGCTTGGGGGAAGTGCTGGCTGGCCAGGTTCCAGATCCAGTGCGCGCCGTCGCCGAGGATGACCAGCTGGCGGACGTGATCGGCGCCGCGGCGGCGGGCCTCGGCGGCCATCAGCGTCCCGAACCCGGCGGCGGGCGTGAAGGTGGCCAGGTAGGAGGAGGATGCCGGGTCGCGCACGGGCCGGCCGTCCTCGCCGGGGCTGGTCTGGGCAAAGCAGCAGCACAGCTTGACCTCGCGGGTGCGGGCCTTGCCGTCCTCGCCCTTGCCCTCGCGGCCTTCGGTCTCGGCGGCCACCATCGGCACGCCGGTGCCGTCGACCACGATATACAGCATGTCCGGGACCGGCGCGGGAGGCAGGGGGATGACCTGCCGGGCGGTGATCGCTGCCGCCTGCGCCTGGATCGCCGCGGCGGCCGCGGTGCCGTCAGCCTCGGCGTGACGGCCCAGCCGCCTGCCGGTCAGCGTGATCCCGGCCAGCTCGCCGACCAGGGCCGCGCCGGGAGTGAACGGCACCGCCGCGTCGGCCCGGGCGCTCATCTTGGCCAGTCCCGGCGACATCGTCGCCCCGGCCACGCCCAGCTCGCCGTCGCGGGGCGCCAGGCCCTGGTGGCACGGGGCGCAGTGATACCAGGCCCGGCTGATAGTGACCGGCCCGAGCACGCTGTCGAAGGTCTTGCCCGGTAGGACTCGAACTCCGCCTGATGCCCGGCCCCGCAGTCCACCCGCGGCCCACGGTGCCCGGCGTCAGCGCCCAGGCCTTCCAGCACCCCGCGGCCCAGCCTGGTCAGCCCGGCCCGGATCGCCAGCTCCGCCGCCTCGACGCCCTCCCCGCCGGCCAGCGACCCGGCCACGGCGCCGGCCAGCCGGGCTACCTCGGCGGCGGCCTCCGCCGCGAGCTGCGCAATGAGCTGCTCGCGGCGCCCCCTTATCTGTATCCGGCCCCCACGTCAAGGGTCCGGTTTGGTTGTGTTTAGCCGGTTTCCTGCCTGGGTTCGGGGCATGGCCCACTTGCCTGCCTGCCCCTGATAGCCGTAGATGGACTCGGCGAGCACCTTCGCGCCGTGCAGGTGGCGGGCCGCTGTCAGCAGCCGGCGCCGGGTGGTGCCCAGCTCGGCTTCCAGCGCGGTCAGCATCCGCAAGCAGGTGCCGATCTGGACCTGCCCGGCCGGCGACAGGTGCTCGCACGCGAGGGCGGCCAGCTCGGCCGGCGCGTCCGTACGGCTGAGGTCATGGAAGACCGGGGCGCCCTGGTGGAACAGCACCGCGTGCGCGCGCTGCACCCAGGCGGTGTGCCCGGCGCGCAGGTCGTGATAGCACTCCAGCAGCGCCCGGCACTCCAGCACGTGCCCGGGCGGGATCCAGCACTCCGGGAGCCGGCCCTGGGCCAGCAGGTCACGCTGCAGCCGCGCATCTGCCCGGTCGGTCTTGGCCCGGCGCTTCTTACCGCGCAGCGTGGCGGTGCCGGCCGGCTCGGCCAGGTGCGCCTCCACGCCCGCCGCCCGCAGCTCCTCGATCACATACCGCCACCCGGTGCACGCCTCTGCCGCGAACGCGACCTCGCCCGGGTCCTCGAACCGGCCGGCCAGCCAGGCGCGCAGATGCCCCCGGTCCGCCGGGGCGACCTGCCCGCACGACACCTCCCCGGTGACCGTGTCCAGGTAACCGAACGTCAGCTGCTTCCGGTGGATATCCAATCCGCCTGCGATCGATGGCATCGGGACCTCCTCATGCTCCGTGGCCGAATGCCGAACACACCCATCGTGGTGTGCCTGAGCTGAGGAGGTCTCGCACGCACCCGCCGGATCGCTCCTCCAGCTCAGCCGGCTACCGGACCGGCCGGATGCATGTCATCTTTTTGCCCCTCGCGGTCAGGGGCCACGGCACCGGGCCTGGCTAACGGCGGCCGGGCATCGCAGATCGCCTCGTTCACCTGCTCGATCTGCCCGGTCAGCAACCGGAACCGCTCCCACTCGCCGGCTTCCCGCTCCGCCTTGTCCAGCTCCGGGCCAGGCCGCGGATGCGCCGTCACCGTCTTGCCGCCCTGCCACCGGGTCAGGTTGTACTGCGGGCCGTGCCCGGGATCGCCCGGCCGGGCGCACCGGCAGTTCGGCTTGCCGCACCTGCGGAACACCGCGCTCAGCTTGCGGCTGTCGAGGCATCCAGGGCAGTGCTTGCCTGGGGGGTGGCGAGTCTTCTATGGTAGAGACGGATCAGAGAATATATTTCAGAGAAGACTGATCGGAGACGGCATGCCGACTATGACGGTGTCAGGCCGCCAGTACCGCTTGGACTCGCAGGGCGTCGAGGCAGCCCTGGAGAGGGAACTGCCCGAGCCGATCCATGAGCACTTCGTGGTAATCAACGGTCGGCGCTGGCCCCCCAAGCAGGTTCTCGCGCTGGTCACGGGGCTGGACCGAGCGGACTTCACCACGCATCAGGCACGTCGTGCGCTGACCCGTCTTGGCTTTCCGGCCGGACGGGCGGCAAGTCCCAGCCGGCGCCATCTGGCATCACCCGCGGTTGCTGCACCGCCGCCCGCTGCTTCCAGCAAGGCTGGCCGCCCGGCACCTTTGGCCGAGGCATTGCGTCCTTTTATTGGGCTGTGGGTAGCGGTACGCGGTGATGAGGTCCTAGTCGCCGCTCCATCACCGAAAGAGGTGGTGGCCTGGCTGGCACGGCACCGTCAGCGCGCGCAGTCTATGTTTCGAGTCGTGGACTCCGAGCAGGCCGTCATCGGAGCGGCCCCGCAATGAGGTTCGCGTTCCGGGCCCTTCCGGCAGCCAGCGGCGGCGTGCAGACACCGCGGCCCGTTGTTGACATTGCCCTGGAAGGGCTCGAGCCCGCTCCCATAGAGTGTCTGCTCGATACAGGCGCACTTCGTACCAGGATGAGTGCGGAAATTGCCCCGCTCGCGGGCATCGAACTGCCCGGCGACCTAACCGAAGAGTTCTACGTGGGAGGCTTGAAAACCATTGGCACACTGGCGCGCGTCAACCTCACAGTGACCGACGGAACGGATGAATTCTCCTGGGACGCGCCGGTCTGGTTCTGCGACCCGTGGCCTCACCCATTCGGCCTTGCCGGGCTAGAAGGCTTCTTGCATCACTTCCTCGTGACGATCCACGCCTACGATGGATATCTCGAAATTGAGCCCGAGCCACGGCTCAAGTAAGCACAACACTCCTCGTGACACGGGTTACCGACCGAATAGCACGAGTTCCTGCTCCGCAATTACGGCAGCCGGCTCAGCGTACATCCATTCGCACTCTCATGCCGCATTCCGGGCGTCCCAGCCGGGATGCCTACGCGTGCCGGCAGCCGACGGTCTGTTGAGCGAGGGTGCGCGTCGGCGCGTCACGGCATGTCGGGCAAAACGGGGGGCCCGGGCCGGTCCCGCATGGTGATCCAGCGGGTCACCGTTGAGTGCCGGCGAGGCGTTCACCCATCGGCTGCTGGCGTTCTGCTGGCCTTGACACGAGCGCAGGTGGCGAACGCTGTGCGAACGCGGCGGTCCTTAGTCTTCGCATGCAGGCAGGCCTCTGGAGGGCCCAGTGCGCGGGTGGGGGGGAAGGTGACGGAAGCTCTGCCACGGCAAGCTCCGCGGATCTTGGATGGCCGGGTGCCTGCGCGGGTCGTTGCTGGCGGGTTGACTGACAGCGAACGAGAGTTGACGGCATGAGCGGCGAGACGGTTATCAGCCCGGCGGCTGGTTCGGAGGATGGGCGGACGCGGATGACGGCGGGCCGACCGGGCGGGCTGTCGGCTATCGGGGGTACGCCGGTGGTCCGGCTGGCCCACCTGGCCGACGACAGGTGCGCCGAGGTGTGGGTGAAGATGGAGGCGGCTAACCCTACCGGCTCGTACAAGGACCGGATGGCGCTGGCGATGATCGAGGCCGCTGAGGCGGATGGCCGCCTGCAGCCGGGTCAGCTGGTCGTGGAGTACACCGGCGGGAGCACTGGCTCGTCGCTGGCGTTCGTCTGCGCGGTGAAGGGCTATCCACTGCGGATCGTGTCCTCCGATGCGTTCGCCGCCGAGAAGATCCGCACGATGCGGGCGTTCGGCGCCGAGGTCGAGCTGATACCGAGCCCTGAGGGCATCACGCCCGATCTGATCCCAGCGATGATGCGCAGGGCGGCCGAGATCACCGCGCAGACCGGCGGGTTCGCCACCGACCAGTTCAATAACACCGACATGGTCGACGGTTACCGCCGGCTCGGTGAGGAATTGCTCGATCAGCTCCCGGGCCCGCCGCCGATCAGTGCCTTCTGCAATTATGTCGGCACCGCCGGCTGTTTCCTGGGCGTCAGCCGCGCGCTGGCCGCCGCCGTGCCCACCGTGCACCGGGTCGTCATCGAGCCGGGCGAATCGGCGGTGCTGTCCGGCGGGCTGCCTGGGATTCATCACATCGAGGGCGGCGGCATCGGCCACCGCCCGCCCCAGCTCCACCCCGCCGACTATGACGAGGTCGTGGCCATTCCCGAAGCCCAGGCGTTCGAGACCGCCCGCCAGGCCGCCCGCACCGAGGGCATATTCTCCGGGCCCTCGACCGGCGCCAACCTCGCCGCCGCCGCTGCCATCGCCCGCCGGATCGGCCCTGGTCACCGTGTGGTCACCGTCCAGGTCGACAGCGGCCTGAAATACCTCACCGGCCAGCTCTACTCCTGACCACCCAGACGCCGGGCACCGCTGGCCGCGCCCGGGGAGTGTATGGCGAGCAGGCGCTGTCCGCCATCACCGGCAACGACTGAGCGAGCCGCAGCTCAACCGGCATAGAGCACTTCCCACGCGCTCGACGCCGTATCGAGCTGCCGGTCTCGCATTGTCGCGCTCGAGCAGAGCGGGGAAGATCGCTGCATGACTCGCCACCAGCTCGACCCGTCACCGTCGACGACAGTAGACGTGTTCTCCCGTGACCTGCCGCCAGTACTGACCGTCGACCCCGGTGACACGATCGTGCTGCGCTCACTGAACGCGTCCGGGCACCTGCAGCCGCAGACGTTCCCTGGCGAGAAGGTGCCGACGATGGCCAGCCCGAGGCGCAGCGGCCATTGCCTGACAGGGCCGATCGCTGTTCGCGGTGCAGTGCCAGGTGAGGTGCTCGCGGTGCGCTTTATTTCCCTGCGGCCCGATACCTGGGGCTACACCGTCGCCGCGGGCGGAGACACCCCGCTGACCAGGCGACTCGGCCTGCATGAGGGCCCGCCTGCCTGGCTGCTCTGGCAGATTGACGCGGACGCGGGATTAGCCACCGGCGACCGGGGGCACACGGTGCGGATAGCCCCGTTTCACGGCGTGACGGGCGTCGCCTGGGATGAGCCAGGCGAACACTCGACCATCCCGCCCAGAGCCGTCGGCGGCGGCAACATCGACTGCAAGGAACTGATCGCCGGATCGATCCTGTACCTGCCGGTTGCCGTGCCTGGTGCGCTACTGAGCATCGGCGACGGCCATGCTGCCCAGGGCGACGGAGAGGTGGCGGGTACCGCCATCGAGTGCGGTATGACGACCGAGCTTCAGCTCGAGCTGGTCACGGAGCGGCCAGTTCCAGGAGTGCACGCGGAGACTCCCGCTGGCAAGATCACCTTTGGCTTCAGCCCGGATCTCAACGCGGCCATGGGCGATGCGCTCGACGCGATGCTGACCTGGCTGCAGGCCAGCTACGGAGTGGGCAAGGCAACGGCGCTGGCGTTGGCCAGCCCGGTGCTCGACCTGAGGGTCACGCAGGTGGCGAACCAGTCCTGGGGCGTTCATGCGCTGCTTCCGGCGGGCGCGATCAGCTGACAGGTGGGTCGTTCGGCGCGGAACTGCCAGCGCGTCGACGGCGACGGCGCCGCCCGGCCCGCAGATAAGCGGTTGGCGTCGAGCGCCTCGATGTGCTCGCCGAGCTCGACGGCCAGCTCGGACACCCCCCGCGATCGCCCGCCGCCCGCATCAGCGTGGAATAGGCATGCTGGGCACCAGCAGTGGTCTTCCGACGAGGGCCGGGACCGTCCGGTCCCGGCCCCTTGATCTGGTAATGCCGTTAGTGCTGCTGGTTCCCTCCTGCTGGGCACGGGTTCGGGATGATCTGGCGGAAGTTGTTGAACAGGTTGTGCGCGGCGCCGCCCCCGCCGAAGATGAGGTAGGTGCTGCTCAGCACCGACCCGTACTGCGTGTTGCGGCCGAAGTCGGTAGTCGCACCCGGCAGGTCGTTACCGAACCCCCACATGCAGCCGCCCTCGGTCTGCTCGTCTTGGACACCGTTCTGGAACGCGCTGTAGAAGGGGTAGAAGGCTGTTGGCGTGCCCCTGTCCGTGGTCGGGAACAGGGTGCACCCCACGCCGGCGGCCCTGCATTGCCCGCCCTCGAGCCTTGGCAGGTTGGCCTCGAAGGCCGTGCGTGAGTATTGGACGGGGTCACCTGGGGGCCCTGTCACGGGGCTGGAGAACAGGAACGGCTGGGGGTGCAGTGCCGTGTTGCCGTCCGGCCAGACAGGCTGATAGTCGAGGCTGTCGAAGCCGGTGTTGGTAAGCGAGCAGCCGTTGATATGGATCCGCAACGCCTCGCTGCCCGGGAAGCAGAAGGCGTCATCCCCATCGGTGGGGGACGTGCTACTCCCGAATCCCTCGGTGTTGCCGGCGGGGCAGGCGATGGGGTTGCCGCTGGCGTCGACCCCGAACGGCGTGGCGGGGATGGGGTTCGGGCCGTTGCAGTTCTCGAAGTGCCCGATCTCATCTGAGAAGGCGACATTGTAGGTGTGCGCTGCCCAGATGACCCGGGTCTGCTCAGAGGCGGTGGAGTACATCGGGTGGAAGTTGTAAGGAATGTTGACACAGCTGGTGCCGGTCGGGTCGTACTGGACCTGCCCGAACCCGTTGGCCGCACTCGCGGTCATGGATCCGCTCTGCCCGGTTGTCAGGTCGTTGATGACCGCCTGCAACCCGTTCGTCGTGTCCCGCATGGACACACTAAGGTTGTCGCCGGAGTTCATGAACAGGTCGTTCCTCGGGTCCGGCGTGAATGTCGCGGTGGTCGACTGCACCGGGTTCGCCGGGGCCTCGGTGCGGCCGTTCTTGCTGATGAACGCGAAGTTGACATACTCGGTGCCGGTCCTGGCGGCACAGGTCGGGTTCAGCAAGGTCCCGGCGACCGGGTCCTCGGCCAGGCTGAAGATGTTCATCGCGGCGCACCACTTGGTCGGGTCACAGCCGCTGGCTCCCACCGCGACCTGCCAGGTCGGCCAGGGCACCCATCCCGGCGGGTAGAACTGCAGCTCCACGAACGCGGTGCCCGGATGGTTAGGCGAGACCGCCGGGTCCACGATGTTGCTGTCGCTGTCCGGGGTGCACGTGGACACCTGCTCCGGGTAGGACTGCGTGGCGCACAATGCCATGCCGAACCACAGTGCGCCGTTCAGCTCGAACTGGTAGGACTTACCGGGCGTATTCGGGTTCACCGGTGAGGGGTCGTGGGGCAGTGTCACCGAGTAGGTCATGTGATTTCCTGAGCCCGGGACGTTGGAGTAGAACAAGTTGGACGGCTCGTCGTGACCGACATACTCCGAGCCGAAGACGTCAGAGGGGCTGGCCAGCTCGGCGCACATGGCGCTGTACTCGCAGTTGATCGCCGCGTGCTGGCCCGCGTCGGCGGCGTAGGCGGTGCGCGCCGATTGCGCGGGGTTGGCGGCCGCCAGAGCAGCGCCGGCTACCAACAAGGTTGCGGGAATCGCGACCAGTCGCATGACCTTCATATCCACGCTCCGCGATGAGCCGGTCACCGACTGGGCTGTGTCCCAGCACTTCGATGTGCCGAGCTCCCGAGGCGGAGCGTAACACCGGACGGCTGCCCGAACAGGACCCAAGAAGCCCTGCCCTATGGCGCTGAACTCAACGGCACCCACGGACATCGCGCGCGCCGCCATCAGGGACGGCGGATGTCATAGGGGAGCCACGCGACGTCGCCGCCTGTCGGCTATGCGCGAGCCGCCGAGGTGATCCGCCGCTGGCTGACCGCACCCAGAACCTCTGCTCGACCGCGGTCGGCCCACGGTCGGGACGCATCGCCTTACCTGGGATGTGATGTACCGTACCGGCATGGCCTGGCCCGAAACGGCTGCAGTGGAGGCACTGTTCCGGCCGTGCCGGATCGGGCAGGTTGTTACCGGCAACCGATTCGTCCGGGCCGGGACCTCAGAGGGAATGGTTGACCACCGCAACCTCGCCAACGCGGACCTGGCCCGGCTGCTGGGTCAACTGGCAGGGCTCGGAGTTGGCCTGATCATTACCGGTCACATGTTTGTCGACCGCCGTGGCCAATACGACGATGATCAGACCGCGATAGACACTGACGAAGCCATCGGCCCGCTGACCGCGGTGGTGGCCGCCGTGCACCGGCATGGTGGCAAGATCTTCGCGCAGCTCTCGCACGCGGGCAGCCAGTCGGTGGCGGTGGGCAACCGGCCGATCGCGCCCTCTGCTGTGCCTAATGTGATGACTGGCCGGGAGGTACCTGCCGCCACATCCGGGGAGATCGAGGCCGTC
>DASXKD010000293.1:0-5123 GCA_036497045.1 Streptosporangiaceae bacterium | reverse complement strand
AGGATCGTCGTAGCGCGGGACTGGCGGCGGAAGTCGGTGACCCGGGACCGGAACAGGTAGTCCTCCAGGAACGTCACGCATCCCGCGTTCTCCATCGCGCCCGCCTTGTACTCGGGCACGAAGAGCTGGTCGTACTTGCCGAACGGGTAACGGACCTGAAACGCCTGGTGGAAGAAGTCGAAGCCCTGCCGGGTCACCTCGAAGATCTCATCCGGGTCCAGGTACTGCGCCAGGGACTGCCGGCAATACAGGCCCAGCGGGATCCCATCGTGCTCGGCCAGCACCTGGTGATTGGGGCCGGCCGCGACGGCGGTGATGTAGGTGGACATCACCGCCGACGGCGGGAAGTGCCAGCGGGCCGTCTCCCGCCCAGGCACCGGCTCCCCGGTCACGTCCGGCGCCATGTTGGAGATCACCCGCCACTGCGCCGGGACCGTGACGGTGAACTCGAAGGTGGCCTTGAGATCCGGCTGGTCGAAGCAGGCGTACACCCGGTGGGCGTCAAATGTTTCCAGATCCGAGTAGAGATAGACGCCGCCGTCCACCGGGTCGCGGAACCGGTGCAGCCCCTCGCCGTTGCGGGAGTATGCGCACGAGGCGCGCACCCGCAGTTCGTTGTCCGCCGCCAGGTTCGCCAGCGTGATCCGGTCACCGTCGAAGGCCCCGGGGCCGACCGGCTGGCCGTTCAGCACGATCTCGGTGACGGCCGGCGCGGTCAGGTCGATGTACGTGCCCGCACCGGGCCGCGAGCAGCCGAAGGTAACCGTGGTCAGCGAGGTGAAGACCTCGTCATCGCCGGTGAGGTCGAGGTCCACGTGGTAGGTGCGGACATCGACCAGGCGGCCCCGGTCATGTGCCTCGTCGCGGGTGAGGGTGCTTGCCACGGCGGTGGTCCCTTCGTCATTTCCAGGCCCGGTGGTAGATGGCCTGGTCAGCGCGCCCGGGGTACCGGGCTCTGGAAATCTTCGCATCCCCGGTGGAATGGGCTGCCGGGCGGTCCGGTTGTCAGCACACGGCGCCCAGTTGTATACCTACCCTCCGCTGCCAAGGAGCGACATGGCTGAGCAGGAGTTCACCCCCGTTGACTTCTGGTTTGACCCTATATGCCCGTGGGCCTGGATAGCTTCGCGCTGGATCCTCGAGGTAGCAAAGGTCAGGCCCGTGCGCCCCCGCTGGCATGTGATGTCCCTGTCCGTGCTCAACCAGGACAGACCCGATCTGCCCGAGGCATATGCGGAACTGCTGGCGACAGGCTGGGGTCCGGTGCGCGTCTGCATCGCGGCCGAGCAGCAGGCCGGGCCTGAGACGCTCGGCCCGCTCTACACCGCGCTCGGCACCAGGTTCCACGACGAGAAGGCGCCGCACGACGACCGGGCCGTGATCGAGTCCGCGCTCGCCGAGGCGGGCCTGCCTGCCGGGCTCGCGGACGCGGCGGACTCGACCGAGTACGACGAGGCCGTGCGGGCCAGCCACACCGACGGCATGGACCGGGTCGGCTACGAGGTCGGCACGCCGGTGATCTCCGTGGACGGCACGTCGTTCTTCGGGCCGGTGATCTCGCCGATCCCGCGGGGCGAGGCGGCCGCCCGGCTCTGGGACGGCGTGCTGCAGGTGGCCACGGCCGACGGCTTCTTCGAACTGAAGCGCACCCGCACCCGGGATCCGATCTTCGACTGAGCGCGGGGGCGTGCCAGACTGTCGCGCGTGCGCGTTTACCTCGGATCTGATCATGCTGGCTTCGAGCTGAAGTCCGCCATCGCCGGGGCGGCGGCCGGGGCCGGGCACGACGTGGTCGACTGCGGCCCGCCGTCCTATCAGCCCGGTGACGACTATCCGCCCTATGTCATGCGCGCGGCGGCGGCCGCGGCGGCCGATCCCGGCAGCATCGCGATCGTGATCGGCGGGTCCGGCAACGGTGAGCAGATCGCCGCGAACAAGATCGACGGGATCCGGGCGGCGCTGGCCTGGAACGAGGAGACCGCGCGGCTGGCCCGCCAGCACAACGACGCCAACGTGCTGAGCCTCGGCGCGCGGATGCACCCGGTGCCGGACGCGGTCCGGTTCGCCCTGGTGTTCCTGGAGACGCCGTTCTCCGGCGAACCGCGCCACCAGCGGCGGATCGACATGATCAGTGGATACGAGAAGTCCGGCGTGCTGCCGCCACTGCCGGAGGGGACCCAGCCCGGCTGACCCTCAGCGCCGGCTGACCGTCAGCGCCCGTGTGGCCGGCGCCGCCGTACCCGCCTGCGCTTGGCCGGCCGGGCGTTCCCGTTCCCCGGCCGCTGGCGTGGTGCGCCGCTGGCTGCCTTGTCCGGCTCGCCGGACCCGGACGCCTCGGGCGGCTCTGCGGGCTGGCTGGCCTTGGGTGGTTCAGCCGGCTGGCTGCCCTCAGCGGGTGGGGCGGGCTCGCGCTCGCGCCGCTCGCCGGGCCGGGCGCCGCTGGACGGTTCGCTCGCCGGGCGGGGGGTGCTCCCCTGATGCCGCGGCGGGCCGGGCTTGCCGACGGTGCGCGGCGCCGCGCCAGGGCCGTCGCCCGGCTGCGGGGCCGTCGCGCCCGCGGGACGGTTTCCCGGTGGTGCGGGGCGGTGCCGGGGGACGGGCGGGGCAGTCGGCCCGCCCGGCAGGGGGGACTGGGCAGGCCCGGTGCCACGGGGCGGTGGCGGGGCGGTCCTGGCCCGTGGCGGTGAGGCGGGCCGGGCGGCGGCCGCGTCCGCTTCGGCGGCCGCCTCGTGATGCGGCTGGGGCCGGGACACGTCGCGGGCCCGCATCGCGGCGCTCACCGTGACCTTCATGCTGGGCATGCTGCCTCCCCGCCCAGTGTCGCACGCCCGCCCGGGACCGGCCCGCCGCTGAATGCGGCCCCATCAGCGTGATCACGTGAGCCTGTTCACCCATGCGGAGAACGGGCTCACGCAGTAATGGAGCAGTAATGGATAGGACGAGGGCGGAGGGGTTACCCGGCCGGGGCCTGCCAGGTGGTGTGCTGCGGCGCGAAGTCGCCGTGGCCGGTCGTCCTGGTGAGCAGGCACCGATCCAGGCTGAACCGGAACAGGTGGTGCGCGGGCTCGGGTGCGGGCACGCCCACGCCCGCCCGTTCGGTCACGAAGATCTCGGCGAGCACCTGCCGCAGGCCGGTGTTCTCCTCCGCCTCGGCCTGTCCGGTGCAGTAGAACGCGTCCTCGTTGTCCGCGCAGGGAAACGAGTGCAGCGCATAGCGCCCGTCCCTGTGCAGGTCGGCCTGCTTGGGGCCGGGCACGATGAACGCGTACATCCCGGCCCCGTGGATGACCGGGCACATCGGGTGCACCCGCGGGCCGCCGTCCCGGCGGACCGTGGCGAGGAACCCGAGTCCCACGCCGAACTGGTACAGCAGTGCGCGCCCGGCCGTCGCCAGGTCCGGCCGGTCCTTCTCGAACTCTGCCCAGGAAGCCACGGCCCCACAGTCTGCCCCCGCACCCAATTCGGGTCAACGGCGCGCGGCCGCGAAAGGGGATGACAAGCTCGCTTGACACTGTGGCCGCCGGCCAGCATGATGGAGAAATGACAAGCGAGCTTGACAACGGGGGCAAGCCCGGTGCGCAATGACGTTCGCGAGCGCCGCGCGGCGAAAGGGCTTTCCCAGGCCGACCTCGCCCAGCGGCTGGACGTGTCCCGGCAGACGATCAACTCGATCGAGACCGACCGATACACCCCGTCGCTCCCGTTGGCCATCGCGATCGCCCGGTTTTTCGGCGCAGGAGTCGAGGAGATCTTCCATGCAGACCACAGCTAGGACGAGCCGCAAATACCTGGCGACCCCGATCTTCAGCGTGCTGATGGGCGTGGTGTACCTCGTCGCCCTCTCGGTCGCCGGGGAACCCGTCTACGGTGTGCTCGCGCTCGCCGTGATGGTGGGGTTCAGCGGCGCCCTTCTCCTGGCCCGGCGGCGCAGCGAGACGGTGAAGGGCCTGCTCGACCACAGGGACGAGCGGATCAGCGCCATCGACCTGCGCGCCACCGCGATCACTGCGCTCGCGATGATCGTGGTCATTCTGGTGGCCTTCGTGGTGCAGATCGCCCGCGGGCAGAGCGGCTGGCCGTACAGCATGCTCGGCTTCGTAGGCGGCGTGAGCTACATCGCCGCGGTCATCTGCCTGCGGATCCGCGGCTGAGGGAGACTCAGGAGCCGTGCAGCACGTCGGTGTGGTGGCAGAAGTGCACCCGCGCGGGTGCCAGTGACTTGATCCGGCCGAGCGAGCCGCGCCACGCCACCGGGTCGGCCGCCTGGCCGGGCACCAGGTCGGAGTCGGGCGGGCCGGCGAACTGGTGCGGTGTGTAGGCGGCGTCCCCGATCAGCAGGTCCTGGCCGTCGGCGGAGGAGACCACCACGCACTGGTGGCCCACGGTGTGCCCAGGAGTGGTGATCACCGACAGGCCGGGCAGGATCTCGGTGTCCCCGTTGAGCAGTTCCCACCGCGCGTTCATGAAGCCGAACCAGTCGTACAGCTCGGGCTCCTCGCGCTTGGCCCGGTCCAGTTCGGTGCGCTGGACGTGACAGGCGGCATGCGAGAACACCGCGTTCTGGCCGCAATGGTCGAAGTGCAGGTGGGTGTTGATCACCAGGCCGATGTCGGCCGGTGTCATGTCCAGGCCGGCGAGCGCGTCCGCGACCGACCGGTTCACCACCCGCCAGTCGCTGAGCCACTCGTCCGGGCCGCCGCAGCCGGTGTCCACCAGCACCGCGCCGCCCGGGTGGGTGACCACGAACCCATGCACCGGCCACTCCCGGCCGTCGAGACCGCGCAGGCTCGCCAGGTGCAGGCGCTTGACTTCCAGTGGCATGAGCGACCGCCCTCACTTCGCATCTGATGAGGGACATTACGATGCCCCGGGGTGCCGGGACCCGCAAGCCCCAGCTGAACTCGCCAGGCGCAGTTGCCGGCGGGCCTGGCCAGCCCGGTCTCCAGTAGGTTGAGCGCGTGTCCGCCGAGAACCAGATCGTGGTGCTGCACTACCCGGCCGAGCGGCCGCGGAACTGGGTGCTGCTGAAGGCCGCGGCGCGGGCGCGGGACCTGCGCCTGGTGAGCTGGGCGCCGCACCTGCTCGGGCTCTGGTGTGCCGACGGCGGGCAGTCCGCCTGGTAC
>DASXKD010000292.1:0-11506 GCA_036497045.1 Streptosporangiaceae bacterium | reverse complement strand
ACCGGCGCACGTCCCGGTCGTTGGCGGTGAACGCGCCCTCCTTGAACATCGGGTGCGAGAACAGGTTGGTGGTCGCGGTGGTCACCACCAGCCCGGTGTCGGCCAGCGCGCGGGTGAAGTCCCCGATCCGTGCGTCCCGCTGCCCCGGGCTGGCGTCGAAGTCGAACACGTCGTTGTCGTGGAAGTTGACCCCGTAGGCGCCAAGCTCGGCGAGCTTGCGGACGGCACGGTCGGCGCGCATCGGCGGCCGGACCGCGGGGCCGAACACGTCGACCCCCTGCCAGCCCACCGTCCAGATGCCAAACGAGAACTTGTCGGCTGGCGTCGGCGCGTATGCGTCTGTGGTCACGGCGAGACGTTCCTTTCTGCTGAACGATGGCCCCGGCTGGCCTGGGCCCGGACGCGGCTGTGGTCAGGAGTCCATGGTCCCGGGGAGCCCGCCGTCCCAGCCGGTCGTGGCGTCACGCAGCGCGGCGAAACGTTCCCTGATGCCGGGCTGGGCGGGGCCCTCGTAACGCTGGGCGGGGCGGCGCGGCCAGGCCGGTGGGTCCGCGGTGCCGGCCAGCGCCCAGGCGGCCTGGCGGGCCGCGCCGAGCGCCACATACTCCTCGGGCTCCGGCACGTCGACCGGGGCGCCGAAGATGCCAGGGGCCGTCGCGCGGACCGCCTCGGACCGGGCCCCGCCGCCGATCAGCAGGACCCGCTCCGGCTGCGCGCCGCGGCCGTGCAGCAGGCTGGCCACGTCGGCCAGCGAGGCGAGCACCGCCTCCACGGCGGCCCTGGCCAGGTTCTCGGGCGTGGCGTTGCGGGTAGTCAGGCCGTGCAGCGTGCCGGTGGCCCCGGGCCGGACCGGGGTGCGTTCCCCGTCAAAGTAGGGCAGCAGGGTGATCCCGCCCGCGCCGGGTTCGGCGGCCAGTGCCCGGGCCGAGAGCCCGGCGGCATCGGTGCCGAACAGCGCGGCTACCGAGTCGAGCACCAGGGTGGCGTTGATCGTGCAGACCAGCGGCAGGAACCGCCCGGTCGCGTCGGCGAAGCCCGCGATCGCGCCGCTCGGGTCGGCGGAGGCCACCCTGGTCACCGCGTACGCCGTGCCCGAGGTGCCGATCGACACGGCGATCTCACCCGGTTCCAGGCACAGGCCCAGCGCCGCGCCCATGTTGTCCCCCGTGCCTGCCGACACGGCCGCGCCCCAGCCCGTCTCGCCCACGGCCTCGCCCGGCCGGGCCACCCTGGGCAGCCGGACCTGGTGCCCGACCGCGTCGGCCGCGACCTCGGGCAGCCAGGCGCCGTCGGCGGGCGAGAAGTACCCGGTGCCTGACGCGTCACCGCGGTCGGTGACCGGGTCCTTGCCGGACGGCGGCCCGGCGAGCAGCTGCCAGGTCAGGTAGTCGTGCGGCAGCATCACCCGGAACACCCTGGCCGCATGGTCCGGCTCGTGCTCGGCCAGCCAGCGGAGCTTGGTCACGGTGAACGAGGCGTTCGGCACGCTGCCGGTCCGCTCCGCCCACCACCGCGGCCCGTGCTCTTCGACCAGCGCCGCCGCGGCGGCGGCGGAGCGCAGGTCGTTCCAGAGCAGGGCGGGCCGGATCACCTCGGCGTTCTCGTCGAGCACCACCATGCCGTGCTGCTGCCCGGCCACGCCGACCGCGCCCGCCCGGGTGAGCAGGCCGTCCCCGGCCTTGGTGAGCGCCTCCCACCAGGCCTGCGGCGGGCACTCGGTGCCGCCGGGGTGCGGGGCGCTGGCCTGGGCCACGATGGTGCCATCCTCCGCCTCGCACAGCAGCACCTTGGTGGACTGTGTCGACGAATCCACGCCGGCCACGAGCATGCGGCAACCTCCCCGGTGGCGACGCGTCAACGCTACCGGTGATCGGCAAGTTACCTGGGCCTGTGACCGGGCAAAAGGTTTCGCGAAACTATCGGGCTCCTGCTGGCCCGGGGGGCGACCCCCTGGAACCCCCCCGCTGCCTTAAGGCCCCGCTCCTTCGCCTCGGGGCCTTAGCCGGCTGGCCCGGCCGGTCAGCCGAGGATGCTGTGCGCGATCAGGACCAGCGACGACCCCGCGGCGGCGGCCAGCACCGCGGCCCGGGTGCGCCCGGCGTCGAGGAAGCGGCGCAGCCCGGCGGCGACCGCGAAGCCGGCCACGGCGCACCCGATGAACACCAGGCCGGCCAGGACGTCGCTGCCAGGCAGGTGGCCGGTGAAGGCGAGCGCGCACAGGGCGAGGCTGTTCCCCACGACGAAGAACACCGAAAGGGTGGCCCGCACCCGCGGGCCGTCTTCGCTCTGGTACAGCAGTGCCACCGGCGGGCCGCCGATGGAGGTGGCGGTGCCCGTCACCCCAGAGATCACCCCGGCGGTGACCAGCGTGATCCGGTTCCTCGGCACGACGGCCTCGCGGATGGACAGGGCGACCACGGCGAGAACCATGCAGCCGACCACGATCCCAAGGGCCCGCAGCGACACGACGGCGAGCACCCAGATCCCGCCCACGGTTCCGGCTACCCGGCCCGCCAGCGCCCACGACACTCCCGGCCAGTCGGTGTGCAGGGACTCCCTGGCCAGGATCAGCACCGGCAGGCTCGCCCCCGCCACCAGCATCGAGCCGGGCATGAGCGCCGGGGCGAGCAGCGTCACTATCGGCGCGCCGATCAGGCCGAGGCCCAGCCCGATGCCGCTCTGCACGAACCCGCCAAGGGCGACGAACAGCCCGGCAATGGCGATCACGGCGATGTCGGCATGCATGACTGGCCCCGACGCTACCGGCGCCAGCCGCGCCGCACCTCATGGCGTGCGTCACACCGCCGGCCTGTGGCTTCGCCCGGCCGGCCCAAGTCCGCTACCGTGCTCTGGTCGCATGATCATGGCAGCGCTGTGGCCGCGGGATAACAGGCCAAATCCGCAATCACGGGCCCGGTCGGCTCAGGCCGCCATCTGGCCATTGAGCGGACTTTTGATCTGCGGCAGTTAGATCAATCGGCGGTAGTCGCCGCCGGCGGCGTGGGGCTCCTGCCGCAGCGCAGCCCTGCGGCTCGCCCAATGCCGGCTGGCCCAGCGTGAGCCAGCGCCGCAGACCACCGCTAGGACCAGCAGCAGCCAAAGCGCGTGACGCCCCGGCCCGGCCCCCGCGATCAGCAGGACAACGGCGACGCTGGAGGCCACGCCGAACGCGAAACCCTTCAGCAGCGCACGACGGTTCCCCGGCTCCACCGGACGTGCCCGGGGCCCGCTGGCTGCCAGGCGCTCCTCAACACGTGCGGCTATCTGCTGGTCAACTTTCTCAAGAAACGAGGCCACGACAGCGTCGCTGTACTCCGGGCCTAGCTCATGGTGCGCCCCGGCGGCGGCACGAATGTCCTCCGGGGACAACGGCGAAGTACCCATGAGGGCACACTAACTCTCACGGCCACGTCAAAGGCCCTGCCACACGCGGCGATATGGGCGCGATGCGCCTGTCAGGCCTTCGCGGGCTGGGGCGCCGGGAGGGTACGGGCGCGGCCGGCCTGCCAGCCGACGGCGCCCTCGAAGACGATCACGACCAACATCACTACCACGGACACGGTCCAGGTCCCGGTCACCGCGTGCAGCAAGCCGACCAGGAGCGGCCCGGTCGTGGCCACCAGGTACCCGCCCCCCTGGGTGAACGCCGACAGCGAGGCAGACGTCACCGGGTCGGGCGCCCGGGCGGCGGTGAAGTAGATCGCCAGGCCCAGGGCGGCGCCCTGGCCGAGGCCGAACAGCAGGGTCCAGGCGGGCGCACCGGCCAGGGGCGCGAACCATACCCCGGCGAGCCCTACGGCACTGATCGTCACCGTGGCGGCGATCAGCCACCGCTGGTCCCTGGCCCGCTGGGCGAGCATCGGGGCCAGCAGCGCGGTGACCGCGTTGCCGAGGTTCATCAAGGCGAGCAGGCTGCCCGCGTGTACCGCTCCCGCGCCCCGGTCCCTCAGCAGGATCGGCAGCCACGAGAGCGCAGAGTAATAAATCAGGCTCTGCAGCCCCATGAAGCCCATGACTTGCCAGGCGAGTACGTGCCTGGACACCTTCACCAGCGGCTGGCCGCCCGATGGGCCGCCGCCCTGGCCGGCCGGTGTGGTCCGGAACCGCCACTGGGGGAGCCAGGCCAGCGCCGCCGCCAGCGCTGGCAGCGCCCATAGACCCAGGGTCAGCCTGGCTGAGCCGCCGGAGGACTGGAACACCGGCACCGCGATCAGCGAGCCGAGGATCGCCCCGGCGGCCAGGCTGAGCAGGTAGACGCCGATCAGCAGGCCCGCCTGATCCGGGCGGCGGCGCTTGACCAGGCTGGGCAGCAGCACGTTCATCAGCGCGATGGCAGCACCGGCAAGCACAGTTCCGGGAAAGAGCAGCCGCTCGGGCCACGCGCCGCGCGCGAGCAGCCCCACAGCGAGCAGCAGCAGGGCCGCCAGCAGCACCCGCTCCTCGCCGAACCGGCGGGCCAGCGGGGCGGCCGGGATCGAGAACACCGCGAAGCACAGCACCGGGGTGGCAGCGAGCAGTGCGATCGTCAGCGACGACAGATGCAGCGTCGAGGCCAGTTCCGGGAAGACCGGGGGCAGGCTGGTGATCGCGCCGCGCAGATTGAACGCGAGCGCAAGGATGCCGGCCATGAACAGCGCGGGCGCCCAGAGGCGGGCGCCAGTCCGGGCCTGGGCCGGGGCGGGGCGTACAGCGGGCTCGGACATCTCCGGCCACGCTACCGCCATGCCACGGTGCCCAGTGATCGGGCCCCGGCCAGCGGTGCATTAATAACATATCGGGCATTTGCTGTTAGATTACCCGTCCTTCCGTGAGCCGTGGGCCCCGGCCACGTGTCAATCCTGAGCGAGCAGTGATCGCAAAACGTACTGCATGATCCCGCCGTGGCGGTAGTACTCGGCTTCGCCGGGGGTGTCGATCCTGACGATCGCCCGGAACTCCCGCCCGTCGGCCAGGACGGTCACCTCGCGGGGAACCTGCCCGGAGTTCATCTCTTCGATGCCTGCGACATCGTAGACCTCACGGCCGGTGAGCCCGAGCGAGGCCGCCGACTCGCCGGGGCGGTACTGCAGCGGCAGTACGCCCATCCCGATCAGGTTGGAACGGTGGATCCGCTCGAACGACTCGACCAGCACGGCGCGCACCCCGAGCAGCAGCGTGCCCTTGGCGGCCCAGTCCCGGGACGAGCCGGAGCCATACTCCTTGCCGCCGAGCACCATCAGCGGGGTTCCCTCCTCGGCGTACTGCCGCGAAGCGTCGTAGATGCTCATCTGCTCATCGCCGGGCAGCTTGACGGTCACCCCGCCCTCGGTGCCGGGCGCGAGCTGGTTGCGCAGCCTGATGTTGGCGAACGTGCCCCGGATCATCACCTCGTGGTTGCCGCGCCGGGAGCCGTAGGAGTTGAAGTCCCGCCGCCCCACCCCGTGCTCGGTGAGGTAGCGGCCCGCCGGGCTGTCGGTCTTGATCGCGCCGGCCGGGGAGATGTGGTCGGTGGTCACCGAGTGGCCCAGCATGGCGAGCACCCGTGCGCCGTGGATGTCGGTCACCGGCTCCGGCTGCGCGGTCATCGCGTCGAAGTACGGCGGGTGGCGCACGTAGGTCGAGTCGCCGTCCCAGGCGAACGTGTCGCCCTCGGGCACCGGCAGGGCACGCCACCGGTCGTCGCCCTCGAACACGTCGGCATAGTCGCGGGAGAACATCTCGGCGGCCACCGCGGACCTGACCACGTCGGCGACGTCGGCCGGCGACGGCCAGATATCGCGGAGATACACCGGCGTCCCGTCGCCGCGGCTGCCGAGGGCGTCGTATTGCATGTCAATGTCCATCGTGCCGGCCAGCGCGTACGCCACGACAAGCGGCGGGGACGCGAGGTAGTTCATCTTCACGTCCGGGTTGATCCGGCCCTCGAAGTTCCGGTTCCCGGACAGCACGGACACGACCGCCAGGTCGTTGTCGGCGACCGCCTCGCTGATCGCCTCCGGCAGCGGGCCGGAGTTGCCGATGCAGGTGGTGCAGCCGTAGCCGACCAGGTTGAAGCCGAGCTTCTCCAGGTAGGGCGTCAATCCGGCCCGCTCGTAGTAATCCATGACCACCTTGGAGCCGGGCGCCAGCGTGGTCTTCACCCAGGGCTTGCGATCCAGGCCGGCCTCCACCGCGTTGCGGGCCAGCAGCGCCGCGCCGATCATCACCGACGGGTTGGAGGTGTTGGTGCACGAGGTGATCGCGGCGATCACGACCGAGCCGTGGTCCACCGAGGTGGTGGTGCCGTCCTCCAGGGTGACCTGGGTCGGGTTCGACGGGCGGGCGGGCACCTCGCCGCCCACCGGGTCGGAGGCGGGGAACGTGCCGACCAGGCCGTTGTCCAGGGAGGGTGCGTGCACGTAGGCGCCGAGCGCTTCACGGAACGCGGTCTTGGCGTCGGCCAGCGCCACCCGGTCCTGCGGCCGCTTCGGGCCGGCCAGGGACGGAACGATCGTGGACAGGTCGAGCGACAGTTCCTCGGAGTACCGGGCGTGCTGCCCGCTCTCATGCCACAGGCCCTGCTCCTTGGCGTACGCCTCGACCAGCGCGACCCGGTCCGCCGGACGGCCGGTGAGCCGCAGGTAGGTCAGCGTCTCGGCGTCGATCGGGAAGATCGCGCAGGTGGAGCCGAACTCGGGGCTCATGTTGCCGATCGTGGCCCGGTTGGCCACCGGCACCGCGGCCACGCCGTCGCCGTGGAACTCGACGAACTTGCTGACCACGCCGTGCCGGCGCAGCATCTCGGTGATGGTGAGCACCAGGTCGGTGGCGGTGGTGCCGTCGGGCAGCTCGCCGGTGAGCCGGAACCCGACCACCTTGGGGATGAGCATGCTGATCGGCTGGCCGAGCATGGCCGCCTCGGCCTCGATGCCCCCCACGCCCCAGCCCAGCACGCCGAGGCCGTTCTGCATGGTGGTGTGCGAGTCGGTGCCGACGCAGGTGTCCGGGTAGGCGGCGCCGTCGTGGGTCATCACGACCCGGGCCAGGTGCTCGATGTTGACCTGGTGCACGATGCCGGTGCCCGGCGGCACGACCTTGAACTGGCTGAACGCCTGCTGCCCCCAGCGCAGGAACGCGAACCGCTCCCTGTTGCGCTGGAACTCCAGGTCGACGTTGCGGTCGAAGGCGTCCGGGCGGCCGAACACGTCTGCCACCACCGAGTGGTCGATGACCAGTTCGGCCGGGACCAGCGGGTTGATCTTGGCCGGGTCGCCGCCCAGGTGGCGCATGGCCTCGCGCATGGTGGCCAGGTCGACGACGGCGGGGACACCGGTCAGGTCCTGGAGGATGACCCGGGCCGGGGTGAACTGGATCTCGGTCGCGGGCTCGGCGGCGGGATCCCACTCCGCGAGGGCGGTGACATGATCCGCGGTGACCAGCCGGCCGTCCTCGTTGCGCAGCAGGTTCTCCAGCAGGACCTTGAGGCTGAACGGAAGCCTCTCCGTCCCCTTGACCGCGTCCAGCCGGTAGATCACGTGATCGGTCCCCCCGGCCCGCAGCGTGGCCCGGCTCCCGAAGCTGTTCGCCGTCATGGCGTGGCTCGCCTCCTCCGACTGAGGTGCTCTTCCCGCAGTGTCACTTGCATCCTGCCGCAGTTCGGCTGCGGGATGTGATCCCGGGCCTCCGGCGGCCCGGGCGGTCCCGGCGGCCCGGCCGGTCCCAGCGGCTGCCGGCCAATGGGCTATGGGCGAAAGTATCTTGACGTCGAGCTATCTACTCCCACCGTAGGACGGAAGTCTCTCGACGTCAAGCTAAATCGCCTGCCTTCCCGGCCGCCTTCTGGTGCCTTCGCGGGTTCCCACTGCCCCGCGTGGGCCTTGACCATTCACGATCATCGGCTGACAATCCGTAACACAGGTATGCCCGGAGGCGCCCGGGTGCCCCGGCCGTCCATTGGACACCGGTTTCCGGGCCTGACAAGGGGAACGCGAGGCGGGCTCATGCACCTGCGGGGGCTGCTAGGCACGCTGGCACTGGCCGTGCTGGCCGGTGCCCTCGTGGGTATCCCGCAGGCCGCCCAGGCGAGCGTGGGGGTCGGCATCCAGGCGGGCGCGGTCCGCCTGTCCGGTGTGGCGCATCCGGGTGAGAGCGTCGCTTTGCCCGCGGTGTCGGTGGTCAACTCAGGAAGCCACCCCGAGGCGATCCGGCTGAGCGTCCAGCGCATCTCCAAGGGCCCTGGGCGCCTTGTCCCGGCCTCCTGGATCCAAATCGGCGCGCCGGTCGTGCAGCTTGGGCCGAAGAACGCCACGCGGGTATCGCTGGAACTGGTCGTGCCCGCCGGCGCCAAACCGGGCGCCTATCTGAGCGACATAGTGGCCACCGGCTCGCGCGCTGCGCAGACCTCGGCCGGCCACGCCAGCCTGGGCGCGGCGGCCGCAACCCTGCTGGAGTTCCGGGTGGCACCGGGCACCGCGCCGGGGTTCTGGTGGTCGGTGTTCACTCAGACCCTCTGGGCCCTGCTCATCTTGATCGCCCTGGCGGCCGTGGTGCTCGTGGTCCGCAGGTCCGGGATCCGCGTCCGGGTGGAGCGCAAGGCGGTCGGTTACGGCACCGCCGATGAGATCGGAGGCTGGCATGCGTAGCCTGCTGGTGGTGGCCGCGATCGTGATCGGGGGCTTCCTGGTCATCCACGTGGGCAAGGTGGGTAACGCTCCCGATCCGCCACCTCACGGGCACAGCAACAGCACCGCGATCACGTTCAATACCATGCAGACCTACCGCACCGTGACCGTCTCGCCGGACGCGGTGAACTGTGGCAGCTACCAGCGCGGTGTCTCCCCCAACAAGTCCAACGGGGCGATGGGGTTCCCGAACGGTACCTGCGCGGTCGGCGACCGGGTGAAGGGCAAGGATCCCATCAAGATCACCTACAACGGGACGCAGGGGTACGTGTACGTGCACGCCGGGTGGGCCATGCCCAACGGCAACGAGGTCGGCACCCCCTGGCACCCGTGCAGCAGTGGCGGGCAGGGGGCGGTCCGCTGCACCGGCATGAATGGGCAGC
This sequence comes from Streptosporangiaceae bacterium, assembly GCA_036497045.1. Taxonomy (GTDB): domain Bacteria; phylum Actinomycetota; class Actinomycetes; order Streptosporangiales; family Streptosporangiaceae; genus DASXKD01. The sequence goes on along the minus strand of DASXKD010000292.1, from coordinate 2,484 downwards.
CCGGGTACAACCAGTACACGGTGCGGAACTTCAGCCCGGAGAGCCCCGCGCCCACGCCGATCACCGGCAACAACTTGTGCGACGTGAACTTCCGGCCCGTGCGCGGCTGCTACGCCTCCCGCGGCAACTCCCAGCGTGAGGGCTTCTATCTCACCGGACCGTCAAAGATCCCGAGCACCGACACCGCGCAGTCGTGGACGGCCTGGGTCATCTGGACCGCGGTGCCGCAGAGCATCCGCCAGGATCAGAAGAGGGAGAGGTAGCCGGGCCTGGCCGGACGCCTCATGGGGCGCCGGGCGCCGGCTCGGGTGCGGGCAGGTACGCGCGGAAGCGCTCCGCCACGATCCGCGCGACCGCGCTGGTCCGCTACAGGGCGATGGCCCGCTAGGAGGTCAGCAGGTCGATCGAGACCTGCCACAGCAGCGCGGCCGCGTCGGGGTCTAGCGCGTACGCCGCGACGCCCCGGCGGCTGCCGGGCTGGTTCAGGCCCGCCTCGTTGCAGTCCTCGAAGTACCGCCCACTGACGCCGTCGAGCAGTGGCGACGTCACGACGAGAACCGAGGTGGCTGCGCCCTGCTCCGGCGTCTTCCACCGGGCTGGCTCATCGCCGGCCTGGGCGCGCAGCCGGTCCAGGTCAGCCTCGGTGACGTAACGCTGCAGTCCGGTCCGGATCCCGCCAGGCATCAGCGCGTTGACTGTGATGCCGTCGGCCGCCCAGCGCTTGCTCGCCTCGACCGCGAACAGCACGTTCGCCGTCTTGGATTGCCCATACGCGGCCCACGGCTCGTATTCGCGGGCCCGGAAGTGGATGTCGTCGAAGACCACCGGTGAGCGCAGATGCGCGGAGGAGCTCACCGAGGCGACCCTGGCCCCGCCCGCGGCCGCAAGTGCGGAGTGCAGTCCCGTGGCGAGGGCGAAGTGGCCCAGGTGGTTGGTGGCGAACTGCAGCTCCCAGCCCTCCACCGTGCGCGCCTCCGGGCACGCCATGACCCCGGCGTTGTTGACCAGGATGTGTAGCGGGCCGTCCCAGGCGGCGGTGAACGCCGCGACCGAGGCTCGGTCGGCGAGGTCAAGCGGCGCGACCAGGATCTGCTTGTTGCCCGTGGTGGCGATGATGTCGTCGGCGGTCCGCTCTCCCGCCGCGAGGGTGCGGACGGCCAGGGTCACCTCGGCCCCGGCGCCGGCCAGCGCCCGCGCGGTCTCGATCCAGATGCCGGACGCCCCGCCGGTCACGATGGCCCTTTGTCCGGTCAGGTCGATGCCCTCGATGACCTCGGCGGCGGTGGACTCGGCGGTGAACGGGGTGGCGATGGGCGTGTGTCCAGTCATGGTGGTCCCGTCTGCGGTAGTATCCGAACCGGAGGCTCCTCCGTTTCGATTAGCGTAACCGGAGGGTCCTCCGTTTAGCAAATTCGGGAGGCCCCGGTGGCGACAACGGATGCCCGGCCGCTGCGCGCCGACGCCCAGCGCAACCGGGACAAGTTGCTCGATGTCGCTGTGCAGGCGTTCTCCCGCGGTGGGCCCGAGGTGACGCTGGAGGCGATAGCCAGGGACGCGGGCGTCGGCATCGGCACGCTCTACCGCCACTTCCCCACCCGTGAGGCACTGGTCGAGGCCGCCTACCGCAACGAACTCGCCCGGCTCTGCGACGCGGCGCCGGAACTGTTGCAGGCCGAACCGCCGGACCGCGCGACGCGCATCTGGATGGACCGGTTCGTCGACTACATGACCACCAAGCACGGCATGGCCGACGCGCTCCGCGCGGTGGTCGCGTCCGGCGGTAACCCGTTCGCCGAAAGCCGGGACCGGCTGCTCGCCGCGATCACGGCGCTGCTGCAGGCCGGAGCGGTGGCCGGGACGCTGCGCTCGGACATCGAGCCATCCGACGTACTGACCAGCCTGAGCGGGGTATCCATGGTGACCGCGAACCAGGCGCAGCCGGACCAGGCCCACCGGATCCTCGACCTGCTCATGGACGGCCTGCGCTACCGCGCTCCGCAGACGGCTTCCCCCACCCCAGCGGCGTAGCGACAACAAGACGATGCAGCGGTCAAGGATTGGCCCCCGTCAGATTGACAACCTGGCCTGCGAAGTCTGGCACGCGCCAACTCTTGTGGTCAGCGGTCGATCACGTAGATGCCGCGCCCGGGGACGGTAACCACAAGGCCTTCGTCTCTCAGGACACCGAAGGCCTTCTCGGCGGTGCCTTTGGCTACCCCGTATTGCTGGGTGACGCTCTTGATCGACGGCATCGGCTGGCGCGGGGCGACGTCTCCCGATGTGATCATCTCGCGCAGAATGCGGGCAAGCTGCAGGTAGGCAGGCTCCCCGGTGAGATGATCAATGGTCACATAGCCAGCGTAGGTATCCCCTGGCAGACATGAGACCCAAGGGCTCCTTAGGTACGTTAGGTACCCTGGGTGGCTTGGGATAGCATACCTGCATGAGCCAAGCTGAGGAACACCACGCCCGCCAGCGCGAGCT
>DASXKD010000291.1:0-3988 GCA_036497045.1 Streptosporangiaceae bacterium | reverse complement strand
GGTCGCGGGCCTGGTTGCCGACTCGTTCGCCCGGCCGGTGCAGGTCGCGGCGCTGGTCACCCTGTCCACCGTCGCGCTGGTCCTCGACGCGGTGGACGGGCAGGTGGCGCGCCGGACTCGCACCGCCACCCCGCTGGGCGGCCGCATCGACGGCGAGGTCGACGCGTTCCTCATCCTGCTGCTCAGCATCGCCGTCTCCCAGGACTACGGCGGCTGGGTGCTGGTCATCGGCGCCGCCCCCTACGCGCTGCTGCTCGCGGGCTGGCTGATCCCGTGGCTGGCCGCGCCGTTGCCACCCCGGTACTGGGGCAAGGTCGTGGCCGCGGTCCAGGGCATCGTGCTCACCGTCGCCGCATCCGGAGTGCTTGACCGCCGCACCGGAATGATCGCGGTCGCCGCCGCATTGCTGCTGCTGGCGGAGTCGTTCGGCCGCAACGTGATCTGGCTGTACCGGACCGGCGCTGGCCCGGGCACCCGCCGGGCGCTGCGGCTGGCCGTCACCGTGCTTTCGGTCGTGCTCGTGTGGGGTGTTCTCGTCGCGCCCGATCGTCTCCTCCAGCTCACCCCGGCCGCCTTTGCCCGCATCCCCGTGGAAGGCCTTGCCCTGGTCGCTGTCGCGGTGGTGCTGCCGGCCTGGCCGCGACGGATCGTGGCCGCCGTCGCTGGAATCCTGTTCTGCCTGCTTACTGTCGTCAAGATCCTCAACGTAGCGTTCTTCCAGGAGATCGGGCGGGCGTTCAACCCGGTGTTCGGCTGGGTCGACATCCCCCCGGCCATTGGCGTGGTACGCGACACGATCGGCCCCACGCGCACAAACATCGCGCTCGCCGCGCTCTGGCTCGGTCTCATCCTGCTCGTCGGCGCAATCACCGCGGCAACGATTCACATCACCACCGTGGCCGCCCGGCATCGCGGCGCCACGGTTCGCGGACTCGCCGCCCTCACAGCGGTCTGGGCGCTGTGCGCGGGCCTGTCATTGCAACTCGTCCAGGGATCCCCGGTCGCCTCGACCAGCGCCGCCGCGCTGGTCGTCGCGCAGGTGCGCGACACCCAGGCAGCACTCCGCGACCAGCGCCGTTTCGAGCAGGCCCTCCACCGCTCCGACCCTGAAGCCAGCGTCCCGGCTTCGGACCTGCTCACCGGATTGCGCGGCAAAGACGTCATCATCGCCTTCGTCGAAAGCTACGGGCAGGCCGCCGTTCAGGGCACGAGTTTCTCCCCCGGCGTCGACGCTGTCCTGCGCCGGAGCACCGCCTCACTGGCCCGCGCCGGCTGGTCCACGCGGACCGCCTGGCTCACCTCCCCGGGCTTCGGCGGGATCAGCCAGCTCGCCCACTCCACCCTGCAGTCGGGGCTGTGGGTCAACACCGAACTGCGGTATGCCCAGCTGGTCGCCAGCCGCCGGTTCACCCTCAGCGACGCCTTCGACAAGGCCGGCTGGCGGACCGTGAGCGACGCCCCCGAGGACGACCGCGTCTGGCCGCCCGGCACGTCCTTTTACCACTTCGACAAGCTCTACAACCGGTTCAACGTCGGCTACCACGGCCCGGCCTTCAGCTACGCCTCGATGCCCGACCAGTACACCCTGGCCGAGCTCCAGCGGAACGAACTCGGCCCAGGTCATAAGCCCGTGATGGCCGAGATCGACCTGGTCTCCTCGCACACGCCCTGGGCCCCGTTGCCGACCATGGTGCCCTGGGACAAGGTCGGCAACGGCTCGATATTCGATCCCATGCCCGCGCGGAGTGAATCCCCGATCACGGTCTGGCGCAACGCCAGCACCGTGCGCCAGTTCTTCGGCCGGTCGCTCCAGTACTCGCTGGAGGCCCTCACCTCGTGGGTCACCGAGCTCAACGACCCAAACCTCGTGCTCATCCTGCTCGGCGACGAGCAGCCCGCTGGCCCTATCAGCCGCCCCGGGGCCAGCCACGAAGTGCCGATCTCGATTGTCGCCCGCGACCCTTCCGTGTTCCGGCAGATTGCTTCCTGGCACTGGCAGAGCGGGCTGCTGCCCGGCCGTTTCGCTCCGATCGAGCCCATGGACGCCTTCCGCAACCAGTTCCTCGACGCCTTCAGCACGGCCTCGTCCCAAACGGCGTCGGCCCCTGGACCCGCAGCACCCGAACCGCCGCGGTGAGCGGGACCTCCGGGCGGTGACATCTTCTCCCGTGGCGCCGGCGCCACCGCGCGCCTCGACGACGCCTACCTGCTCGGAGCGCTCGATGCCGACGAGCGCCCCGCCTGCGGCGCCGACGGTGCGACCTACGACCTGGGCAGCTGGCGACTCGCCCCCGGCCAGAGGGTCATCTTCACCAGCGGCCCGCAGCCTGGCCCCGGCATATGCGGAGCTGCGTTCCCGGCAGGACGAAACGGGCCCGGTGAATCAGGGAAGGTGGCTGGTGTCGTTGACGCAATGGACGGCGGCAAATCCGTGGCTGTGCCACTGGATCTCGTTAATGCAGGCGGAGCCGAGATACAGCCGGTAAAGGGTGCCAAGCGGGACGCCGAGAGCCCGGCACAGCAAGATCTTTATCGGGGTAATGTGACTTACCACCAGGACGGTCTGGCCGCCGTGGTCCCGCAGCAGCCGATCACAGGCCCGGTTGACCCGGTGTGCGGTGTCGGCGAAGCTCTCCCCGCCCGGCGGTGCCTGTTCGGGGTCGCGCCGCCAGGCTGCCGCGGCTGTGGGCCATCGCTGCTGGATTTCTGCCAGGGTGGAACCATCCCAGTCACCGAAGTCGGTTTCACGGAGATCATCATCGATGACTGCGGTCAGGCCCAGTTCGCGGGCCGTAATGGCGGCGGTGGCGACAGCGCGCTGCAATGGCGAGCTGACCACGGCATCGATCGGGGCACCGGTAGCTAGGCGGCGGGCGGCGGCCTGGGCCTGCCGGGTTCCGTTGGCGCTCAGCGGGAGGTCACGCAGCCCGCTGAAGCGGTGTTCGGGTGACAGTCGGGTATCGCCGTGCCGCAGCAGGACGGTGGTGGTGGGATCTGCTGAGGGGTTATCCCAGCCTAGTGTCATATGGCTGTCCCGCGAGGATGACGAAAATGTTGTGTCGACTGTTCCCATGACAGCAAGACGAACATGTCAGCAGAACGGTTCAGCCCCCAGCCTTGGCCTCGTCACAGTACCCATGCCGCACGGACCTGGCCTGGCCGGTCACCGATGTGGTACCGGTACCCGCCATCAGGATGGCCAGGTCGCCCGGGGTAACCAGGCGGAGCGTCAGCATGGTGCGTGGTATCCGCCGAACGCGATGGGAGTTTCCCACACCCGCACCGCCAGTGCCTCGCCGCCTGCGGCAGCGACGGCGGGCGAGAGGCTGTCATGCACCCAGCGAGCGAACACCTCGACTGTGACCGCCCCGGCCCCGGCTGGGCGTACCTCCTCCAGGTTGCGGCCTTCGACCCGGCTGGTCAGCTCGGTCAGCGCCGCTTCCAGTACATCCAGATCACAGACCATGCCCCGGTCGTCGAGCTGCTCACGGTCCACCACGATCTCAATCCGGTAGTCATGATCATGCAGTTGCCCCTCTGGCCCGGGCAGTCCCGGCATGATGTGGAAAGCACGGACGCCTCGGCTCAACCCGACTTCACAGGTCACCGGCAGCACTCCTGTCGTAGTCAAGAACGGCATGCATCAACCCGGGTATCCCCTGGTCCACGGCTCGGAACGCCTCGGCTGCGTGGCGGAAGGCGAAGACGTGAGTGCACAGCTGAGCCAACGGTAGTTCGGCCAGCAGCTCAACGGCCTCCCGGCGGCGCCGAGACCGGGTCCAGTTCCCGGACAGCCGGGCCGGCACAGTGGAAACCTGAGTGCTGCGGATAATCAGACGCCTCCGGTGGAAGGCGCCGCCGAGCGGTAGCACCACTGGTTTGGTGCCGAACCACGACGCGATCAACAGAGTTCCCTCGTGGGCCAGCATGTTCAGCGCCATCGCTGGCGCATCCGGGTTACCGCTGGCGTCAATGACCAGCGGAACCT
>DASXKD010000290.1:0-7256 GCA_036497045.1 Streptosporangiaceae bacterium | reverse complement strand
GGCCCGTCGGTGAGCAGCCGCTCCCCCTCGCTCAGCCGGATCGTGGTGGCCGTGTCCGGCCAGGTGAGCTGCTCCGCGCCGAGCAGCGCGCCCGCCTCCTTGACGGCGGCGGTGTAGTCGAGCCAGTCGTCGATGACCCCTTCGGCGGCCGGGCCCGGGTTCTCGCTGGCGCCCGGCACGGCGTAGATCAGCAGCGCGTACTTCATCGCGGCCTCCCTGCTGTGTGCTGCGGCCGCCGGCGGCGGCCGGGTTCACGGGTACAACGCACGCACGGCGCCCAGATCGACACCTCTGGGCGCTGAATTTCTGCCAGGCCAGGAACGCGGCACCGTGCCGGGGCTCGCGCCACCGGCCCAGCTCCCCTATTCTGGTGTCATGCAGCGCATCGGCACCTTCGCGTGGTGGCCGTCCTAGGACGGTCACCGACACGCTGTGCCATACGGGCCGTCCGGCGGACGGCCCGTTCTGCATGTCTGGCATGTGGTCCTCCCCCGGCGGCTCCCGACCTGAGGAGGAACGACATGACCGCAACCGCCATCGCACCCCGTAACCTCGCCCCGGTCCCTGGCCCCCTGCCGGGGGCGCCCAGGATGCTCACCGGGGACCGGCCGACCGGCCGGCTGCACCTCGGCCACTACGCCGGCAGCCTGGCCAACCGGATCCGGCTGCACCGCCGGTACGAGAGCTTCTTCATCATCGCCGACCTGCACATGCTCACCACGAAGAACAGCCCAGGGGAGATCGCTGAGGTCGGCCGCCACGCCACGGGCATGGTGCTCGACTCCCTCGCGGCCGGCCTGGACCCGGCGCACTCGGTGTTCTACCTGCAATCGGCCGTGCCCGAGGTCGCCGAGCTGAGCCTGCTGCTGTCCAGCCTGGTCACCGTGCCCCGGCTGCAGCGCATCCCGAGCCTGAAGGAGATGGGGCAGCACGCCGGCCAGCGCGAGATGCCGCTCGCGCTCCTCGGGTATCCCGTGCTCCAGGCCGCCGACATCCTGGCGGTGCAGGCGGCGGTGGTGCCCGTCGGCAAGGACAACGCGGCGCACGTGGAGGTCGCCAGGGAGATGGCCCGCCGGTTCAACGGCCGCTATGGGGAGGTGTTCACGGTGCCGGACCTGGTCCCGGCGGACGTCCCGGTGCTGCCGGGCACCGACGGCCGGGCCAAGATGAGCAAGAGCCTGGGCAACGCCATCTACCTGTCCGACCCGCCGGACGAGGTCGCGGCGAAGGTGCGGCGCATGTACACCGACCCGGCCAGGACCACCGCCGGGGTGCCCGGCGCGGTCGAGGGCAACCCGGTGTTCGTCTACCACGACGCCTTCAACGACCGGCCCGCCGAGGTCGCGGAACTGAAGGAGCGCTACCGGGCAGGGACGGTCGGCGACGCCGAGGTCAAGGAGCGGCTCACCGCCGCGCTGAACCGGTTCCTGGATCCGATGAGGGAGCGCCGCGCCGCGCTGGAGGCCGACCACGGGCTGGTGGAGGAGCTGATCGTCACCGGCACCGCACGGACCCGCCGTGAGGTCAAGCGCACTCTCGCGGACGTGCGGGCGGCCATGGGGCTCACCGTGGCGCTGGCCGGGTTCCGCCGCGCCGCCCGGTCCCGGCACTCCGGTGTCAGGGATAGGGGCTAGTGTCGCCACCGGCAAGCCTGTCCTGCCCGAACGCAACTCAGGGAGCATCCATGACCGACGTCGTCGTGTTCCATCACGCGCAGGGCCTCACCGACGGGGTCCGCCAGTTCGCAGACCAGCTCCGCGCCGCGGGTCACCGGGTGACCGTCCCGGACCTCTACGAGGGCAAGACCTTCGCCACCCTGGAGGAGGGCGTTGCCCATGCCGGGCAGATCGGCTTCGACACGATCATGGAACGCGGCAAGGCCGCCGCCGAGGCCCTGCCGAACGAACTCATCTACGCCGGGTTCTCGCTCGGGGTACTGCCCGCGCAGATGCTCGCCCAGACCCGGCCCGGCGCCAGGGGTGCCCTGCTGTACCACTCCTGCGTCCCGCTCGCGGAGTTCGGCGGTACCTGGCCGGACGACGTGCCGGTCCAGATTCACGCGATGGACGCGGACCAGTGGTTCGTCGGGGAAGGCGACATCGACGCCGCGCATGAGCTGCTCAAGGTGAACTGGGACGCGGCGCTGTTCCTGTACCCCGGCGACAAGCACCTGTTCGCCGACGCCAGCCTGCCCGACTACGACGAGTCCGCCGCGGCACTGCTCATACAGCGCTCTCTCGGCCTGCTCGCCCGGGCGGGCCGGGTCCCGACCGATCCCCGCGGCGGCGAGCGCGAGTTGCTCGGCCAGTACCTCAACTTCCAGCGCGAGACCGTGCTGGCCAAGACCGCGGGGCTGAGCCGGGATCAGATGGCGCAGGCACACGAGCCCTCGTCGCTCACGCTCGCGGGCCTGCTCCTGCACCTGGCGCTGGTGGAGGAGAGCTGGATGGAGGAGCGGTTCCTCGGCCTGCCGGTCCGTGAGCCGTGGGCCGGCATCGACTTCGACGCCGACCCGGAGTGGGAGTTCCGGACCGCTGCCGAGATGGAGCCCGAGGAGCTTCGCCAGCGCTACCGGGAGGCCTGCGAGCGGAGCCGCCAGGCCGCGGCCCAGGCGGACGGCCTGGACCAGGAGTCGGTGAAGACGTTCCCGGACGGCAGGCGCTTCTCGCTGCGCTGGGTGCTGCTGCACCTGCTGGAGGAGACCGCCAGGCACGCCGGGCACGCCGACATGCTTCGTGAGGCCATCGACGGCACCGTCGGCGAGTAACGGCGCCGGCTGACGCCGCAACGCCGCGCTCGCGGCGGAAGGATCGTTGCCTGCCCCGTTGGTCAGCCCTGGCTGGTGTGGCGGACCCAGGCCTGCGCGGCCATCTGGACGGCCTCCCATGGGCTGCCCAGCGGCGGGGTGTAGGACAGGTCGAGGTCGCTGACGGCGTCGGTGGTCATGCCATGGAAGATGGCGGTGGCGGCGATGTCGACGCGCTTGGCGATCTCGGCGTGGCGGTGCCCGAACAGTTGCATGCCGAGCAGCCGGCCGGTGCCGCGGTCGCCGGTGATCCGCATCGTGATGCGGTGACTGCCGGGGTAGTAGGCCTTGTGATCGTCGGCCTGGGACTGCACCGTGACCGGGTCGAACCCGGCCGCGGTGGCTTCGTGATCGCGCAGGCCGGTGCGGGCGGCGGCCTGGTCGAAGATCTTGACGACCTGGGTGCCGAGGCTGCCGGCGAACTCCCGGTGCCCCCCGAGGGCGTTCTCCCCGGCGACGCGGCCCTGTTTGTGGGCGGTGGTGCCCAGCGGCAGGTAGGTCTCGCCGAGCAGCCGGTGGTGGGTGACGACGCAGTCCCCGGCGGCGAACACGTCCGGCAGGTTGGTGCGCATCTGCCGGTCCACGGCGATGGCGTTCTTGAATCCCAGGGTGGCGCCGGCGCTGGCGGCCAGGCCGGTGTCGGGGCGGACCCCGGCGACGACCAGGACCATGTCCGCCAGTCGGGTGATCGCCGTGCCGTCGGCGGCCTGGGCGTCGATCCGCAGCCGCCCGCCCTCCCCCGGGGTGGCGCGGGTGATCTGCCGGGCGGTGGTGCCGGTGAGGACTTCGACGCCGTGGGTCTCCAGTTCGGCCCGGACCAGGGCGCCGAGTGCCGGGTCGACGGTGGGCAGGACTGCGGGGAGTTGTTCCATCTGGATGACCGGCAGGCCCCGGGTGGTCAGGGCGTCGGCCATTTCCAGGCCGATGTACCCGGCACCGACGATCACCACGGTGGCCGGGGCGGTGGTTTCCAGGGTGCGCATCACCGCGAACGTGTCGCCCATCGAGTGCAGCAGGTGCACCCCGTCGCCGGGGCCGAGCACACCGGGGCCGGCCAGGCCACCGATCGGGGGGCGGATGGGGACCGCGCCGGTGCCGACGATCAGCTTGTCGTAGCCGACCACCTCCTCCGCGCCGTCCGGGCCGGTGACGGCGAGTTTGCGGGCGCCGGGGTCGATGCGGCGGGCGGTGGTATCCAGCCGCAGCCGCATCCCGGTGGCTTCCAGGTCCGCGCTGGTGCGGTGGGCCAGGTTGCGCCAGTGCGTGACCTCGCCGGAGACGTAGTAGGGGATGCCGCAGATGGAGAAGTTCGGGTAGGCGTCGGCGGCCACCACCGTGACCTCCGCGCCCGGGTCCAGTTCGCGGGCGCGCAGCGCGGCGCTGATCCCGGCGTCGCTGCCGCCGATCATGACCAGGTGCATTCCAGGCTCCCTCGTGGTGGCTTACCGGGGCGGGTGCGGGGCGGCCGGGGAGGATGCCCCGTCGCTGGCCGCAAGCCCGGCCGGCTCGGCCGGGTCCTGATGGTGGTGGGGGACGATGATGTCGGCCGCCTCGGCCGGGGCGAGCCGCGGGTACAGCGCCCGGATCACCAGTACGGCCAGGGCGCCGCCGATGATCTGGGCGGCGATGAACGCCGGCGCCGAGGAGGGGGCGATGCCGGCGAACGTGGCCGAGAACATCCGGCCGATGGTGATCGCGGGGTTGGCGAAGCTGGTGGAGGAGGTGAAGAAGTACGCCGCGCCGATGTAGGCGCCGACCGCCGCCGCCGCGGACCGGCTGCGCCCGGACCGGGCCAGCGCGAAGATCACCACGATCAGGCCCAGGGTCGCCACGATCTCGGACAGGAAGTGCGCCGGGGTGGCCCGGTGCTTGGCCGAGATGCTGACCGCCGCCTCGGCGAACATCAGGTTCGCCAGCACCGCGCCGCCGATGCACCCGGCCACCTGTGCGGGCAGGTACGCGCCGGCGTCCCGCCACGACAGCCCGCCGAACACCGCGTCGGCGAACGACACCACCGGGTTGAAATGCGCTCCGGACACCGGGCCGAACATCAGGATGATCGCGAACAGCCCGGCCGCGGTCGCCGCCGCGTTCTCCAGCAACTCCAGCCCGGTCTCACCCGGCGACAGCCGCTGGGCGGCGATCCCGGACCCGATCACTATGGCGGCCAGGAACGCGCTGCCCAGGAACTCCGCCAGCAGCCGCCGCCACAGTGCCGCCTGGTTCACCGCCGGCCCCCGCCCCGGACCCGCACGCCGGGCCGCTGCCCGCCCGGCCCGCCAGCTACCCGGCTCCCGGCTTCCATCTAGCCTCTTCATTGATAAGTGTCGATGCAGACAGGCTCAGCTTGCCAGCCTGAATAGATGGACGTCAAGATAGGAGAATGTCTATCCAGCCAGGCCGGAGCACCCTGGGCCTCCTCCCGATCGCCCCGGCGGATGCCGCGGAGTGCTCGGTGCCGCTGGTCGGTGAGCCGATCGGCGAGAGTGCGGCGGCGGGGCTGGCGCAGGTGTTCAAGGCCCTCGGTGACCCGGTCCGGCTGCGGCTGCTGTCTCTGATCGGGGCCCATCAGGGTGGCGAGGTGTGCGTCTGCGACCTGACCACCGCCTTCGACCTGACCCAGCCCACCATCAGCCACCACCTGAAGGTGCTGCGGGAAGCTGGGATCATCACCAGCGAGCGGCGCGGCACCTGGGTCTACTACCGGCTGGTGCCCGCCGCACTGGAACGCATGGCGTCGCTGCTATCGGTACCCGGAAGCTGAGCCGCCTCTCTCGCAACGGGGCCTGAGAGCCGCCGGTCCCCGCCATTCCGGGCCGGGGCGACTCCTCCGGTTGCTGTGACGGGCCGACCGCATGGATTACCGGCGGCGGCAGCCCAGCGCTGGTTAGCAGCAGGGGGCGTCGTGGGCGACCTCTGGCGCGCCGGGCTGGCCGGTGCCGCCGCGGCATGACTCACCGTGGCCTTCGGCGTAGAAGGTGGAGCTGTCGGCCAGGACAGTGTAGATCTCCCAGGCCTCGCCGTCCGGCGCGTCCTGGACCCAGAACTTGTCCTGCTGGGCATAGCAGCAGGTGGTCTCGCCCGCGGCGGAGGACGCCAGTCCCGCCCCGGCCAGGCGTGCCTGCTCGGCCCCGACGGTACCGGTGTCGGGGACCTCAACGCCCAGGTGGTTCAGGCTGCCGCCCCGGCCGGGGTTTTCCAGCAGGACCAGCTTCAGCGGCGGGTCGGCGACGGCGAAGTTGGCATACCCGGGGCGGCGCTTGGCCGGCTCCCTGCCGAACAGCTTGGTGTAAAAGGCGACGGCCTGGTCGATGTCGTTGACGTTGAGGGCCAGTTGCACGCGGCCGGTCACGGGAACCTCCCTGGCTCAGACTTAGATAAGTGTCTATGTCTTGTGCCGTCGAGCTTGCCACAGACATCGATAGCTGTCAATATAGATGCATGCCGAAGTCTCTGCCCTTGCTGGACCCGGCCGGGACGGCGGCCTGCTGCCCGCCGCTGTCAGCGGAGCCGTTGTCCCAGGCCCAGGCCGAGCAGGTCGCGCCGCTGCTGAAGGCGCTCGCCGACCCGGTGCGGCTGCGGCTGATGTCGCTGGTCGCCTCCCACCCCGGTGGCGAGGCATGCGTCTGCGACCTGAACAACGCGTTCGACCTGACGCAGCCAACGATCAGCCACCACCTCAAGGTCCTGCACGAGGCGGGCCTGCTGGAGCGGGACAAGCGCGGCGTGTGGGTCTACTACCGGGCCAGCACCCAGGCGCTGGCCAGCCTCGGCGCGCTCATCGGGGATCCCCGCCTCTAGCGGGCTTCCCTCGGCAGCATCCATCGGTTATCGTCGATAAACGATGAATAAAGCTGCCCAGCCCCTTGACCGGGCCACCGCGGCCGAGTACGCCACCTGGTTCAAGGCCCTCGCCGACCCCACCCGGATCCAGATCGTCTCCCTGCTCGCCCGGCGCGGCACGCCGATGACCGTGGGCGAGATCGTCGCCGCCGTCGACGTGGTCCAGTCCACCGTGTCCGCGCACCTGAAGGTCCTGGCCGAGGTGCGGTTCTTGCTGCCCGAGCACCGGGGAACCGCCACCTACTACCGGATCAACGACGCCTGCGTGGACTGCTTCCCCACCGCCGCGGACATCGTCATGGGCCGTCCCGCGCCCGTCCCCGCCCAGCCCTAAGGAGTGCCCTAATGGCCAGCAACCGTGCCTCCCGCAACCGGGATGCTGTCATCGCCCGTTACTCCGGCCTGGCCCGCACCGCCCTGGCCGGGACTGCCATCACCGACTGCGACCCGGGCACCTTCGCCGACGGGGACTTCGGCGCCGTCGCCTACACCGGGACCGACGGCGCACCGGACGGGGCGCTGCGCGCCAGCCTCGGCTGCGGCAACCCCCTGGCGGTCGCCGGCCTGGATCCCGGCGAGACCGTCCTGGACCTGGGATCCGGCGGCG
>DASXKD010000289.1:0-6086 GCA_036497045.1 Streptosporangiaceae bacterium | reverse complement strand
ACCCTGGTCGTCAACAAGATCCGCGGCCTGTTCAAGTCGGTTGCGGTGAAGGCGCCCGGGTTCGGTGACCGGCGCAAGGCCATGCTCGGTGACATCGCCACCCTCACGGGCGGCCAGGTCATCAGCGAGGAAGTCGGCCTCAAGCTGGAGACCGCGGACCTCGACCTGCTCGGCCGCGCGCGCAAGGTCGTCGTGACCAAGGACGAGACCACCATCGTCGATGGTGCCGGCGACGGCGAGCAGATCTCGGGCCGGGTCAACCAGATCCGTGCCGAGATCGACAACACCGACTCCGACTACGACCGCGAGAAGCTGCAGGAGCGGCTGGCCAAGCTGGCCGGCGGCGTTGCAGTGATCAAGGCCGGCGCGGCCACCGAGGTCGAGCTGAAGGAGCGCAAGCACCGCATCGAGGACGCGGTGCGCAACGCCAAGGCCGCCGTGGAGGAAGGCATCGTCCCCGGTGGGGGCGTCGCGCTGCTCCAGGCGGGCACGCAAGCGTTCAAGAAGCTGGAGCTGACCGGCGACGAGGCCACCGGTGCCACGATCGTGCGCCGGGCACTGGAGGAGCCGCTCAAGCAGATCGCCGTGAACGCCGGCCTCGAAGGCGGCGTGGTGGTCGAGAAGGTCAAGACGCTCGCACTCAATCACGGCCTCAACGCCGCGAACGGCGAGTACGTCGACATGTTCAAGGCGGGGATCATCGACCCGGCTAAGGTCACCCGGTCCGCGCTGCAGAACGCCGCTTCAATCGCCGGTCTCTTCCTCACCACCGAGGCAGTGATCGTGGAGAAGCCGGAGAAGGAGAAGGCACCTGCCGCCCCTGGCGGCGGTGACATGGACTTCTAGTCCACGCCATGGGCGCTCAGCCCGTGCTAGCGGGCGCATAGCCTGCGGCACTGGGCGCCCGGAGTGAGGGGTGGTCCCGCGGTGCGGGATCACCCCTCCGGCCTTTCCTTGTCCGGCCCGGCCAGGCCCGGTCAGCCATCGGGCCGGCCGGGCCACCGGCCGGCTCACGCTGACCGGCGGCTGGCTCAGTCCGGCCGGCAATACCCCCGCCGGCCGGGTGCGCACTGTTCTCCGGCGTTGCACAATGCGTGCTTGCTCACGCCCTGTTGGCGTGTGTGTGTGCGCTGCAACTTTCAGAGTGTGCGAAGGTCTCCACATTTAGCGGATAAGAGGGGATGATCGGGGCATGAGGGCACGTCCCAACCTCACCGGTGAGCAGATCGTCACGGACTACCTGACCCGGGTGACGCAGGCGGCGCGCCTGCTCCCCAAGGGCGCCAGGATGGCCTTTGTCGGGCGCACGCGTGCCCTCGTCGAGCGCGAGGTCGGCCCTCCTGGTACGCGCACCGATCCCGAGCATGTCAGCGCGGTGCTCGCGCGGCTGGGCAAGCCCGAGGACCTCGTCACCGAGGAGCGGGTGCGGATCGACCAAGGCTGGCTCAAGAGCCGGGCCGCCAGCAAGGAGGAGGGGGAGGCCGCGGCCGCGGCCCTCACCGGGCCGCGGATGAACCGTCCCTTCACGGCACGGCGGCGCCCCAACACCGGCACCCAGCCCTTGACCGGCAGGCTGATCCCGCCTGGGCAGCGCCAGCCTGGGCAGGGCCAGCCTGGGCAGGGCCAGCCTGGGCAGGGCCAGACCGTCACCGGCCCGGACGGCACCGTCATCGGGGCTCCCGCACCGCCGCCTGGTGCAGGCCCGCGGCGCTCCGAGCAGCCCGGCGCCGGCCCGGGGAGTTCCAGTGCGCGGACCACCGGGCTGCCGGGGGCCGGCGCAGGCAGCACCGGTACGCGCGGCGGTGACTCCCGGACCGCTGGCCCCCGCAGGCTGCGGAGCACGGACTCCCCCGAGCCGGACCCGCAGGGCACGGTTCCGCCGGGCGCAAGTCAGCAGGGCACCAAGCGCCGGAGCGCCGGGGCCGGAGAAACGGGCCACACCGGCGCGATCCAACGGCTGATCGGGCGGGTCCCGGGCATACGGGGAGTGGAAGAGGCCGAGACGTTCACCGCGAATGCCGGTCGGCTGGCTCGCGAGAACCTCTTGGAGAGCATCGCCATCCTGCTGCTCGGTCTTGGCGGGCTGATCCTGCCGTTCCCGTTCTGGCCGATCGGTGCCGTCGTGGCGCTGTTCTCGCGACTGTGGGACGTTAAGGACAAATCACTCGCGGTCACCGGGCCTCTGCTGGTGACGCTGGCGCTTTCGGCGATCGCCGCCCCGTTCGTCGGCGGCAGTGGCAACGTCATCGTGGTCTATTTCCACGCCATCGGCGTGTCCTTCGGCCTCCTGATCCGCGTGGGCTCGGTGATCACCGCTGTCTACCTGGCCTGGCGGGTGTCCAAGGGGCCGCGGGTCAAGGTGCCCCCCTGGAAGCGCATCACTCGCTGACGCCGTTCGCTTGGCGGGCCGCCGCGGTGCCACAAGTCGGCCGCGCCCGGTGATTACGGGTAACTATCCCGTGATTATCTGCGATAACTCCAGGGTATAAGCCCGGCAAGACCTCCTGAATTTGAGCGAGCGGCACAGTGCGCTCTGATTCCCGGTCACTCACGCGATCCCGTCCCAGCACCATCTGAGCGTGGGGGCCGCGGATGGCGTGGCCCCGGCGCGTTCTGCCGGGGTCACGCCGCTGTCACGAGCGCCACCGGGACTGACCCCGCGGCGGCCAGAGCGACTAACCTGGGATGGCGCTTGCACGTGAACCTGCCCGCCGCTATTCCCCGTGAGGTCTGTTCGTGCCCACTGGCAAGGTCAAATGGTATGACGCCGACAAAGGCTTCGGCTTCCTCAGTCGCGACGACGGCGGTGAGGTATTCGTGCACTCCTCCGCGCTGCCGTCCGGCATGGTGCTGAGGTCCGGCCAGCGCGTGGAGTTCGGCGTGGCCGAGGGCCGGCGTGGCGTGCAGGCCCTCCAGGTACGGGTGCTCGACCCCGCGCCGACGGTGGCCAAGGTGAACCGCAAGAGCCCCGATGAGATGGTCCTCCTCGTGGAGGACCTGATCAAGCTGCTCGATGACCTGTCGGGTTCCTACCGGCGCGGCCGCCACCCCGATTCCAGGGACGCCAAGAAGATCGCTGCACTGCTGCGCGCGGTGGCCGACGACGTGGAGCCCTGACCGCGCTCCTGGTATTCCGGGCGATGGCTGTCGCCGCGGGCGTCCTGTCTTGCCCGGCCTGCCGCGCCATCGGCCTTCGGTTACGAAACGACCTGCGGGCGGGAATGCCTCGCCGCGAGCATGCGGCGGCGCCGCTGGGACAGCAGGAACAGCAGTGACAAACCGAGCCCGACCGCTGCCACGGTCATCCCCGCGACCCCGCTGTTGGTCAGGGACAGGGCCACCCCCGCCAGCCCGCCGCACACCCAGGCGAGCTGGTGAAGGGTCTCAGAAGCGGCGAAGGCGGACGACCTGATGTCCTCGCCGATCTCCTGCTGCACGGTCGAGTCGAGGGCCAGCTTGGCCAGGACCTGGCCAAACGCGGCGACCAGGGCCACCGCGAGCGCCGCCAGCAGCCCGAAGAACATCGCGCAAAGGGCCGTCACCAGGGTGGAGGCACCGAGCACGCCGAAGGTGATGACGTACGGGCGGCGGGAGCGCAGCGCCGACCCGAGCGCCGTGCCGGCGAAACCGCCGAGGGTGGCGGCCGCGAGCAGCCCGCCGAGCGCCACCTTGTCATTCACCCCGTGGAAGTGCGCCGTCCTGAGCAGGAACGCGAGGAAGAACACGGTAAAGCCGGAGAACGCGCGCAGGGTGGCGTTGGCGCGCATCGCCTCGGCGACGACCGGCCCGACATGGCGCAATGTGCGCAGCCCCGGCCTGGGGGATGGCCGGGCCCGGCCACCCGCCACGCCGCTGCCCGCCGGTGCCCTGCCGGGGACCGCCCTGCCTGGTGCCGTCGTCCGGGCCCGTTCTGCGCCGAGCGGCTCCGTCCCGCCCGGGCCGCGTGCCCCCGGGCCGGGTGCCCCCGGGCCGGGTGCCGCGGGCCCGGGAGCCCCGGGACCAGGGGCCGCGCGGCCGGCGGCCGTGGCCGGGCCAGGGCTCGGCACCGTGGCGGCCTCGCGATCCCCCTCGGGCTTCCGGTCGAACGCGTCCACGTGGTCGGGCACCCGGAAGCTCAGTGCTGTGGCGGCGATATAGACCACCGTGCCGACGCGCAGCACCCAGGCCGCGCCGTTGGCCGCGCCCCCGGCCACGTACTCGATGCCCAGGGCGGCGAGCCCGGCCACGCTGGAGGCGATCAGCGTGGCCATGCCGGTGCGCGAGTTCGCCGCCACCAGGGTGATCTCCCTCGGCAGCAGCCTGGGGGTGACCGAAGCCCGGGTCACCGCGTACGCCTTCTGCAGCACCAGCACGCCGAACGCGGCGGGGAGCAGTTCCACCACATCGTTGTGCAGCACCGCGTCGACCATCCCCCAGCACAGCAGGCCACGTGCCATCAGCGTGCCCGCCAGCAGGTACCTGCGGCCCTGCTGGGCACGGTCCAGCATCGGCCCGATCACCGGGGCCAGCACGGCGAACGGCGCCATGGTGATGAGCAGGGTGAGTGCGATCCGGCCCCGGGCCTGGTCAAGGGAGGTGGTGAAGAACAGCGTGCCGGCCAGTGCGATGGTCACGAAGGCGTCGCCGGCGGCGCCCGCGGCGGACAGTTCGATGAGGCTCGCTAGGCCGGTCCGGCTCGCGCCGGAGGCGCCGGTCAGCCGGTGCACCATGCGACTGGTGCCCCGCGCGGCCCCGGCCCCCGCGCGACCGCCGGACTGGGCGGCCGAGGATAGCGACCTGGCCGCCTGCCTGGCCGCTGTCCAGGCCTGACCCACTCCCATGTTCCCAGTATTCTGTGTCGGGCCGGTACCACGAAATGGTGGTCCGCTCGGCGGTTGCTTAACTGGCCGGACCATGGTGCAAGCATGTACCCGGATGAGGAACAATTACTGACCGTGAGTCCACTTCGCGCCCGCAGGGCTGAGCCGGACGAGATCTGCGTCCAGGCGGTCGATTTCGCCCGCGCCGCCGCCATCGAACTGGCGGGGGCCGGCCGCGTCGGCGATCACGTCGGCGCGGACGCCGACGCGGACCGGGTCGTCACCCACCTGTTCGACTGCCTCGACCCGGCCTACCGCGGCTGGCGCTGGGCGGTCACGCTGACCCGGGCGTCACGCGCCAAGACCGCCACGGTGGCCGAGACCGTCCTGCTGCCTGGCCCCGAGTCCATCCTGGCGCCGGAATGGGTTCCCTGGCGGGAGCGGCTCCGCCCGGGTGACCTCGGCGTGGGCGACATACTGCTCACGGCCGCCGACGACGAGCGGCTGGTGCCCGTAGTCTCCCTGGCCGGCGATGACGGGCCGCAGGACATCGACGACGTGGCTGCGCTCGTGGCAGCACTGGCCGAGCCACTGGCGGGTACCCCCGCACTGGCCGCTGGCCTGGTGCCGCCGCAGGGCCGGGTGCTGTCCCCTGTGGGCCGCGACGAGACGGGGATGCGCTGGTATGCCAGCGAGCACGGGCCCAAGAGCCCGCTCGCGCACGCGGCGCCCGGGGTCTGTGGGGGCTGCGGATTCTTCGTCCGGCTGGGCGGTCCCCTCGGCTCGGTGTTCGGCGCGTGCGCCAACGCGTTCGCCCCCGACGACGGCCGGGTGGTTTCGGTGGACCACGGCTGCGGGGCGCACTCGGAGGCGCTGCTGCCCGGAAGCGCCGATCGGCCGGTGGCACCGGTGATCGACGAACTCGGCTATGACCTCATGGACCTGCCCGGCGTGTCCGTGGACGAGACGGTCTTCGAGTCGCTCGACCACCACTGACCCTGCTCGACCACCACTGACCCTGGTCGCGGTGTGACCCGCACCACCCCGGCTGACCGCACCGAGTTCGCGGCCATCCCACCGTCCGGCCGCCGCCACCCCGCGACCGCGCCTGCCTCCCTGGCGGGCCGCTGTCTAGGCCGAAGTTACTTGATCTTCCCATGATGAGCCGTATCTGCCCTGGTCACAGCGTTGTAGATAGAAGATTTTTCTGGCTACAGGCATAGACAACCGGTTATCTCGACAGAGTTTCCCCAGGTCAGCAGCGCTGCCACAGAGAGTTACAGCAAC
>DASXKD010000288.1:0-2532 GCA_036497045.1 Streptosporangiaceae bacterium | reverse complement strand
CCCGCGCGCTCACCCGCCGCGGCGCCGGGGCGGTGCTGAATCCCTCGTCGGCCGCCATGCGGGGCATCGCCCTCGCCGGGGTGATCTGCACCGCCGGGATCATCGCGACCGGTGCGGCGGTCCGGCTCAGCGAGTCCGGCCTCGGCTGCCCGGACTGGCCGCAGTGCACCCGCGGCAGCCTGGTCGCCGCGCACTCGGCGGGCGACCCCATGTTCCACACCTGGATCGAGTTCGGCAACCGTATGGTCACGGTCGCCATCACGCTGATCGCCGTGGTGGTGTTCGTCGCCGCGTGGCGGTTCCGCCCCGGGGGCCGCAGGCGGCGGGACCTGGTCTGGCTCGCCGCCGTCCAGCCGGCCGGGATCCTCGCCCAGGCGGTGCTCGGCGGGATCGTGGTGCTGACCAAGCTCAACCCGGCCATGGTGGCGCTGCACTTCCTGGCCTCGATCGCGGTCCTTGCGGCCGCGGTCGCGCTGTACGTCCGCTGCACCGAGGGCGAGGCGCCGGCCCGGTCGCTGGTCCGGACCGACCTGCGGCTGCTCGGCTACGCCGTGGTGGCAGCCGTGGCGCTGATGCTGGCCGCCGGGACCGTGGTGACCGGCACTGGGCCGCTGGCCGGCGCGGGCGTGGTCCCCCGGTTCCACCTGTCGCTCGCCGGGGCGACCCAGTTCCACGCGGACATCGGCTGGCTGCTCGGCGGGCTCGCCGTCCCGCTCGCCGTCGGCCTGTGGCTGACCCACGCCCCAGCCCCGGCCGTCCGCCTCGGCTGGACGCTGCTCGCACTGATCGGCTCGCAGGGCATGATCGGGTACATCCAGTACTTCACCGGGCTGCCGGCCGGCCTGGTCTGGGTACACGTCTGCGGCTCGACCCTGATCTGGATCGCGGCGCTGCGCCTCATGTTCGCGCTGCGTGACCGCGGCGCCCTGGACACAGCGACCGGCCAGCCGCAAGCCCCCGCAGCCGCCGCGGCCGCCCCCGCGCGCTGACAGCAGTGGGGCCACCCCAGGCGGCAAGTCGGCCGCCGAGCCCCGCAGCCGCAAGCCAGTGGCTAGCACCCGAGCCGACGGGGACTTGAGCCAGCGGGGGTTCCGGGGGTCGTCCCCCGAGCTAACACCGCCAGAGGATCTCGCGGGCCGAGGCCATCACCCCGGCCAGTACGTGGCGGCGCTCTTCGAAGTCCCTCGGCGTAAATCCGCCCCGTGCCAAGCGCTGGTGGGCCAGGGCAAGCTCGGTCGCGGCGAGCTGGTAGGCGACCATCGCCCTGGCCAGGGGGCGCCCGCCCGCGCCTCGGGCCCAGCGCCGAGCCTGGCGGCGCTCCTTCAGCGTGTACAGCATCCGCAGGTCGGCCTCGCTGACCAGCCCGGCGGCCTGGTAAGCGGGCAGGAACCGGCGGATCAGGCCGACCATCCTGCGCCGGTCGGCGATCATCACCGTGATCAGCACGACCAGCACGCAGGCCAGCAGCCCGTAGGCGAGGATGATGCCGTCCAGGCCGAGGCTGGTGAGCCCGTTCCAGAGGCCGTGCAGGAACATCGCGCCGAACAGGCCGAGGGCCAGGGCCCAGCCACCGCGGCGGTGCGTGGCCGCGTAGGCGGCGCCGATCCCGGTCATGGCGGTGAACATCGGGTGCGCGAACGGCGCGAGCAGCCCGCGGAACACGAACGTGGCTTCGAGCACTGGCACGCCGCCGGCCACCGGCCGGGCCAGGGCCGAGATGTAGTAGCCGATGTTCTCCATCATCGCGAAGCCGAGGCCCACCATGGCCGCGTAGATGATCCCGTCGGTGGGCCCGTCCAGTTCCTGCCTGCGCCGCCACAGCAGCCAGACCAGCACCAGGCCCTTGAGAGATTCCTCCACCACCGGCGCGCCGATCGCGGCCGAGACGAACTGGCCGTTGCCCTTGCCGAGGGCTGGCTGGGTGACGTACAGCAGCCCGGCGGTGTTGAGGATGCCCGCCAGCAGCGCGGCGATGCCCGCGCCCCAGGCGAAACAGAACACCAGATTGCCGGGCGGCTCGGGCTCCAGCCGGTCAAGCAGCAGCACAAGCGCGATCAGCAGCGGCACCGGCAGCAGCGCCAGCGGCAGCGCGACCAGGAACGGGACCACGCTGTGCCTGGCGCTGTCCACACTCTCCGCCATGTCGATGCCCAGGACGATCAGCGCGCAGCCCAGCCCGGCGGCCACGCCGATGATCACGCCCCGGCCGTACGGCCGCCCTTCGACCACCGCCAGCGGGTCCTGGGTCAGCATGCCTGGAAGCGTACTGACCCCAGATGCGGGTGAGTTGCCCCGTTACGGCGGCCGATAGGCTCGGAACAGTGATGAATCCCGGCGGCCGCATCTTCGGCCTGCGCCCGCCTGCGCTTGGAGAGGAGCGCTGATCTCACAGTGAGCAACGCATCTGGCGCGGACCTGGTGTGGTCAGCCACAGACCAGCGCGCGGTCGACCTGATCCGCGTGCTCGCGATGGACGCGGTCGAGCAGGCCGGGTCAGGTCACCCCGGCACGGCCATGAGCCTGGCGCCCGCG
>DASXKD010000287.1:0-13710 GCA_036497045.1 Streptosporangiaceae bacterium | reverse complement strand
CACGACCGGCTTGCCGTAGCTTTTCGCGATGAACTCATACGGCCGGCAGCCGATCACCGTGGACACGTGCCCGGGGCCGATGAACCCGTCGAGGCGCAGGTCGGGGGAGTCCAGGATGGCCTTGATGGCCGGGATGATCGTGACGTGGTTGCAGAACACCGAGAAGTTCTTGATGCCCTGCGCCCGGGCCCGGAGCACCGTCATCGCCGTGGACGGCGCGGTGGTCTCGAACCCGATCGCCATGAACACCACCCGCTTGTCCGGGTTGGCCTTGGCGATCTTCAGTGAGTCCAGCGGCGAGTAGACCATCTTGATGTTGGTGCCGCGGGCGTTGGCGTCGAAGAACGCACCGTTGCTGCCGGGGACCCGCATCATGTCCCCGAACGAGGTCATGATCACGTCCGGCTGTGACGCCAGGTGGATGGCGTCATCCACCCGCCCCATCGGGATCACGCACACCGGGCAGCCCGGGCCGTGCACCAGGGTGATGGACTCCGGCAGGTAGTCCTCGAGCCCGTGTTTGTAGATGGTGTGGGTGTGCCCGCCGCACACCTCCATCAGCTTGTACTGGCGCCCAGGCTCGCACAGGGCCGCGATGCGGGCGGCCAGCGCGTGCGCCTTGTCTTCGTCACGGAACTCGTCGACGAAACGCATGTCACCAGCTCCTACTCGATTTGGGAGTCTCGCAGCGCCGCGAGCTCGTCTTCGTAGGCCTGGCCGATCCCCTCCAGGAAGTCCAGGGCGGCGGCGGCCTCGGCCTCATCGATCTTGGAGAGGGCGAAGCCGACGTGGATCAGCACCCACTCGCCGGGCTCGGGGGGCTCGTCGGAGAGCAGGCCGACATTGATGACCCGGCGCACCCCGCTGACGTCCACGCGTGCCAGGTCAGGCTGTTCCGGCAGGAACTCGATCACCTCACCGGGAATGCCAAGGCACATGGGACACTCCTTCACCAGTGGTTTCGGGGATTCCGGGGCCTGCGGTCCCGGTGGTTGCGGCGCCGCGGTGGTCGTGGCCGGTCGCGGTGTCCTGGCGGCCGTGGCCGGCCTCGGCGACCAGGCCCAGGACCACCCGGACCGCCTCGTCCACCGCCTTGGCGACCGGCTCGCTCAGCTCCATCGCGTAGTCAACGCTGGCCGGCTCGCAGCCGACGACGAGAGTGCGCACCTCGCCGCCGGCGCCGAGCATGTCCAGCACCCCGAGGACCACGTCGGGCTGCATGCCGTGCGCGTCGAACAGCCGGCTTGCGCCCGCCGGGCCCTCGTCTGCCGCCAGGTCCCGCCGGTGTTCCGCGGCCACCTCGAGCACGGTCACTGTGCCAGGCTGGCCCCCGCGCGGGGCGGCGTCAATGAGGATGGCGGTGTCGTAGCCGTCGGCGAGATCGTAGGCGAGGTGCATGCCGCTGATCCCGTAGTCGGCGACCCGGACCCAGCCGGGGAGGTCCTCGGCGGCGAGCCGCCGGGCGACCTGCGGGCCGAAGGCGTCGTCACCGAGGAAGATGTTGCCGACGCCGGCGATGAGCATCCGGCCCGGCGGGCTGCTTCCCCGGTCGGTCATATGCGCCCCGGCCCGGTCACGTGCTGGCCCGGCGGGGGGCAAGGGCGGCCAGGGTGAGCTCCCACAGCACGTGATAGATGGTGGTCTGGGCTTCCTGGATCCGGTGCACCGAGGTGGACGGCGCGACGAACAGGTAGTCGATGCTGTCCAGCTCGGCCATGGCCCCGCCCTCGTAGCCGGCCAGCCCCACGGTGAGCATTCCGTGCCTGCTGGCCTCGGCGAACGCGCGCACCAGGTTCTCCGAGTTGCCGCTGGTGGACATCCCTACCGCTATGTCCTCCCGTCGCCCGAACGCCGCGAGCTGCCGCGCGAACACCACGTCGACGCCCACGTCGTTGCACAGCGCGGTCACCACGGAGGTGTCGTTGGCCAGCCCGAAGGCGGGCAGCGAGGGGGCGTCGCCACCGGGGAACAGGAACAGGGTGGCCAGCTCCTGGGCGTCGGTGGCGCTCCCTCCGTTGCCGAAGGTGAACAGGCGGCCGCCCGCGGCGAACCGGGCGGCCATGTCCTCGGCACAGTTGGCCAGCCTGGCCGACTCGCGCGCGGCCACGACGCTGCGCAGCTCGGCGATCTCCCTGATCTTCGCCAGCGTCGACTCGCGCACCTCGGCCATCAGGTCGGCCAGGTCCGTGGCGTCGGAGTACAGGAACGGGTAGAGCGCTTCCATCGCGCTCGTGCCGGGCTCGACATCATGGGGCATGCGACGTCACCTGCCCACGATCGCGATGGCTTCCTTGGCGTGCACCAGGATGGTGTCGCCAGGCTGGGCCTCGACAAGCGCCACGCTGACCTCCTCCTCGCCCTGGCCGGTGTCCACCATGGCCAGGGCGTCGCCGAGCAGCCGCAGCACGGTGACCTCGACGGCAGTGTCGGAGCAGGTGATGCAGACATCCCCGGAGCATTCCGCGGCCGTGCTGGCCCGGGCCGACTGGCCACTGTGGGTAGTCATGCGAACACCCCCGGACTCAGCGTGCCCGGCTGTTCCAGGAACACATGCACCAGTTCCCACAGCAGGTGGTACATGGTGACGTGCATCTCCTTGACCACCCTGGGGTCGTCAGAATCCGCCACCAGCACGTGGTCCGCGGCCCCGCTGCCGGTGATCGCGAGGCCCGCGCGGCCGGTGAGCGCGATCGTCAGCAGGCCGAGTTCCCCGGCCGTGGCAAGCCCTGCCCGCACGCTGCCGCAATGCCCGGTAGCACAGATGCCGAGCGCGATGTCGCCGGGCGTGGCCAGGTAGCGGAGTTGATGGGCGAAGATCGCGTCCATCCCCTCCCGCTCGGCTATCCCGGTCACCGTGGCGACGTCTGTGGTCAGCGAGATGGCCGGCAGCGCGCGCTTGCCGACGATGACCGGGTGCACGAACTCCACCGCGACGTGCTGTGCGTCGGTGCTGGCCGCACCGGTGCCGAACACCACCAGCTTGCCGCCCTGATGGAACCGCACCGCCATCGCATGGCACGCCTGCGCCACCGCGTCCGCCTGTCCGGCCAGGCCGGCCGTGGGCTCGGTACGCCGCGCAAACGCCTTGCTGGCTTCGTCGCCGGCCGTGGCCAGCCTGGCCGCGGTCTGCGCGTCGTAGCCGCTTGTCATGAACCTGTCGCCGAATCTGCGGGCTGATCGGACAGGTCAAGATCCACCGCGATGTCGAGGGCGTCACGGACGCGCAGCGCGCCCAGGAACGCGGTGTAGGGCTTGATCCCGTAGTCAGACTGAACGACCTGCGCCTCCGCGTGGTAACGGTCGGCACCGGTCTGGGTGACGTGTACCTGCAGCGGCCGTGCCTGGCCGCGAATGGTGAGGGTCCCGCTGATTTCGCCGCCCCCCCCGGCTACGGGCTCGAAGCCGGCCGCGGCGAAAACAGCTTCCGGGTGGCGGTCGGAGGCCAGCACCTTGCGCGCCGTGACGGCGATCTCGCGGCGGTCCCGGTCGCTCAGCTGCTTGACGCCACCGGTCCCGTCGCGCACCACCAGTGCGCCCATATCGATGCGGACATCGAGATCGGCCGGGCTGAGGTCTTCGTTCACCCCGAGCACCCCGGACCAGCGGGTGGCCTCGATGGTGAGGTCATGACCTGCCGACGCGGCCAGCCCGTCACGGAAAGTACGCAGAATGATGCGACCTCGATCCGGGCCCAGTTGGTGGCGACCTGCTAGTACCGCCATGGCAGCACGCTAGGACACTTCTGGGGGGACGTCTAGTGAACTGAACAGACAAGCCTGACCGATTGCGCTGACCTGCGGCCGGGCGGCCAGGTACGGGGTGCCACGGGGATGCCCGCCCAGGGGCTAGGAGATCGGTACCTCACCGAAGACTTCCTGGATGCGGCGCAGGTCGCGCATCCGCGGCTCGGTGGCGCCGCCCACCCAGCGGCTGACCGTCTTGACGGACACGCCGAGCATGCGGGCGGCGGCCTCCTGGGTCAGGCCCTCCCGGCGCAGTGCCGTGGACATCCAGTCCGCGAAGGTGTCGGGGTGGCCGGGGGATCCGGGCAGCGCGCCGTCCAGTTCGACAGGAGTGTCCGTCACCGCGCTGGCCGTTCCGGGCACGGGGACCGGCGTGGCGGTCACGGTGCGGTCGGCGGCCTGGCCGCCGCGCGACCCGGTCGGCGCGGGCTTCAACGGCTGGATCTGGTTGTCGGAGTGCAGCACGTCGACCTCGACGTGTTCAGGGAAGATGCGGAACGCCACCTGGATGTACCCGGTCGGACCGGCCGCGTCCAGCAGTGCGCGGAACACGGTCTCGCCGACCTCGCGGGTGCCCTCCTCGGTGAGTGGTGACTCGGCGAGGCAGCGGCGGACGAAGTCCCGGATGTCGGGGATCGAGGAGGGCCGCGCGGGGAACACCTGCACCAGCACCACGACCGGCGTGACCTGGATCGGGTCGCCTGGACCCGTCGTGGTCTCGCTCACCGACTGCTCCTTAGAGGTCTGGCCCCGCACCGCGACGCGGTCTCCAGGCTCATGCCAGGCTATTCGATCCGGCCTGCTCAGGCCAGCGCTGACGGCGGAGAAGGCCGACCTTATGGGCATCTTTGTGGCAGGCAGTGGTCGTTGTGCGACAAACCGTAACTACCTGGTGACTTGGATCTAGACATTTCTGTCCGGTCGACTGTCTCTTCGGTCTTGTAGGCAGATCCGGCCAGGTCTAACATGACGACCGTCCGCGCATCACGAACCTCGAATCGGAGTCAGGAGGTGGCCGCGGATGGCCACAGCCAGGTCGAGCGAAGCGGAGTCGAGTGCAGGCGGCGGGGATGAGCCGTTGGTGCACATCCTCTGGATGAACGGGGGCCTCGGCTGTGACGGGGACTCGGTCGCGCTGACCGCGGCCACCCAGCCGAGCATCGAGGAGATCGTGCTCGGCGCCCTGCCGGGCCTGCCGAAGATCGCGGTGCACTGGCCGCTGATCGACTACGAATGCGGCCCGGAAACCGGGGCCGACAATTTCATCGAGTGGTGGCACAAGGCCGACCGCGGTGAGCTCGACCCGTTCGTGCTCGTGGTCGAGGGCTCCATTCCGAACGAGGCGATCAAGGACGAGGGCTACTGGTGCGGCTTCGGCAACAACCCGGCGACCGGGCAGCCGATGACAACCAACGAATGGCTGGACCGGCTGGCGCCCAAGGCCACCGCGATCCTCGCGGTCGGCACCTGCGCCACCTACGGCGGTATCCACGCCATGGCGGGCAACCCGACCGGCGCGATGGGCGTCCCTGACTACCTCGGCTGGGACTGGCGGTCGAAGGCGGGCCTGCCGATCGTCTGCGTGCCCGGCTGCCCCATTCACCCGGACAACCTGTCGGAGACCATCCTCTACCTGCTCTACCAGGTGGCGGGCCAGGCGCCGATGATCCCGCTGGACGAGGCGCTGCGGCCCACCTGGCTGTTCGGGGCGACCGTGCACGAGGGCTGCGACCGGGCCGGCTACTACGAGCAGGGCGACTTCGCCAACGAGTATGGCTCGCCCAAGTGCCTGGTCAAGCTGGGCTGCTGGGGGCCGGTGGTCAAGTGCAACGTGCCCAAGCGCGGCTGGATCAACGGCGTGGGCGGCTGCCCGAACGTGGGCGGCATCTGCATTGCCTGCACCATGCCCGGCTTCCCGGACAAGTTCATGCCGTTCATGGACGAGCCGCCCGGGTCGAAGGTCTCCACCACGGCGAGCACGATGTACGGCACCGTGATCCGCACTCTCCGCGGCTTCACCGCGAAGACCGCCGACGAAGAGCCCAAGTGGCGCAAGAGGGGCGACGAGCTCCTGACGGGCTTCAAGAAGACCTGGTGATCGACTGACTCAGGCGGGCGGGCGCCCCCGCGGCCCCTGCCCGGGAGGAAAGGGGAGTGCCATGACTACGGCCGAAGACACCGGCCTGGTGGAGATGGCCTGGGATCCGATCACCCGGATCGTCGGCAGCCTCGGTATCTACACCAAGATCGACTTCAAGCAGAAGAAGGTCGTCGAGTGCCACAGCACTTCTTCGATCTTCCGCGGCTACAGCATTTTCATGAAGGGCAAGGACCCGCGGGACGCGCACTTCATCACCAGCCGCATCTGCGGCATCTGCGGCGACAACCACGCGACCTGCTCGGTCTACAACCAGAACATGGCCTACGGGGTGCGCCCGCCGCACCTCGGTGAGTGGATCATCAACCTGGGCGAGTCCGCGGAGTACATGTTCGACCACAACATCTTCCAGGAGAACCTGGTCGGGGTGGACTTCTGCGAGCGGATGGTCGGCGAGACCAACCCGGGCGTGCTGGAGCTGGCGAACCGGACCGAGTCGCCGCACGCGGCCGACCACGGCTACCGGACGATCGGTGACATCATGCGGTCGCTGAACCCGCTCGAAGGCGAGTTCTACCGCGAGGCACTGCAGGTCAGCCGGTCCACCAGGGAGATGTTCTGCCTGATGGAGGGCCGGCACGTGCACCCCTCCACGCTCTACCCCGGCGGCGTCGGGACGACCGCGACGATCCAGCTCTTCACCGACTACCTCACCCGGCTCATGCGCTACGTGGAGTTCATGAAGCGCGTGGTGCCGATGCACGACGACCTGTTCGACTTCTTCTACGAGGCGCTGCCCGGGTATGAGGAGGTCGGCCGGCGCCGTGCCGACATGGTCTGCTGGGGCAGCCTCAACGACCCCGACCACTGCGACTTCCGGTACGACCACATGACCGACTGGGGCCGGAAGATGTTCGTCAGCCCCGGCGTGATCAGGGACGGCCAGCTTCTCACCAACGACCTGGTGGAGATCAACCTCGGGATCCGCATCCTGCTAGGCAGTTCCTACTACGAGGACTGGGAAGACCAGTAGATGTTCGTCACCCGCGATCCGCTGGGCAACCCGGTGGACCGCAGGCACCCGTGGAACCAGCACACCATCCCCAAGCCGGCCAAGCGGGACTTCGGCGGAAAGTACAGCTGGGTCATGTCGCCGCGCTGGTTCGACGGCACCAACCACCTTGCGGCCGACACCGGCGGCGGCCCCATCGCCCGGCTCTGGGCGACCGCACTCGGCGGTCTTGTGGACTTCGGTTACGTCAAATCCACGGGTCACAGCGTGCAGATCAACCTGCCCCGGACGGTCAGCAAGCCCGAGGTCACGTTCGAGTGGAAGATCCCGACCGACTCCTCGGGGGCGCCGCTGTCCAACGCGATCGAGCGCGACCGTGCCCGCACCTACTTCCAGGCCTACGCGGCGGCGTGCGCGCTGCACTTCACCGAGAAGGCACTGGCCGAGATCCGGGCCGGGCGCACCAAGACCTGGGAGCCGTTCAACGTGCCCGACGAGGCGAACTCCTGCGGGTTCACCGAGGCGGTCCGCGGCGTCCTGTCCCACCACATGGTGATCCGCGGCGGGAAGATCGCGAACTACCACCCGTACCCGCCGACGCCGTGGAACGCCAGTGTCCGCGACGTCTACGGGACGCCCGGGCCGTATGAGGACGCGGTGCAGAACACGCCGATCTTCGAGGAGAACCCTCCGGACCGGTTCAAGGGCATCGACATCATGCGGGCGGTCCGCAGCTTCGACCCGTGCCTGCCGTGCGGCGTGCACATGTACCTCGGCGATGGGAAGAAGCTGGAGAAGGTGCATACGCCGATGTCGGTCACCCTGGCAACCTGACGCCTGAGGATGTGCGGCGCCGTCACGGCGGCGGCGCTGTGGCTGCCTAGGGGAAGCGAGGCCCGATGACCAGTGTTGCGCAGACGGGCGAGCGGATCGAGGCACTTCTGGCCTCGCTGCGGGCCCGCGGCGGCACTGCCGCCGGGACCGCGGAGGAGCTTGTCCGCCTGCTGGTCGGCATGTACGGAGACGGCCTGGCCGCCATCATGACGGCCCTGGCCGAAGAGGGTGAGCCGGGCCTGGCCGTGATGGACCGGCTCGCCGCGGACCCCCTCGTCGAGGGCCTGCTGTTGCTGCACGGGCTGCACCCGCTGGACGTGGATGCCCGGATCCAGCGGGCACTGGACCAGGTCCGGCCCTACCTCGGCTCGCATGCCGGCGGTGTGCAGTACCTGGGCGTGAGCGACGGCGTCGCCCGGCTCCGGCTGGAAGGCTCGTGCCACGGCTGCCCGTCCTCGACCGTGACGGTCCAGCTCGCGATCGAGGGAGCCGTGCAGGATGCGGCACCCGAGGTGACCGAGGTGGTCGTGGAGGGGATGACCGCTGCACCCGAGCCGAAGCTGCTGCAGATCGGCCCGCGCCCGGGCCGTGCGCCGGGCGCCGGGCCGCCGGCCGCCACCGGCGGCGGCGAGTGGATCCAGTTGCCGGACATCGGCCCGCCCAGTTCGCGGCCGGTGACGGCGGCCGCAGCGGACCTGGCGGTGCTTGTCTGCTCGGTCCGCGGGACCCTGTACGCCTATCGCGACCAGTGCGCTTCCTGCGGTTCCTCCCTGGGCGAGGGAACGCTCAACCGTGAGGTGCTGACCTGCCCGTGCGGCAGCAGGTACGACGTCTGCCGGGCGGGCGCGGGCCTTGACGGCCTGGCCGCCCATCTCGACCCGCTGCCGTTGCTGGCCGACAGCCAGGGCGTGCGCGTGGCGGTGCCGGCGGCGGTGCCCTCATGAGCGGACCCGCGGGCCTGCGCCGGTTCGTAACTGAACCACCGGCCCCGCCTGGGCCGGCCAGCGCCCCGGCGGGCGCTGCGGCAGAGGGCCCCGGCGTGGGCACGGAGGGGGGCCGCGCCGGGGCCGCGTCGCAGGCCGAGGAGAAGTGCGAGTTCTGCGCGGCGGAAATCCCGGACGAGCACAGTCATGTCGCGGACCTGGAGCAGTCCAGCCTGATGTGCGCCTGCCGCCCGTGCTATCTGCTGTTCACGCACGGGCAGGCGGGCCGCGGGCGGTACCGGTCGATACCCGACCGGTACGCCGTCGACCCGGACCGGCCGATGACGGCCGCCGAGTGGGACATGCTCGATATCCCCGTCGGGCTGGCGTTCTTCCTGCGCGGTTCGGCGGCCAACGAGGTGACCGGCTTCTACCCGAGCCCCGCGGGCGCCACCCAATGCCGGCTCGATCTGGCGGCCTGGGACCGGCTCACCGCGGACCATCCGCTGCTGGCGGCCCTGGCACCGGACGTGGAGGCGGCCCTGATCTGCCGCACGGACACCAGCGTGGAGCATTTCCTGGTGCCGGTCGATGTCTGCTACGAACTTGCCGGGCGGATGCGCCTGCACTGGCGCGGCTTCGACGGCGGGGAGCAGGCCCGCGAGAGCATCGCCGAGTTCCTCGACAAGGTCCGCTCGCGGGCGCGGCCCTTGGGCGGGGTGGCGGGGTCAGGGCTAGCACCGGCCCGGGAGCTCTGACGTGGCCGAGCTTGCCTTCGACTGCATCGGGGCCACGGTTGACCGGTACGCGGTGGTGCCCGCCCTCTCGCTGGTGCTGCGGATCAGCGAGACCAGCGGCCAGCAGGTGGAAGCGATCGCGCTGCGGTGCCAGATCAGAATCGAGCCGGCCAGGCGCCGCTATTCGAGTGTCGAGGCGGAACGGCTGAACGATCTTTTCGGCGAGACGGAGCGCTGGGCCGACACGCTGAAACCCATGCAGTTCACCACTGTGGCGACGATGGTGCCCGGCTTTTCCGGCTCCTGCGAGGTCGAACTGCCGGTTCCGTTCACCTATGACCTGGAAGTGGGCTCGGCCAGGTATTTCGACAGCCTGGAAGCCGGCGAGATCCCGTTGCTGCTGCTGTTCAGCGGCACCGTGTTCACCGTCAGCGACGGCCGGATGCAGGTATACCAGGTGCCCTGGAGTAAGGAAGCGTCCTACCGGCTGCCCGTCTCGGTCTGGCGCGAGGCCATCGACGCACACTTCCCGAACAGTGCCTGGGTCAAGATGAGCCGGCAGACGATGGAGGAACTCCAGCGCTTCAAATCTTCACGCGCGCTGCCGACCTGGGACATGACGCTGACCGAGTTGCTCGCGCGGGCCGATACGGACGCCACGGACCAGCCATGACCGCGGACCCGGCGCACCTCGAGCACGCCCGTAAGGTCGCGGATGCCGTGCTCTACGAGGGCTACCTGCTCTACCCGTACCGGCGATCGTCGCAGAAGAACCGGACCAGGTTCCAGTTCGGTGTCCTCATGCCACCGCCCTACCGGGCCATCGACGACTGCGAGCCATCGGCCAGCCAGACCGAATGCCTCGTCGAGTGCCGCGACGACGCCGGGGTCGACATCGGCCTGCGCTTCCTGCACCTGCAGCACCGGACCGCGCAGCGGATCGACCCGGCCACTGGCGAGGCCAGCGACGTGGACGCGGTGCTGGTCGACGGGGCCGAGTACGGCTCGTTCGATGAGGCGGTGGAGCGGGAGCAGCACCTGTCCGGCCGGATCGCCGACCTGCTCGATGTGGATACGAAACTGCATTTCGACATCCCCGCGTCGGAGGAGGCCGAGGAACTCATCAGCCAGGGCGGGGCGCCGGCCGGCCGGCTGGTCCGCCGCTGCGCGCCGCTGAACGGTGCCCTCGTAGTCCTGGCCGAGCGCGCTCCCGGGCCCTACGGCGTGCTCCGGCTCCGGGTGCGCGTGGAGAACCGCACCGAGCCGCAGGTCCCGCTGCGCAGCCGGGATGACGGCCTGAAGTACTCGCTGATCGCCGCGCACCTGCTGATCTGCGTCACGGGCGGCACGTTCCTGTCCATGACCGACCCTCCGGAGTGGGCCGCCGGGGAGGTGGCCGCGTGCGTGAACACCGGCACCTGGCCGGTACTGGCCGGTCCTGCGGAGTGCGGCGACCTGATGCTGTCCTCGCCGGTCATCCTCTACGACCACCCCGAGGTGGCGCCGGAAAGCGCCGGGGATCTCTTCGACGCTACCGAGATCGATGAGATCCTCACCCTGCGTACGCTGGCCCTGACCGACGCGGAGCGGCAGGAGGCGCGGGCCACGGACCCGCGTGCCGCCGACCTGATCGACCGCCTGGATGGCCTGCCCCCGGAGATGCTGGAACGGATGCATGGCGCCATCCGCTACCTGTCGCCAGGCCCCGGCAAGGCGGCTGAGGAGCCGCCCACGTTCACCGAGCCGGGCGGGGTTTCCCCGCCGGCGCAGCCCTGGTGGGACCCGGGGGCGGACACCTCGGTCTCCCCGCAGACCGACCACGTCCTGGTCAGCGGGATCCGGGTGGCCCGGGGGAGCCGGGTGCTGATGCGCCCGGGCGCCCGCCGCGCCGATGCACAGGACATCTTCCTCACAGGGCGTGAGGCGCTGGTGGAGGCGGTCCTGCACGACGTGGACGGCCAGGTACATGTCGCGGTCAGCCCGGTCAGTGACCCCCTCGCCGACCTGCAGCGCAACCACGGCAGGTTCCTCTATTTCGCCCCCGACGAGATAGAGCCCGTCCCCGCGGCCGGCGGAGGCGGACATGGTGACGACGGCGAGCACGGGAAGGAGGGAACACGATGATCGGCAACCTCATCAAGGCGGCGCTGATCGCGGCGGTGCTGGCGTTGATCGTGCAGTCGCTGCCCGACATCAAGCGCTATCTCGAACTCCGCGAGATGTAACGAGGCATGAGGCGCCGGGCGCTCCTGCGCCCGGCAGAGGAGCAGGTACGCATCAGGTGGGGTGAGCGACTAATGGAGACGATCATTGGGTTCCTGGCCGGATACCTGGTCGGGGCCCGTGAAGGAAAGGCTGGCCTGGAACGGCTGAAGACGTCGGTGAACGCCATCAGGTCCTCGCCCGAGGTGCGCAAGATGGCGTCCGATGCGATGGTCCTCGCCGAACAGGTCGTGCGGCGGGCGCCGGGCGGTGGCATCAGCGGCACGGTGGTGCGCACGCTGTCACGTGCCACCACGCGGAGCCAGACGTCGCGGGCGGCCTGACGCACAGCAGGCAGGCCGAGCGGCGGCGCCCTGACGCGGAACTTTGCGCTGCCACTTAGCTTTCTTTCAAGTTGGCATGGAATTCTGCCGCTGACTGTGCCCGGGCGGGCACGTTCGACTGCCCGAAGGAGTTGGCGCCGCATGTCGGCAGGCCCAGAACACGATCCCTACCCCCAACCGGACAAGCCCGGCCTGCGGGCCGCCTGGCTCGGCTCCCGCCGGGTCGCGGTCCTGGCGAGCGTCATCACCGTGGGCGTGCTCGCCGGTGCCGGGGTCGCGGTCGCCGCGACCAGTTCATCCTCACCGACCCCCACTCCTGCCGCGTCGCCGCCCGGAGCGTCCTCGCCTTCCTCACCGGCTCCGCCGGGTGCGCTGCCGCCCCACGGCCACGTGTGGCGCATCCACGGCGGGCTCCCGTTCGGGCCTGCCTTTGCCGGCCCCGGCATGCTGGGCGGTGGGCTGTTCGGTGCCGTGCACGGCACCGTCGTAGTGCCCAAGCCCGGCGGCGGTTACCAGACCGTGGCATTCCAGAACGGCAAGGTGACCGCCGTCTCCAGCACGTCCATCACCCTGCGCAGCGCCGACGGCTACAGCCACAGCTACCAGGTGACCAGCTCGACCATGGTGAACGCCCAGCGCGGCGGCATCGGCTCCATCAAGGCCGGGAACCAGGTGATGGTGGACGCCACCGTCCGCGGCAGCACCACCACCGCGGTCCGGATCGTCGACCTGACCATGCTGCAGCAGGGCCTGCGCGGCTTCTTCGGCGCCGCCCCCGGCGCCAACGTCAAGGCGGCCGTCCCCGGCTCGTAAGCACGTACAGCAACCAGCCGGGCGGCGGCCCCGCGACAGCCGCCGCCCGGCTTTTGCCTGCTTGCGGCACTGTTGGCGGAAAGGGCGGCCCCCCAGCCCTCCAGAGACGTGAATGTGACTCGCCACGTCGTGCGGAAGCAGCATGCAGCGCGGCTCATGGGGTGTATAAATGGTCGCGATGCCCGGCCACTCATGCTGAGGCAGCCTGCTGTTTCAGCAACGACTAATGTCTGGGGTGGCGGTCCAGTGGCCTTTGGGGAGCGGGTCCAGTCTGAGGGCGATATTCAGGAGGCGGGCCAGCCTGGCCTCGTTGGCGCTGTATGGCGGAAAAGTACCTGGAGCGCCTACAACGGTAATTGCGTGGAGGTCGCGACCCTGCGCGCTGGCCTCGTCGCCGTCCGTGATACCAAAGACGCAGGGTGTGGGCCAACTTTGACCTTCCACCCCGAGGCGTGGAGCTCGTTCATCAGTGCCCTGAAGAACGGCAGCCTGCCCATCTGAGCCCGATCGCCCGGGTCGGCTGCTCCCGATCACCCGGGTCGGCTGCTAAGGCATCGGCCCGGGTTATTTCATGCCCAGAGTTCGGCTGCCGTGGCAGATATGAGTGAGCGTGATCGATCTGGGTCATGGGCACGGCTCTTGAGCAGCTCGAATGCCACCCGGTACATGTAGGTCAGTTCTTCGTCTTCGAGGTCAGAAGTTCCTTCGAGATGCTCAACGGACACGATGTCATGCAGCGGGACGTCGTGGACTTGCGGGAACTGCATGTAAGAAAAGGCGCCCGTGGCCAAGGAAGGGTGCTCGCCATTCACTGGGTAGATCCGCACCTCGACATTGGGCAGCTCTTCAGCCTCCACTAGGTGCTCCAGTTGCTGCCGCATCACCGCCCGGTCGCCGAACCTGCGGCTCAGCACGGATTCTTCGATGATGACGGACAACTCCAGTGGCGGATCCCGGGTGAGTACTTGCTGGCGCATTAGCCTGGTCTCCGCCCAACGGTCGAT
>DASXKD010000286.1:0-16730 GCA_036497045.1 Streptosporangiaceae bacterium | reverse complement strand
CGACCAGGCGCCCGTTGACCCTGGCGCCGATGCACCGGTGGCCGACCTCGGTGTGGATCGCGTAGGCGAAGTCCACCGGGGTGGCGCCCTGCGGCAGCGCGATCACCTGGCCCTTGGGGGTGAAGACGTAGACCTCGGCCGTGCCGAGGTCGAACCGCAGCGACTCGAGGAACTCGGCCGGATCCGCGGTCTCTCGCTGCCAGTCCACCAGCTGCCGCAGCCAGACCATGTCGCTGGTGACCGACGCCCCGGTCCGCCCGCCGGGGAGCAGTGACTCTTCCTTGTACTTCCAGTGCGCGGCGACGCCGTACTCCGCCCGCCGGTGCATGCCCCAGGTCCTGATCTGCAGTTCGACCGGCTTGCCCTCTGGGCCGATGACCGTCGTGTGCAGCGACTGGTACATGTTGAACTTCGGCATCGCGATGTAGTCCTTGAAGCGCCCGGGGATGGGATTCCACCGGGCGTGAATGGTGCCGAGCGCCGCGTAGCAGTCCCGCACCGTGTCGACAAGGACGCGGATGCCCACCAGGTCGTAGATCTCCTCGAAGCCGACGTTCCTGGCGATCATCTTCTGGTAGATCGAGTAGTAGTGCTTCGGCCGCCCGGTGACCTTCTCCTTGATCTTGGCTTCGTGAAGGTCGCCGCGCACCTCTTCGATCACGTCCTGGAGGAACAGCTCCCGCTCGGGGGCACGCTCGGAGACCATTCGGGCAATCTCGTCGTACCGCTTGGGGTACAGGGTCGCGAAGGCCAGGTCCTCCAGTTCCCACTTGATGTTGTTCATGCCCAGCCGGTGCGCCAGCGGGGCGAAGATCTCCAGCACCTCCCTGGCCTTGCGCTCCTGCTTCTCCCGTGCCAGATAGCGCAGCGTGCGCATGTTGTGCAGCCGGTCGGCGAGCTTGATCACCAGCACCCGGATGTCGCGGGACATGGCGACGACCATCTTGCGCACGGTCTCGGCCTCGGCGTCGTCCCCGTACTTGACCCGGTCCAGCTTGGTGACACCGTCGACCAGCGCCGCCACTTCCTCGCCAAAGTCCTTGCGCAGCTCAGCGAGGGTGTAGGCGGTGTCCTCCACGGTGTCGTGCAGCAATGCGGCGCAGAGGGTGTCGCTGTTCATGCCGAGTTCGGCCAGGATCGTGGCCACCGCGAGCGGGTGGGTGATGAACGGGTCGCCGCTCTTGCGCATCTGGCCGGCGTGCCAGTGTGCGGCCACCTCGTAGGCACGGTCGATGAGCCTGATGTCCGCCCTGGGGTGAGTCCCCCGGATCGTCTTGATCAGCGGTTCCAGCACCGGGTTGATCCCGCCGCCGCGGGGCGCGCCGAGGCGGGCCAGCCGGCGGCGGACCCCGGTTCCCCCGGTGCTGCCGGGCGAGCCGGCTGCGGCCTGGCCCGGCGTGATAGCTGGGGCAGCCGGCGGCGCGGATGCGGGCGATTCGGCGGGGGCAGGCGCTGGCGAGCCGGTGGCGGGAGCAGGGCGCGAGCGGGCACGGCGCGGCGGGGTCGCCTGGCCCGCCACCTCTTCGTCCTGCCCGGGAACGGGGGATTCTCCCCGCTCCGAGGCGGACTGGGTGACGTCAGCGGCGGCCGTGCCGGTCGTTGCTACGTCACCTGCCACATGCGCTCCTGTCGTCCGCCCAGGCATCCAGTCTATCGGCGCCCGTCACAGCGGTCTGCCCAGTTGGCGCCAGCGCCCTGGCGACCTGTGGTGACGCCATGGTGACAGCCTGCCGGGCCTTGGCAGACGCGGGCTTCACGGCTGACCCGAGGGCCGCAGGCCGGCCACTCCGGCTGTCCGGAACGCTCAGACCGCCAGCAGCGCGCGGACGGGCTGTCCGCCGAGCTTGGCCCGGCCGGCGAGGAAGGTGAGCTCCAAGATGACGGCCAGGCCGACGATCTCCGCCCCGGCACGGCGGACCAGGCTGGCCGTGGCCTCCGCCGTCCCGCCGGTAGCCAGCACGTCATCGATGATCAGGACCCGCTCTCCCTGGTCGAACGCGTCCTGGTGCACCTCGATGGTGGCGGTCCCGTACTCAAGCTGGTAGCTCTGCGCGTAGGTGGGCCCGGGCAGCCGGCCCTGCTTGCGGACGGGCACGAACCCCGCGCCCAGCTCACAAGCTGCCGCGGCGGCCAGGATGAACCCGCGCGCCTCGATCCCGACCACCTTGCCAACCGGGCCGTGCCCGGTGGCCAGGGCGTTCACCACCGCACGGAGCGCGGCGCCGTCGGCCAGCAGCGGAGTGATGTCCTTGAACACGATCCCCGGCTTCGGGTAGTCGGGGATGTCGCGGACCCGGGCAGCGATCAGTTCGGCCAG
Source organism: Streptosporangiaceae bacterium (assembly GCA_036497045.1). Classification (GTDB taxonomy): domain Bacteria; phylum Actinomycetota; class Actinomycetes; order Streptosporangiales; family Streptosporangiaceae; genus DASXKD01. The sequence continues at coordinate 14,413 of DASXKD010000286.1, read as the reverse complement.
CCCGGTGCCCGTGACCGCTCCGTCGTCTGGCAAGGCCGCTACCGCCGCCGCTTCTTGCCGCTCGGGCGGCGCTTGGCCGCGCTGGTGCGGCGGGGCTGCTGGCGCGGGCCGGGCCGGGCGCCGCTGCGGGAGGGCTGGCCCGCGCCCGCGGCGACGGGCTCTCCGGACGCCACGGCATCGGTGTCCGCGGCCTCGTCGGCCGCCTGATCTGTCACGTCTGGCTCGGTGCCCTCGGCACCCGCGACGGCCAGGTCCGCGTCCTGCGGGCCGCCGATCGGCTTGCGGCCGCCCTGCCGGGAGGCCACCGGCTTGGCGCCGGCCGCCGCCTTGGCCGCGGCGCGCTGGGCCGCGCGCCCACCGGAGGCGCGCAACTGCACCCGCTTGGCCAGGGCCTTGTACTGCGGCTCGCGCTCCTTCAGGTCGGCCAGGACCGGGGTGGCGATGCAGATGGAGGAGTAAGTGCCGGACAGCATGCCCACGAAGAGCACAAGAGCCAGGTCCTTCAGCTCGCCGGCCCCGAGGAACCCGGCACCCACGAACAGGATCGAGGCCACCGGCAGCAGGGCGATGATCGAGGTGTTGATCGACCGGACCAGCGTCTGGTTCAGCGCCTGGTTCGCCGCCTGGCTGTAGGTGGAGCGGCTGGAGGCGAGCAGCCCGGCTGTGTTCTCCCTGACCTTGTCGAACACCACCACCGTGTCGTACAGGGAGTAGCCCAGGATCGTCAGCAGGCCGATCACCGACGCGGGGCTCACCTGGAAATGGGCGAGCGCGTACACGCCGACGGTGATGACGATGTCGTGCGCGAGGGCGACCAGCGCGGCGACGGCCATCTTCCATTCGAACGCGATCGACAGGTAGATCACGATCACGATCAGGAAGGCGATGAGGGCCTCGGCGGCCTTCTGCGAGATCTGGCTGCCCCAGCTCGCCCCGATCGAGGTGACAGGGATCTCGTTCTCCGGGACGCCGAACTGGTGGCTGATCGCGCTCTGCACGCTGTTCTGCTGCTTGACGGTGAGCGGGTGCGTCTGCACCTCCCACTTGGCGGTCCCGCCACCCAGCGGCGTGATCTTCTGGATGATGGCGTCATCGCCGCCGCCGGCCCCGCTCACCGTCTGGCGCACCTGCGCGATGGTGGAGGAGCCGGCCGCGAACTGGTAGACCGAGCCGCCCTTGAAATCCACGCTGAAGTTCAGCCCGAACACGATCAGCGCCACCGCGCTGACCGCCAGGATCGCGCCGGAGATCGTGTACCAGAGCCGCTGCCGGGCGACGAACTCGACCTTGACCTCGCCGCGGTAGAGCCTGCCGCCGATGCTGCCAAGGGACGCCATCACGCCTCCTTCGCCGTGGCCGGCCTGGCTTGCCTGGGCCGTACGGGGGTCCGGGGGGTGCCGCGCCAGGGCGCCCGGGCCCCCAGGCGGACCGGATCGAGACCGGACAAGGGATGGCCGCCGCCGAAGAACTTGGTCCGGGCCAGCAGCGTCATCACCGGCTTGGTGAAGGTGAAGACCACCACCAGGTCGATGATCGTGGTGAGGCCGAGGGTGAACGCGAAGCCCTTGACGTCGCCGATGGAGAAGTAGTACAGCAGCGCCGCGGCGAGGAAGGACACGGTGTCGGAGACCAGGATGGTCCGCCGGGCCCGGCCCCACCCGTGCTCCACCGCGGCGCGCAGCGACTTGCCGCCGTCGCGTACCTCGTCGCGGAGCCGCTCGAAGAACACCACAAACGAGTCCGCGGTGATACCGACCGCCACGATGAGGCCCGCGATGCCTGCCAGCGACAGCGCGAAGCCCTGGTACTTGCCGAGCACGATCACCGCCAGATAGGTCAGCAGCGCCGCGATGGCGAGGCTGGACACCGCGACGATGGCCAGGCCCCGGTAGTACAGCAGCAGGTAGCAGATGACCAGGATGAGCCCGATGGCCCCGGCCAGCAGCCCGGCGTTGAGCTGGTCGTGGCCGAGCTGCGGGGTGATCGTCTCCACGGCCTCCTGGTGGAAGGTCAGCGGCAGCGAACCGTAGGACAGCACGGTCGCCAGGCTGGTGGCCTGCGCCTGGTCGAAGCTACCGGTGATCTGCGCGGACCCGCCGAGGATCGCCCCCTGGTTGATCGCCGGGAACGACACCACCTGGCCGTCGAGCACCACCGCGAGGTCGTCAAGCGGCGTGTTGGTCTTGCCGTACTGGGCGTACATCTGGCTGGTCAGCGCGCCGAACGCGGTGCCGCCTGCGCCGTTGAAGTTCAGGTTGACCTGCCAGAACGTGCTGGAAGTCGAGGGAGTCGCGCTGGCCGACTTGACCTGGCTGCCGAGCACATGGGCCGGGGCGAGCACGAACTTGTACCACACGCCGCTGGTCCCGTTGGACAGCCCGCAGGCCACGATCTGCTGCGTCGGGTCGTCCCAGATCGCCGGGCCGTAGCCGATCTGCTTGGCCCAGTCCTTGTTGGCGCAGTTGACCTTGTCGAACAGGTCTTTGTTGTGGGCGCTGACCGCCGCCGGGTTCCCGCTGGCCTGCTGCCAGGTGGACGTGCCGTTCACCGACTTGACCGTCGGGACCGGCGACGGCGTCGCCACGGGGGCGCCCGACGTCGACGGGGTCGGGGTGGCCGACGCGGACGAGGCCGCTGTGGCCGATGGCGTGGGCGTGGGACTTGCTTTCGCGTGCGCGGCCACGCCGAGCCGGCTGGCGCTGCTGGTCAGTTCCGCGGTCCGGTTGGTACCGGCCTTGCCGCGCGCCACGAACGCGCGTGTGGAGGCCGTCGGCGACGCCTTGGCCTTTGCCGTGGATGACGAAGTGGCTTGCGGCGAGGCGCTCGGTGATGGTGAGCCGGACGCGGTGCCCGAGGGAGTCGGCGAGGCGGTGGGGACCGGGGTGGCCGCGGGGGAGGCGTTCGGCGCGACCAGCTGCACCTGGCGGAACAGCAGTTCGGCGGTCTGGCTCACCAGCTGGACGATCTTCTGCGAGTTCTGGCCGGGCACCGAGACCGTCATGATGTTGGTGCCCTGCGGCACGACCTGTGCCTCGGTGAAGCCCGCGCTGTTCACGCGGTTGAACATGATCTGCTGCGCCGTGGTCATCTCGGCCGGCGTCACGGTCGAGCCGTGGACCGGTACCGCCTTCAGCGACACGGTCGTGCCGCTGGTGAGGTCGAGGCCCAGATGCACCTGGAACGCCTGGTGCCACTTGGCCGGGGTGGCGAGGTCCGCGCCCACGATGGCCAGGAGCAACAGCACGATGATCGCTGCCAGCACGGCCAGGTGACGGCCTGGGCGGGAGGCGTTGCCGCTAGGGGGAGCCACTTCTCGTCTATCCTTCGGTTCGCTCGATCCGCTTGTCTTTGGGGCCGCCGTTGACGCGGATGGCCGCGCCGGTCAGCCGCCCTTGGCGGCGTCGTCCTCGGCTTCGTCGAAAGTCTCGGAATCCTCGGGTACCGGTTCCTCGGCCTCCATCGCGTTGGGGTCAGGTACCACGTCCATAATGGCCCGCCGCAGGAAGCGGACCTCCACGCCGGGAGCGAGCTCAAGGATGACGTCCTGGTCCTCCACGCTTATCACGGTCCCGTACATGCCGGCCGTCGTGCGGACCCGGCTCCCCGGCTCGACTCCGCGCTGTGTTTGCGCCGCCGCGCGCTGCCGGTTGCGCTGTGGTCTGATCGTGACGAAATACAAAAGACCGAAAAGCACGACGATCGCGACCAGGAACAGGTAGCTGCCCGAGGACTTACTGGTCGAACTCGAAGCCGCGAGAATCACATTCCCCATTGCGGGGCATCCTTCCGTTGACATGCCGCGCCTGGCCACATCGCCGAGGCGGTAGCCAGCTTGGCCACCCGTCCCGCGGGGACGAGCAGACGCCGGCCAACTGCCGAAGTGTAGCGGCGCCCAAGCGGCCACCAACAGGCTACGGCCTCCACCGGGGAGATCGTGACATCGTCGCGACAAACCGTGCCCGCATGGCCGTCTGGCCTGCTGCTGGGAACAACGCTTCCAATTGCCTGAGAGTTGCCTGACAGAGCGTTCAGGAGCCAGATTCTTCGTCGAACAGGGTGCCCGGGCCGGACAGGCCCGCGGTCGCGGCCGGGTCCGGCGGGATGAGACCGAGGTGCTCCCAGGCGAGCGGAGTGGCCACCCGGCCCCGCGGCGTGCGTGCGATCAGGCCCTCCCGGACCAGGAACGGCTCGGCCACCACCTCGACCGTCTCGGCCTCCTCACCGACCGCGACGGCGAGGCTGGACAGTCCGGCCGGCCCGCCGCCGAACCGGGTGACCAGCGCCCGCAGCACCGCCCGGTCGAGCCGGTCCAGCCCATGGGTGTCCACTTCGTACAGCTCGAGCGCCGCCTGGGCGATCTCCAGGGTGATCACCCCGTCGGCGCGGACCTCGGCATAGTCACGGACCCGGCGCAGCAGCCGGTTGGCGATCCGCGGTGTCCCTCGCGACCGGCGGGCGATCTCCTTCCCGCCGTCCTCGCTGAGTGTCACGCCGAGCAGCGACGCCGACCGCCGGATGATGACCTCAAGCTCGGCGGCCTCGTAGAACTCCAGATGCGCGGTGAAGCCGAACCTGTCCCGCAGCGGCGCGGGCAGCAGCCCTGCTCGTGTGGTGGCGCCGACCAGAGTGAACGGCGCGATCTCCAGCGGGATGGCGGTCGCGCCCGGGCCCTTGCCGACCACCACGTCGACCCGGAAGTCCTCCATCGCGAGGTAGAGCATCTCCTCGGCGGGGCGGGCCAGCCGGTGGATCTCATCGATGAACATGACCTCGCCGTCGCCCAGGGTGGATAGCACGGCGGCGAGGTCGCCGGCCCGCTCGATGGCGGGCCCGCTGGTGATCCGCAGCGGCGCGCCGAGCTCCGCGGCGATGATCATGGCGATGGTGGTCTTGCCCAGCCCGGGCGGCCCGGACAGCAGCACGTGGTCGGGGGCCTTGCCACGCCGCAGCGCCCCGGCGAGCACCAGCGAGAGCTGTTCCCTGACCCTGGCCTGCCCGACGAACTCGTTGAGCCGCTTGGGCCGCAGCGTGCTCTCAATCACCCGGTCGTCGGCATCGGCCAGCGGCGAGACCATCCTGTCCCCCGTCTCCGCAGGGAACTCGTCGGGCCCGTTGCCACCCGTCACGCGCGGCTCAGCTTCCGCAGCGCGGCGCGCAGCATCGCCGCCGCATCAGGGTTCTGGGCTGCCGCCGCGGTATCAGCCCCGCCGTCCGCGGCGTCCGCATCCGCCAGGTCGGCCTCCACCGCCGCGATGGCCTGGTCGGCGTCGCGGGCCTGCCAGCCCAGGTTGACCAGCCCGGTCCTGACCTGCTCCCGCCACGCGGCCCGTCCGCCGGACCGGGCCACTGCCACGGCGACGCCGTCCCCCGGGCTCCCCGAGCCAGGTGCGCCGAGGCGGCCGGCGAGTTCGAGGACGATCCGTTGGGCACCCTTACGGCCAATGCCAGGGACCCGGGTGAGCGCCACGACATCCTCGCTGAGCACAGCGCGGCGCAACGCGTCGGGGGTGAACACGGCGAGCATGGCGAGCGCCAGCCGGGGGCCGACGCCGCTGGCGGTCTGCAGCAGGACGAAGACGTCCCGTTCGTCGTCGGTGGCGAAGCCGAACAGGCTGAGCGCATCCTCCCGGACCACCAGTGAGGTGGCCACCCGGGCAGGTTCGCCGGGCCGCAGCGTGGCCAGCGTGCCGGGCGTGCACTGGACAAGCAGCCCGACGCCGCCCACCTCGATGACCGCGCCCTCGGGCGCGATCGTGGTCACCGTGCCCGCCAGATGGGAGATCATCGCGCACCTCGCAGCCTCTGGTCCCGCTCCCGGCGCGCGGCCGCGAGCTGGTCAGGTGTTTCCCCGCGCGCCGCCAGCCGCCGTTCCATCAGGCTTCCCGCGGCCGCGATCCGGTCCTGGGCGCCGCCCCGCCACAGGTGGCAGATGGCTAGCGCTAGCGCGTCGGCCGTGTCCGCGGGCCGCGGCGGCTCCGCCAGCCGGAGCAGCCGCATCACCATGGCCGTGACCTGGGCCTTGTCCGCCCGGCCGCTGCCGGTGACTGCCGCCTTCACCTCGCTTGGGGTATGCAGCGCGACCGGCAGGCCACGCCGGGCCGCGCACACGATCGCCACCGCCCCCGCCTGCGCGGTGCCCATCACGGTGCGGACGTTGTGCTGGCTGAACACCCGCTCCACCGCGACCGCGTCCGGCCGGTACTCGGCCAGCCAGGTGTCGATCTCCTCCTCGAGCGCGAGCAGCCGCGCCGCGATGTCGGCGCCCGCAGGCGTGCGGATCACATCCGCGTGGACCAGGCTGGGCGGCCTGCCCGGCCTGCCGTCCACGGCACCGATGCCGCAGCGGGTCAAGCCTGGATCGACGCCGAGCACCCGCATGCATCACCGCCCGGGCTCCGCAAAGGCTTCACGAACATGTGTTCGGTACCGACCCTACCGTCCGGCCGTCGCCAGCGACCGTCAGGCACCCGGCGTGTCGCCGGATGCGCCGGCCACCAGGCCAGCGCCGCGGCGTGTCGCGCCCGCCGACAGGGCCAAGGCCCCGTGACGAAGGAACGGGGCCGCAGGCCAGCGGGGGGTTCCGGGGGGTCGCTCCCCCGGGCCAGCAGGGCCAAGGCCCCGTGACGAAGGAACGGGGCCGCAGGCCGGCGGGGGGTTCCGGGGGGTCGCTCCCCCGGGCCAGCAGGGTCGCTCCCCCGGGCTAGCGGGTTGCTCCCGGGGCTAACGCCGCTAACCCAGCTTCTCCATGACCTCGTCGGAGACGGAGTAGTTGGCGTACACGTCCTGCACGTCGTCGGAGTCCTCAAGCGCCTCGATCAGCCGGAACAGCCGCTTGGCCTGGTCCTCGTCCAGAGGGACCTCGACCGCGGGCAGGAACGCCACCTCGGCGGAGTCGTACTCCAGCCCGGCGTCGGTCACCGCGGTGCGCACCGCCACCAGGTCGCCGGGCTCGCTGGTCACCTCGAAGGACTCGCCGATGTCCTCGACGTCCTCGGCCCCGGCATCCAGCACCGCGGCCAGCACGTCGTCCTCGCTCACCGCGCCCGACTTGGTCACGATGACCACGCCCTTGCGGTGGAACATGTAGGAGACCGAGCCAGGGTCGGCCATCGACCCGCCGTTGCGGGTGAGCGCGGTCCGCACGTCGGCCGCGGCGCGGTTGCGGTTGTCGGTCAGGCACTCCACCAGCACCGCGACACCGCCCGGAGCGTAACCCTCGTAGGTGATCGCCTCGTAGGCCGCGCCGCCGCCTTCGGCCCCGGAGCCGCGGCGGATGGCCCGGTCGATGTTCTCGTTCGGCACCGAGCTCTTCTTGGCCTTCTGTATCGCGTCATACAGGGTGGGATTGCCCGCCGGGTCGCCGCCGCCGGACCGCGCCGCCACCTCGACGTTCTTGATCAGCTTGGCGAACAGCTTCCCGCGGCGCGCATCCACGGCCGCCTTCTTGTGCTTGGTCGTCGCCCACTTGGAGTGGCCACTCATGTCGGTTCCCTCACCATGTCAACGAAGTACCGGTGGATGCGCAGGTCGCCAGTCAACTCGGGATGGAAGGAGGTGGCAAGCAGCGGACCCTGCCGGACCGCGACGATCCTACCGGTGACGCGCTCGGTGCCGAGGACGGTCACCTGGCCGCTGACCGCTTCCACCCATGGCGCCCTGATAAATACGGCACGAAACGGAGGATCCGGGGGGCTGGCGATCCCGTCCAGGCAGATGTCGCTCTCGAACGAGTCGACCTGGCGGCCGAAGGCGTTGCGCCGCACCGTCATCCCGATGCCGCCAAGGGTTTCCTGGCCGTCGGCCCCGTCGAGCAGCCGGTCGGCCAGCATGATCATCCCGGCGCAGGAGCCGAACGCGGGCATCCCGCCGGACAGCCGCTTGCGCAGCGGCTCGGCGACCTCGAAGGCCGTGGCGAGCTTCCACATCGTGGTGGACTCACCGCCGGGGATCACCAGGCCGTCCACGGCCGCGAGTTCGTCGGGCCGGCGCACCCGGACCGGCGCGGCTCCCGTCTCTGCCAGTGCCCGCAGGTGCTCTGCGACGTCCCCCTGCAGCGCGAGAACCCCGACGACCGGCGCCGACCCCACGTGAAACCTCCGTAACCCATCCCACCCTGACTATCGAGGGTAGTAGCGACCGCCAACCCGGCCGGAACACCGCGGCCCTGGCTGCGTATTCCAGGCCCCGGCCGGCTACGCCTGGGCGGCGGGGGGGTCCGCCCGGCCGGGCGGCTCCGCGCCGCCGGCCGGGGGCTTGCGCTGCGCCCCGCCGGCGGGCTTGCGCTAGCCGGCGGGTGGTTTCCTGGCGCCGCCTGGCGCTGGCGTCCGCGCCCGGGCTTTGGGCGTCTGCATTTCGGCCAGCAGGTTCTCGATCGCGGCGAGCCGCCCGGAGATCTCGTCGAGGCGGCCGAGCACCTCACGAATGTTGACGGGGCGGGGGAGCTCGATCGGCATCTGCCTTACCGGCACCCGCCGGGGTTCCTCGCCCTGCGGCGCCCGTTTGGTCATCAGCACCTGGGCCAGCACCCGGTCCGTGCTCGCGCCAAGCCGGTCCAGGACCTGGGCGCCGACGCCCTCACCTTCGCCGGTCAGGCCGAGCAGGATGTGCTCGGTGCCGATGTAGCTGTCACCGAGCCGCTGCGCCTCACGGAGCGAGAGTTCGAGCACCTTCTTGGTGCGCGGGGTGAACGGGATAGGTCCGGCCGGCTGGCCGGTGCCCTCCCCGGTGATCTCCGCGACCTGCTCCCTGGCCGCGTCCAGGCTGATCCCGAGGGTGGTGAGGGCCTGCGCCGCCAGCCCCTCACCGTCGGCGAGCAGGCCGAGCAGGATGTGCTCGGTGCCGATGTAGCCGTGCCCGAGCAACCGGGCTTCCTCCTGGGCCAGGACCACGACCCGGCGCGCCTGGTCGGTGAACCGTTCGAACATCTCCGCACTCCCAGGGGATGCTTGGGGGCGGTCCAGGAGGCCTGACAGCCAGCGGGGAGCCGCCGTGCTTTACCAGCCGCGCCCCGCATAGCGCTCGGCCGGTGCGAGGGTATCGGTGCTGATGCCGACCATGGCCTCGCCGAGGCCGCGCGACACCTTGGCGACCACGTCGGGGTCGTCGTGGAATGTGGTTGCCTTGACGATGGCGGCGGCACGGCGTGCCGGATCGCCGGCCTTGAAGATGCCCGAGCCCACGAACACGCCCTCGGCACCGAGTTGCATCATCAGCGCGGCGTCCGCCGGAGTGGCGATGCCACCGGCGGTGAACAGCACGACGGGCAGCTTGCCCGCGCCGGCCACCTCGGCGACCAGCTCGTAGGGCGCCTGGAGCTCCTTCGCGGCCGCGAAAAGCTCCTCGTCACGCAGGGATCCCAGGCGCCGGATGTCGCCGGTGATCTGCCGCATGTGGCGGGTGGCCTCCACCACGTTGCCCGTCCCGGCCTCGCCCTTGGACCTGATCATCGCGGCGCCTTCGGCGATCCGGCGCAGCGCCTCCCCCAGGTTGGTGGCACCGCACACGAACGGCACGGTGAAGGCCCACTTGTCCACATGGTGCGCCTCGTCGGCGGGCGTCAGCACCTCGGACTCATCGACGTAGTCCACTCCGATCGCCTGCAGCACCTGCGCCTCGGCGAAGTGGCCGATCCGGCATTTGGCCATCACCGGGATCGAGACCGCGCCGATGATCTGGTCGATCATGTCCGGGTCGCTCATCCTGGCGACCCCGCCCTGGGCCCGGATGTCGGCGGGCACCCGCTCCAGCGCCATGACCGCGACGGCACCCGCGTCCTCGGCGATCTTCGCCTGCTCCGGCGTGACCACATCCATGATCACGCCGCCCTTGAGCATGTCGGCCATCCCGCGCTTGACGCGTGCCGTCCCGGTCTGCGGGGCGGTCCCCGCTGCTGCGCCGGTCCCCATCATCACACTCTGGCTAACCGGGGCGTTCCCCGTGGCGTCCCCCGCGTGGCCTGCGCCAGGCCGGCCGGCCTGGTTTCCGGGACTGGCTGCGGAACTGGTGGCTGGCACGATGAACCTCACTCGATTGCTCGCACGGTCCCTCCATGGTAGGCGCTCCCGCCGAACTGGCACCGCGCCCCTCACTCCGGCCCAGCCAGCCGCCCGGCTCCCACCAGCCCCGCCGGGCCGCGGGCCCTCACCGGTCCCGCAGGTCCCCGGGATCTCAGCCGGCCTGAGCCGATGGCGGGTCGCCCGCCGTGAGGTGCGGCATGTCCGCGCCCCGCCCGCCGGCATCCCCCTCCACCAAGGACTCGTCGATCTCGAAGAACTCGGGCAAGGGGGCACCACCGGCCAGCCGGAGCAGCCGGACCAGCCACCGGCGGCGCGCGGCGCGGGTCGCGGCGACCGCGTCGTTGTAGAACTTGCGGGCCAGGAACACCTGGTGGGCGGCGGCCTCGAGTTCGGCGAGCGCCTCGTCCCCGCCGCTCCGCGCGGCCAGATCGGTACGGAACCCCGGCTGGGCGAGCGCCGCCCGCAGGGCACGGGTGAGGTCGCTCTCCGCCCGCTCATTGGGCGCACCCGCGGCTCGCGCGTCGTGGGCGGCCCCGGCGATCAGCAGGCTCGTCGCCGGGTCGAGCAGGCCGCTGGCGGCCAGCTCCACCGAGATGGAGCTGCGCCGGACCAGCGCCGCGTCGAGCGCGGCCCGCGCGGCCTCCACCCGGGCGTGCAGCCGGTCCAGCCGCCCGGCGCGCCAGGAGACGTAGACGCCGATCAGGATCGCGGCGATGATGATCAGGATCGCGCTGGTCAGCACGGCACGCCACCCCCCTCACCCGCGGCTTCCGGTACCACCGCGCGGGAGCGGGCCAGCGGGACCGGGCCTGCCGGGACCGGCCTGGCCGGGATCGTCACAGGTTCACCGTGACCTTGCCGACCGCCGATGGCACCACAGCCTCGTAGACCTTGACCACGTCGCGGGCCACCCTCGGCCAGTCGTAGACCCGTACCGCGTCGGTCGCCGCAGCCGACAGGCGCGCCCGCAGCGACGGGTCGTCAAGCAGCCGGCTCGCCGCCGCCGCCAGCGCGACCGGGTCACCGGCCAGGAACAGTTCCCCGGCCCGGCCACCGCGCAGCACGAACTCGAACGCGTCCAGGTCGCTGGCGACGATCGGAGCGCCGGCCGCCATCGCCTCGATCAGCACGACGCCGAAGCTCTCGCCACCGGTGTTGGGCGCGCAGAACACGTCCACCGAGTGGTAGAAGCGGGCCTTGTCCTGCTGGGTCACCTGGCCGAGCAGGATCAGCCGGTCCCGGATCGCCTCGGGCACCTTGGCGCGCACTTCGTCGAGGTCGCCCGGCCCGGCCACAAGCAGCCGCAGCCCCGGGCGCTGCGCTGCCAGCAGCTCGAACGCCCGCAGCAGCACGTCCAGGCCCTTACGCGGCTCTTCCATCCGGCCAAGGAAGCCGAGCACCCCGCCCTCGCCGGGCCAGCCGGGCAGCGCGGACGCCTTCTCGTACCGGCTGACCGTCACCCCGTTCGGGATGAGCACCGCGTCGCCGCCCATGTGCTCCACCAGCGTGGTGCGGGCCGCCTCGGACACCGCGATCCAGCCGCTGATCTTCTCCAGTGCGGTCTGCAGCGCCAGATAGGCGGCGTGCATCACCCGCGAGCGGGGGTTGGCGGTGTGCACGGTTGCGACGATCGGCCCGTCCGCCACCCAGCAGGCCAGCAGGGACAGGCTTGGTGCCGCGGGCTCGTGCACGTGCAGCACGTCGAACCCGCCCTCCTTGACCCAGCGGCGCACCCGGGCCGCGGACAGCGGGCCGAACGCGAGCCGCGCCACAGAACCGTTGTACGGAACCGGGACGGCACGGCCGGCGGGCACCACGTAGCCAGGGAGCGGGGTGTCATCGTCGGCCGGGGAAATGACCGAGACCTCGTGCCCCAGGCCGATGAGGGCCTCCGCCAGGTCCTTGATGTGCTCCTGTACCCCGCCGGGCACATCCCAGGTGTACGGGCAGACCATGCCGATCCTCACGGCTCGCTCCCCCCCTCGCCCGCACCGGCACCGTCGGCCGGGCCGTCCAGTGCCGCGCGGTCCACCTGGCCGTTGAGCGCCGCCCGGTCCGCCCCGCCCCGCCCCGCGGCCGCCTCGGCCGCGGCGGCCCCGGCATCCTCCGCGGCGGCCCCGGCCTCCGCGGTGGCTTCCACGGCCCGCGCCGTGGCCTGTGCGTCGGCGAGACGGGCCAGGTCCAGGTCGGCGGAGAACACCCGCTGGAGCATGTGCCAGTCCTCCGGGTGCTCGGCGATCCCTGCTTCAAAGATCCGCGCCACCTGCTGGGTCATCGCGGCGACCTTCTCGCGCCGGGTGCCGCCCTCGGGCACAGGGATCTCCTCGTGGATGTGCGCGCCCCAGTGCGGGCCTTCGAACCACAGCGTGACCGGCAGCAGGGCGGCGCCGGTCTGCATCGCCAGCGCCGCGGCCCCGCCCATCATGTGCGCCTTCTCACCGAAGAAGTCGACCTCGATGCCGCCGCCGGTGATGTCCCGGTCGGCGGGCAGGCAGACCAGCCCGCCCGCGCGCAGCCGCTGGGCGAGGATCCCGAACCGCTGCACCCCGCCGGTCGCGGGGAGCACCTCGAACCCGAGCCCTTCCCTGAAGGCGAAGAACCGCCGGGCGAGCGACTCGGGCTTGAGCCGCTCGGCCACGGTGGTGAGCTTGGGCGCGCCGCAGGCGATGATCCACGCTCCGGCCTGGTCCCAGTTGCCCATGTGCGGCAGCGGGAGCACCGCCCCGCGCCCCGAGGCGAGGGTGCCGAGCAGCAGGTCCTTCCCCTCGGCGTGCATCTCGGTGACGAGCCGCTCGGCGCTGATCACCGGCAGCCGGAACACCTCGAACCAGTACCGGGCGTAAGAGTGCATGCCCGCGCGGGACAGGGCCCGGAGTTCCTTGCCGGACGGCTCCGGCCCGACGACCCGGCGCAGGTTCGTCTCCAGCAACTGGACCCCTAGTCCCTGCCGCCGCCAGGCGATCTCTCCCGCCTGCTGGAACGCCCACCGCCCCCACGACTCGGGCATGCGGCAGACCAGCCACCAGGCGGCGGCGTATGACGCGGCGGTCACGCGGCCCTTCAGCGCGGGCAGCACGTTGCTCATCACGGCGCTCCGGTCTTCATGATGGCGCTTCGGTGTTCATGATGGTGCTTCGGCCCTGGTGTCATCGGGTGGTTCACCACCATGATCCCGCCACGAATCCCCGGCCGGAACCGGGGATGCCGGCCGGGCGGCCGCCACGCGCCGGACCGCGTCCACCCGCTGACCGAAGGTCACCAGCGACAGGACCGCGAGCACCCAGAACCCGATGGTGAGCACGTACGGTACGCCGAGCCCGGTCAGCCCGGCCGCGGTCAGGGTGATCAGGAGCCGCTCGGTGCGCTCGGCGATACCCACGTTGCACGGGATGCCGAGCCCCTCAGCCCGCGCCTTCGCATACGACACCATCATGCCCATGACCAGGCAGAACAGCGCGACCCAGGCCAGCGCATCCTGCCGGGTGCGGACCAGCCAGATAGTCAGGCCGGCGAAGACCGCCGCGTCACTGATCCGGTCCAGGGTGGAGTCGAGGAACGCGCCCCACGCGCCGCTGGTCCCCTTGACTCTGGCCAGCATGCCGTCGAGCATGTCGGTCAGGACGAAGCCCGTGCACACCATGGTCCCGGCGAACAGGTGGCCCGTGGGAAACAGCCACAGCGCGCCCACGGTCATCCCGACGGTGCCAGTGATCGTCAGCGCGTTGGGCGTCACCGGCGTGCGCGCCAGGGCATTGGCGACCGGGGTCAGCACGCGGGAGAGGGCAGGCCGCAGCACGTTCAGCATGGCCGTCCCACCCTACTGGCGCCAGGACAGGCCGGGCGATTCTGGCCGGGGGCTTGTGGTGCGGTAGCCAACGGGTAAAGGCTGATCGTAGTGCAATCGAACGGGGCTACCAGCCAGCCGAACAGGCGGTGGCGGACGAGGGGCCACAGCAGCCGAATAGCCAGCAGGAGGCGATGATGACAGACAGGAGAGGATCGACAGCCACGGGCGGTGCGGCACCGGCCGACCAGCCTGGCGGTGTGCGCAACGTCGCGCTGGTCGGCCATTCCGGTTCGGGCAAGACAACTCTGGTCGAGGCGCTGCTGAGCGCGACCGGTGCCATCCAGCGGATGGGCCGGGTGGAGGACGGCACGACCGTCAGCGACTTCGACGAGGTGGAAATCAGGCAACAGCGCTCGGTCAACCTCACCGTCGCCCCGCTCGTCCACTCCGGGGTCAAGGTGAACCTCCTGGATACGCCCGGTTACGCCGACTTCACCGGCGACCTGAGGGCCGGGCTCCGTGCGGCGGACGCGGCCCTCTTTGCTGTCTCCGCCACCGAGGGCGTGGACGGCCTGACGAGGATGCTGTGGGACGAGTGTGCCGCGGTGGG
>DASXKD010000285.1:0-29364 GCA_036497045.1 Streptosporangiaceae bacterium | reverse complement strand
CAGTTCACCGCGCCGGTGGAGGTCAGCGTCGTGGACGCGGCGAACACCGAGCACCCCGGCGTGCCGAACCTGACCTCGGTACCCTCCGCGGCGTGGCCCGCGGCGATCGTCGCGGCACCGCCGGTGGCGGTGTGCGCCTCGAAGAAGCTGAGCCCGGCGACCGCGACGATCCAGATGATGGCCATGACCGCGACCAGCGCGTAGCCCTGCTTGTTGTCCTTGACCATCTTGCCGAACGCGCGCGGCGTGGCGAACGGGATCAGCAGTAGCAGGAAGATCTCGAACAAGTTGGTGAACGGGTTCGGGTTCTCGAACGGGTGCGCGGAGTTGGCGTTGAAGAACCCGCCGCCGTTGTTCCCCAGCTCCTTGATGACCTCCTGCGAGGCCACCGGGCCGCCGACGATGGTCTGGTGCGCGCCGGCCAGCGTGGTGACGGTGTGGTAGGCGGAGAAGTTGTCGATCGCGCCGCCGGCCATCAGGACTATCGCGCCGACGACCGACAGCGGCAGCAGCAGCCGTACCACGGCGTGGGTGACGTCCGCCCAGAAGTTGCCCAGCGTGCCGGTCCGGGACCGGACGAAGCCGCGGATCATGGCGATCGCGACCACCAGGCCGACCGCGGCGGACATGAAGTTCTGCACCGCAAGGCCGCTCATTTGGGTGAGGTAGGTCATCGTGGACTCACCCGAGTAGTTCTGCCAGTTCGTGTTGGTGGTGAACGAGACCGCGGTGTTGAACGATGTGTTGGCCGGCACGGCGGCCATGTGCGGGCCCACGAACGAGAGCAGGTGACCCTGCAGCCGCTGCATCCCGTACAGGAACAGCACGCTGACCGCGGAGAACGCGAGCATGCTGCGCAGGTACTGGCCCCAGGTCTGGTCCACGTCCGGGTTGATCCCGGTCGCCTTGAAAATGGCCCGCTCGACCCGCCAGTGCTTGTTCGTGGTGAAGATCTTGGCGATGTAGTTGCCCAGCGGGATGTAGCACGCCGCGAGCGCGGCGACCAGCAGGCCGACCTGAAGCCAGCCAGAAAGAGTGCCGCTCACTAGAACCTCTCAGGCAGGACGAGGGCCACGAACAGGTAGATCGTCAGCAGCACGCCGCCGATCAGCCCGATCCAGTTCTCAGCGCTCAAAGCGCTCAACCCCCTTCACCAGCAGCCACAGCGCGGCGAACACGACGATGATCAAGCCGATATAGAGCAGGTCGGACACGGTCCCTCCTCGGACTGCCATACCCCCGGGTGCAACCCTTCCCATCCGGGCGACAAGGCAGTCCTACCTGGGGAAAGGCCGCATTCAGCGGGTCCATGCGACATCCATACGGAGCGGCCGGGAACCCTAACAGAACTCATGCAACCGGGCTGCCCGCAGCGTGCTATCACCGAAATATGCACACCTGGCATATGTCCCGGCGGGACACCGTGGCGGTGCTCGCCGGGCTCGCAGCCCCGCTCGTGGTGGCCGCCCTCCTGGTTCCCTTCCGTGGCGGCTTCCCCAACACCGACGCCGCCCTGGCCCTGATCCTGGTCGTGGTGGCGGTCGCCGCGAACGGGTACCGGCTGGCCGGCATCCTGGCCGCGGTCTCGGCGGCGGTCTGGTTCGACTTCTTCCTCACCCGCCCCTACGAGCGGTTCACCATCACCCGGCGGGCCGACATCGAGACCACCATCCTGCTGCTGGTCATCGGGGTGGCGGTCACCGAGATCGCGGTGTGGGGGCGCCGCCAGCACGCGGCCGCGAGCCGGCGGGCCGGCTACCTCGACGGGATCAACGCCGCCGCCCAGGCCGCCGCCACCGGGAGTTCACCGGCCGCGCTGGTCGATCAGGTGGCCAGCCAGCTCGTGAGGGTGCTGTCGCTGCAGGCGTGCCGGTTCCAGTACGGTGCCGCCGGCCTGGGCCGGCCGGCCCGGATGCGGCACGACGGGACGGTCATCGTGGCGGACCAGCCCTGGGATGTGGACGCCAAGGGCTTCCCGGCCGGCACCGACACCGAACTCCTGGTGGAGGGCGGCGGCGTGTTCCAGGGCCGGTTCCTGATGACGGCAGGACCCGACGCCCGGCCCACGGCTGAGCAGCGTCTGCTGGCGGTCGCGCTGGCCAATCAGGTCGGTGCCGCCCTGGCCACCAGCCACCCGGTGGGCCAGGACTAGCCGGTCAGGCCAGGCGCAGGCCCACCTCGTGGGCGCGGGCGAGCAGGTCGGCCGGGTCGGCGTAGACCCGGTAGGCGCCGGCCCGCTCCAGTTCCTCCCGGCCGTAGCCACCGGACAGCAGGCCGATTCCCATGGCCCCGGCGCGGCGGGCGGCCAGCAGGTCCCAGACGCTGTCCCCGACGACGAACGCATGCTGCGGGTCGATGCCCAGCACAGAAGCGGCGGCGAGGAACAGGTCAGGGTCCGGCTTGGCGTGCGCCACCATGTCCCTGGTCACCAGCGGCGTGTCCGGCGGCAGGCCCAGCATGGCCAGCGCGCGCACCGCGGTGACCTGGTAGCTGCTGGTCGCGACGGCCCACGGGACCTTGTGCTCGGTCAGCGTGGCCAGCAGTTCCGCGGCCCCGGGCAGCGGCCGGACCGAGTCCGCCTGGGCCAGGTACTCCTCGCTGTGCCAGATCTGCACCATGGCGATGTCGTCGCCGGACAGCGTCCGCCCGGTCTCCCGCAGCAGCGCGGATACGAACAGGCCGCCGCTCATCCCGATCCGCCGGTGGATCCGCCACACCGACAGGTCGATGTTCAGCCGGGCCAGCGCGGTGCGCCACGCGATCACATGCTGGTACACGCTGTCGATCAGCGTCCCGTCGAGGTCGAAAAGGAACGCGGGCGCGGGCGGCTGCGGGTACTCCGGCGGAGTGGTCACGGCTCCAGTCTGGCAGGCGGGCGCCTCACACGCCGCGGACCGCCACCACCCCGTGCATGGTGCCGACCAGGGCGAGCGGGCCGGACAGGGACGGCGAGGCGAAGTGCGGCAGCGCCGAGCCCAGCCCGATCTTGTGCCGCACCTGGCCGGTGCCTGGGTCCAGCTCATACAGCACCCCGGCATTCCAGTCGGGGACCCAGACCGCGCCGCCGCCGAGCACCGGCGAGCCCTGCGCCCCACCGGGGCCGCGCCAGAGCACCTTGAGCGTGCTGCCCGCGGTGTCCACGGCGGCCATCCCGCCGGAGATGCACGGCACGTAGACGACGGTGCCCCGGGTCGCCATCCCGCCGAAGGCGGCGCACACCGGCGCCATGGTCACCTGCGAGCCCACGCCGGTGAGGTGATGGGCGTTCAGCAGGTACCCGGTGCCGCTCTTGCCGTCGGCCAGGATCGTCCCGTTGGCTAGCAGGCCGGGGGCAGTGGAGCCGAGGTCACTGTCGCTGGCATTGTCCGCGGGCCAGCTGACCGGGGCGAAGATGCCGGTGCGGTGCAGGGCGGGGGTGAGCGCGGTCACCGAGTCACCGCCGTCATAGGGCGGCGCGGTGGCCGCCCCGTTGCCGGCACTGACGTAGATGGTGCCGCCCGGGCCGACCGCCGGGCCACCGGCCGCCCACATGCCCGCTTCCCTTGCTGTCGGCACCTTGTAGGAGACGATGGGCCCCTGCCCCGAGGCCGGGACACCGTTGATCGACCCCTGGTAGGGGCCGCAGTCGCCGTCCAGCCCGCCGAACGCCACGTAGACGCGGCCCCGGTCCAGTGCCAGCGCCGCGCGCTGCTGGTCGTAACGTGGGTTTCCGTCCGGGGTGGGCACGTCCCGCTTGAAGGCCAGCTTCCCGCCGGGCACCGTGATGGCGGCCATGACATGACGGAACCCGGTGATCTCCGCGACCGCGTAGACCATGCGGGTCACCGGGTCGTAGACCGGCGTCCCGGTGATGCCGAGCGGGTCGATGTCCCCGCAGGGCAGCGTGGACAGCGGCACCGGGGTGCCCAGGTGGACCTGCCAGCGGACCTTGCCGGTGGCCCGGTCAAGCCCGTACACCGTGTCACCCTCGGTCGCCGCGATCACCAGGCCGCCGATCACCAGGGGCTGGCCGTAGACCGCCCCGTCGAGGTGGCGGCGCCAGGCGATGGACAGCGCCCCCGCGGCCGGGCTGGCGGGCGCCACGCCGGTGCGGGCCGCGTCCCGGTGGTAAGTGGTCCAGTCGGTGGCGGATAGTGCCACGGGGGTGGCGGGCAGCGCCGCGGGGCTGGCCGACGGCGCCGGCCGCGGTGTGCCCGGCGCGGCCGGTGGCGAGGCCGCCGTGCCCCCGGCCGGCATGGTCGTGCTGCAGCCGGCCAGCGCACCGGACAGGGCGATCGCCGCCGAGCAGGCGAGCACGGCTTGGCCTGAGCGCATACGCCAAGTCTGCTCCCTTCCGTGGCCCCGCGCCGGATCCGCGACGGCGATGCCGGCGAGCGGGTGTGGATTCGCAGCCTGGTGGCGCGGGGAGGCTGCCTGCCACGGGATCGTGTGCCGGTGCCGGGGGACAACCAGGCAATGTTCGGTTTTCGCAGGTCAGCAGATTCCGGCATACCCTGAACTCTGGCCTTGGAGGGAGGCAGCGACGTGACTGTGCAGATCGGCACCTTTGTCGCGCTCGGCGACAGCTTCACCGAAGGACTGGACGACCCGCGCGCCGACCAGGCCGGCTACCTCGGCTGGGCGGACCGGTTCGCGCGGATGCTCGCCGCGCAGCAGCCCGGGCTGCGCTACGCCAACCTCGCCGTGCGCGGCAAGACGCTCGGCCAGGTGGCCGACCAGCAGGTGCCGCAGGCCATCGCGATGGCCCCGGACCTGGTCAGCCTCGCGGCCGGGGGCAACGACCTGCTCAGGTTCCGGGCCGATCCCGATGCGCTGGCGCGGGCGTTCGACGACATAGTCCGTACCCTGCTGATGGCCGGCTGCCAGGTGCTGATCTTCACCGGGTTCGACCCGAGGTTCCCTGTGCTGCGGCTGATCCGCGGCAAGGTGGCGGCCTACAACATGCACCTGCGCGCGATCGCCGACTGGCACGGCTGCCATGTCGTGGACCTGTGGTCGATGGCCGTGCTGCGGGATCCGCGGGCGTGGAGCGCCGACCGGCTGCACCTCACCCCGGACGGGCACCGCCGGGTGGCGCTGCGCGCCTGCGAGGTGCTCGGCGTGGACGTCGCGGAGGACTGGCGCGAGCCCTGGCCCACGCTGGACAGCCCGTCCGCGTCCGGGCGGGCGGCCTGGCTGGCGGCCCGCCGGATGGACCTGCGGTGGGCGCGCGACCACGCGGCCCCATGGGTGGCCCGCCGGGTGCGCGGCATCTCCTCCGGAGATGGCGTCGATCCCAAGCGCTCGGAACTGCTCCCGCTGTAACGCCCGCCCGCTGCACCTGCAAACAGAGCCGGGCATGGGTTACCGGTTCAGCGCCTGATGGCCTGGTGGCCGCCTGCAGGGCGCTCTGCAACTCCTCGATTTCCGCGGCACTCCAGGCTGGCAGACCGTCGTACGCGCAGCAACCGCGACACCCTGAGCCGAGATCGGAGCGAATGTTGAAGGCAGTCCGCTTCCACCAGTTCGGGGGTCCGGAGGTCCTGGAGATCGTGGATCTCCCCGATCCGCATCCGGGTCCCGGCCAGGTCCGGATTGCGGTGCGCGCGGCCGGCGTCAACCCGAGCGACTGGAAGAAGCGCAAGGGCCTGATGGATGGGGAGCTCCCACAGACCATTGGCCACGAGGCGGCGGGCGTCGTCGACGAGCTCGGCGAGGGCCTTGCGGACGTGGCCGTCGGCGATCGCGTGTTCGGCTTCTCCGCCGAAGGGGCTGCCCAGGCCGAGCTGGCGGTGCTGTCCTACTATGCGCCGATCCCGCCGTCGCTTGACTTCCCCGGCGCTGCCGCGCTGCCGGCCGCCATCGAGACGGCCACGCGGGCGCTCGGCCAGCTCGGTGCCGGGAGCGGCGGCACGCTGCTCATCAACGGCGCCTCCGGAAGCGTCGGCAGCGCCGCGGTTCAGCTCGCCGTGGTGCGCGGTGCGCGCGTGATCGGCACCGCCAGTCCGGCCAACCACGAGTTGATCGAGTCCGGGCGCTTTTCGCTCCCGGTCGCGCAGACCTTCCCGCTCGCCGAGATCGGGGAGGCGCACCGCGTCAGCGAGAACGGTCATGTGCGCGGGAAGCTCGTGCTGGTGGTCGGCTCTCCGCTACGCGGGTCCAGGTGAGCAGGCCCTGGCGCGCCGGGCCGCGCCTGTCGAAACCCGCCTGGGCCGCGCGGTGAGGCGCTCAGCCGCTGCGCTCGATGGGGCAGCTCATGCACCGGGGCCCGCCCCGGCCACGGCCCAGTTCGCCGCCCGCGACGGTGATCACCTCGATGCCGTTCTCTTCCAGGTAGGCGTTGGTAGTGACGTTCCGCTCGTAGGCGACGACCACACCCGGCTCCACCGCCAGCACATTGCACCCGTCGTCCCACTGCTCCCGTTGCGCCGAGCGGACATCCTGGACGGCGGTGAGCACCTTGATGCTCGCCAGGCCAAGCGCGGCGGCCAGCGCCGTGTGCATGTCCTCCGGGGGATGGTCGGTGACCTTCAGTTCGCGCACGCTCGCCCCCGGCTCGATCGTGTAGGAGCGCAGCATGCCCATCCCGGCGTACTTGGTGAACACGCCGTAGTCCGCCATGGTCAGCATGGTGTCCAGGTGCATGAACGCGCGCTGCTTCGGCATGTCGATGGCGACAAGCGAGGTGGCGGCGCCGGCCGCGAACAGCCGGTGCGCCAGCATCTCCAGCGCCTGCGGCGTGGTCCGCTCGCTCAGCCCGGCCAGCACCGCGCCGTTGCCGATCACCAGCACGTCCCCGCCCTCGATGGTGGCCGGGGCCGCGTCGGCGCCGTGGTACCAGACGTCGAAACCGGCGCCGGCGAACATCGGGTGCCAGCGGTAGATGGCCTCGGCGAACATGGACTCCCTGACCCGGGCCTGGCGGCGCATGGCGTTGATCGACACCCCGCCGTAGATCCAGCAGGAGGTGTCCCGCTGGTAGAGCAGATTCGGCAGCGGGGCGAGGACGAACCCGTCCGGCTCCAGCGAGTGGAACGCGATGCTCTTGGGCTCCGGCGCCAGTTCGGTGATCTCCCACTTGGTGATCCCGCCCACCAGGTAGCCCGCGAGCGCCCGGGAATCAAGGCCGCCCACCGCGGCGCGCAACTGGTCGACGGCCAGCGGGCCGTGCCAGCGGGAGTCGAAAACCCCGTCCAGGATGTAGTCCCTGGCCGCGGTGACGTCCAGCGTCTCGGCGAGCAGGTCGCTGTAGTAGTGGACGACCACGCCACGGGACCGGAGCGCGTTCGCGAACGCATCGTGCTCCTGCTGCGCCCGGCTCACCCACAGCACGTCGTCGAAGAGCAGGTCGGCCGCGTTGTCCGGGGTGAGCCGTTTGAGCTCTAGGTCGGGCCGGTGCAGGATCACCTGCCGTAGGCGGCCGACTTCGGAATCCACTCTGAACATGGGCATCTGCTCCCTTTGCTGGCAGCCCCCTGCCGCCGGTACTGCTTGGGCACTCTATGCTGCCGCCGTGGACCTGGATCTTTCTAGTGACAGCGCCGAGCTCACCGCCTCGCTTGTCGACGTGGAGTCGGTGAGCGGAGATGAAGCGGACCTGGCCGCCCAGATCGAGCGCGCACTGCGCGGGTTGCCGCACCTGTCGGTGCACAGCGACGGGAACACGGTGGTCGCGCGGACCAGCCTCGGCCGCCCGCAGCGGGTGATCGTGGCCGGCCACATCGACACGGTGCCGATCGCCGGCAACCTGCCGTCCCGCCGCGAGAACGGCCTGCTGTACGGCTGCGGGAGCTGCGACATGAAGTCCGGGGTGGCGGTCGCGCTGCGGCTGGCCGCCCGGCTGACGCAGCCGCGCCCCGACGTCACCTACGTGTTCTACGACTGCGAAGAGGTCGAGGCCGAGCGCAACGGGCTGCTGCGGGTGTCCCGCAACCGCCCCCACCTGCTGCAGGGCGACTTCGCGGTGCTGATGGAGCCGACCGGTGCGCTCATCGAGGGCGGCTGCCAGGGCACGATGCGGGCCGAGGTCACCACGCGGGGCAAGCGGGCACACAGCGCACGGTCCTGGATGGGCAGTAACGCCATCCATACGGCCGGCGGCATCCTCGACCTGCTGCGGTCCTACCAGCCCCGCGAGCCGGAGGTGGACGGGCTCATCTACCACGAAGGGCTGAACGCGGTCGGCATCGGCGGCGGGGTCGCGGGCAACGTCATCCCGGACGAGTGCACGGTCACGGTGAACTACCGGTTCGCCCCCGACCGCAGCGAGGAGGAGGCCGCCGCGCACGTCCGCGAGGTGTTCGCCGGCTATGAGGTCGAGATCACCGACTCGGCGCCTGGCGCCCGCCCGGGCCTGGACCACCCGGCCGCGGCGCCGCTGCTCGCGGCCGTGGCCGGGGCGCCCCGGGCCAAGTTCGGCTGGACCGACGTGGCCAGGTTCGCGCTGCTCGGCATGCCCGCGCTGAACTACGGTCCCGGAGATCCCATGCTCGCCCACTCCCCGGACGAGCATGTGCCCGTAGCGCAGATCGCCGAGTGCGAGGCGATCATGGAGGCCTGGCTCACCCGGTGAGCCAGCCGGTTTGTCCGGCGTGAATACGCCGCGTGGGCGCCCCGGTCACCGGGACGCCCACGCGCACAGTGATACCGCTACGCGGCCGGTCCCGCGGCCAGCTTGAGCGAGCCGGTCCGCTGGTGGCCGTTGAGCCCGATCCAGGTGAGCGAGACCGTGGTGCCCGGGTGGTACTGCCGCATCAGCATGCGCAGCGAGGCCGGGGAGCTCACCGCGTGGCCGTTCACGGCGGTGATCACATCACCGGCCGCAGCACCGGCGGCCGCCGCGGGAGCGTTGCAGAACACCCCGGCGATCAGCGCGCCCGACTTGGCCGGCGCGATGCTGTGCGGCACCGGGTTCGCCACCTCGCTGGCCAGGCACTTGCCGCTGGAGTTGATGCCGGAGAAGTTGCCCTGGGCGAGCTGCTGAAGCTGGCCCAGCTGGGTCCGCGGGTTGCTGGAGCTGCTTGGCGCGCTGCTCCTCGGGTCGCTGGCGATCGCGATGCCGATGAACGCGGGCTGACCGATCTGGATCGTGCTGCTGCCGTGACCAGCGGCGATCTGCCTGGCGATGAGCAGGGCCCGGTCGATCGGGATCGAGAAGCCCTGGGCGGTGCCGGCCCCGCCGATGTTCTGGCTGTTCGCCGCGGTGTTCATGGCGATCACCTGGCCCGCGGAATTGGCCAGCGCACCGCCGGAGTCGCCCTCGGCGATCGGGGCGTTGGTCTGGAACATGTGCGTCAGCTGCTCGGCCGCGCCCGAGCCCGCGTCGCTGGCGGTGATCGTGCGACTCAGGTTCGTGATCGTCCCACTGGTCACGGTCGGCAGGCCGCCGCTGCCGCCCGCGTTGCCGAGCGCCACGACGGTGTCGCCGAGCCGGACGTTGTTGGAGTCACCGGTTGTGACGGTGGCCAGCCCCGACGCCCCCTCCAGCCGCAGCAGCGCGACGTCCTGCGCGTTGTCGGTGCCCACCACCTGGGCGGTGTACTTGCGCCCGCCGGCGACCAGTTGCGCGGTCACCCGGGTGGCGCCCTTGATGACGTGGTTGTTGGTCAGCACCAGGCCGTTGGAGGACAGCACCATGCCGGTGCCCTCGAAGACCTGTTGCTGGTAGTGGACGTAGGAGGTGATGTCCACGAGGCCGGGGTCGACCTTGCGGGCCACGGAGGTGCTCAGGTTGCCCGAGCGAGCGCCGGCGCCGGCGTTCGCCCTGGGCTGGGGGATGGCCTGCGCGCCGACCGGGGAGGACGGTGCCGCCCCGCTCGAGCCGCGCAACGCGAACACCGCGCCCGCGCCGACCGCCGCGGCAAGCACCGCGACCACGACGTAGACCAGGGCACGGCTCATCGGACCGCGCGAGGGCGGCGGTCCCGCGGGGGGCTGCCCGTAACTGCCGGGCGGGGCCCAGTGGCTCTCACCGCCCGGGGGCAGCGCACCGTGCAGTTCGCCGGGGAGCGGCGGCACCGGGCCGGGCTGCGGCTGCCAGCTGCCGTGCGGCTGCTCGCCGTAGGGCGCCTGGCCTGGGTACGGCGGCTGACCGGGGTACGGGGGCTGGCCGGCGTAGTACGCCTGGCCGCCGGGCTGTGCGGTGTAGGGCGGCTGGCCGCCGGGCTGTGCGGTGTAGGGCGGCTGGCCACCATAGGCAGGCGTGCCGTACGGAGGCTGGGCACCGTAGCCGGGCGCCGAGCCGTAAATCGGCTGGGTGGGCTGCGGCGCGCCGTGGGGGGACTGTGGCGGCGTGCCATAGGTCTGGGTGCCGGGAGCGGGCTGGGTGCCCTGCCCGGCCTGGCCGGGCGGCGCCGTCCAGGGCTGTTGCGGCGGAGCCGTCGGCTGGCTGCCGGGCTGGGCCTCCCAGGGCGAGGACAGTCCGCCCAGCGGCTGGGGCTCCTGGCCGGGAGTTCCCGGTCCCGGCTGGCCGGATCCGGGCTGACGGGGCGCGGCCTGCGGGCCGGCACCCGGCTGGGCACCGGGGACGGGCTGGGCACCGGGGACGGGCTGCGAACTGGGGGCGGGCTGTGCACCCGGCGCCGGCACGGCACCGGACGCCGCCGGCGCGCCAGAGGCCGACGGTGTGCCAGGAGCCGGCGGTGTGCCAGCGGCAGGCTGGGCCGCAGCCGCCTGGGCGGCCTCTTCGGCGGGGGAAGTCATTCTGAACGGCAGCCAGGACGCACCGGAATCGGCCGCACCGGGATCGGCCGCGCCGGACTCGGTGTCCGGCTCCGGCGTGCCGTCACCAGGATCACCGCCCGGGGGAGCGGACGGCTGCCAGGCGCTTTCGCGCTCCGGCGAGTCGTGCCCGTTGCCCTGACCTTCGGCCATCATCATCACCTCTGCCTGGAAGAAGCGTAAGCCGCTTCGTACAGTCACCCGGCACGGCAATTCCCACCGTGACCCTGGCTAAGCGCAAGTTCCAGTTAGCACCATGCCCCTGGAGGCAACCTGAACGCCTCCTCAGGGTTTCCGCCCGACAACCGAGCACCAGGTGCGGCACCTGTCCGGGCGATTTGGCCGACCATCGGGAACAACGCTATCCCGGCGCTGGCATGTTCCCGCAGCGCGGGCCGCGCGTCCCTGCGGCAGCCACCTGAGCTGCGGAAGGGCGATCACGAAACCAGGCCGTGCTCGGCGAGGCGGCCGGCCACGAGGCTGCGTATTGCACATTCTTCGAGTAGTAGCGGCAGTGCGCCCAGCCCCGCGGTGACCGAGCCGGGCGGGGACGTGCATTCGGAGTCGTGCAACAGGACTGTGGCGCCTCCGGTCAGGTTTCCGGCGAGCGTCGCCCAGACCGAGCGGGGCGTGGCACCGGCCGTCCACTCCCGGCCCCAGCAGGTCCACAGCACCGGGGTGAGCCCGAGCCGGCCCGCGGCGGCGAGCGCCCCGCTGCTCAGCACGCCGTAGGGCGGGCGGTAGAAGCGCGGCTGCGCCCCGGTCGCGCCGGCCACCGCATCCCTGGCCCTGGCCAGGTCGTCCGCCACCGCCCAGGGGCTGCGCAGCACCGTGTACCTGTGTGCCCAGCCGTGTACGGCCACCTCGTGGCCCGCCCCGGCGACCTCGGCGGCGAGCCCCGGCTCGCGCGCCGCCATCGAGCCGAGCATGAAGAACGTGGCGTGCACCTGCCACTTGGCCAGGACCTCGAGGAACGCCGGGGTCCATGCCGGGTCGGGGCCGTCATCGAAGGTGACCGCCACGTGATCGGCCCGGCCCTGCCCGGCCAGCCGGGGGAAGAACCGCCGCCGCAGTGGGCCGAGCGCGGTCACGCCCGGGCCGGCGTGGGCGACGGCCAGGCCGCCGAGCGCCAGCGCCACCGTGGCGAGCGTGGCCGGCCGGGACGGCGCCCGCGGGCCTGCGCTGTCGGAGAACACCTGTCACACCTGCCTCATGGCCCCTGGCCTGCGATCTTGTCCCGTGCGGGCGACACACTGGGGCGGACGCCTGCCGCGCCGTATTTCTACTGGAATGATGGCAAGGTCGGGACGATACCCGAAGCACGACCGGTGACCAGACGCGGGGCGGCCGGCCCCGGCCTAACTAGCAAGGGGCCATCCGTTGGGAGTGCCAGCTGCACGTGTTGTGTTCCCCCCCGCGGACCGGGCGGAGATAGCCGCTGCGGTCATGGAGATCCTGGCCAGCGGGGCGCTCACGCTGGGCCCGTACACCGGGCGCTTTGAGGCGGCATTCGCCGCCGCACATGACGCCGCGCACGCCGTCGCGACCTCGAGCGGCACCTCGGCGCTGAACATCGCCCTCCAGGTGGCGGGCGTGGCCGGCCGGGACGTGGTGGTGCCGGCGAACACCTTCTACGCCAGCGCCGCCGCAGTCCTCCAGGCGGGCGGGCGCCCGGTGTTCGCCGACGTGGAAGCCGGCACGCTCGCGCTCAGCAGGGACACCGTGGCGGCCGCGCTGACCCCGGGCACCGCCGCGGTCGTGCACGTCCACATCGGCGGGATGATCAGCCCGGACATCATCGGGCTGCGCGAGCTGTGCGACGAGCGGGGGGTCGCGCTGGTCGAGGACGCCGCGCACGCGCACGGGTCCACGCTGGACGGCCGGTTCGCGGGCTCGTTCGGGGCCAGCGGTGCCTTCTCCTTCTATCCGACGAAGGTGGTGACCAGCGGCGAGGGCGGCATGCTGGTGAGCGCCTCCGAGCACGTCGAGGAGGAGGCGAAGATCTATCGTGACCAGGGCAAGGGTGCCTTCACCGCCAACCACCACGTGCGCCTCGGCTCTGCCTGGCGGATGAGCGAGCTGCACGCGGTGACAGGTCTTGTGCACCTGCGCCGGATGGAGGAGTTCATCTCCCGCCGGCGCGAGGTCGCCGCCGCCTACGACAAGGCACTGGGCGTCCTGGACGGGCTCACCCCGCTGGCCGAGGCGCCCGGCAGCCGCGGCAACGTCTACAAGTACATCGTGCTGCTGCCGCCGGGCACCGACCGGGCCGCCGTCAAGCAGGAGCTGCGTGACCGGTACGGGGTCCGGCTCTCCGGCGAGGTGTACGACCTGCCGCTCAACCATCAGCCGGTGCTCGCGGAATACGCCGGGCCTTCGCTGCCCGTGGCCGAGGACATCGCCGCCAGGCACATCTGCCTGCCGGTCCATTCAGACATGAGCGACGCGGAGGTCGACGAGGTGCTGACCGCCATCACCGCGGTGCACGAGACGCTCCCGGGCGGATAGTCCCGGGAGGCAGCGCTGCCCGGGGGCCGGGCAGCCCAGGGGTGCCGGCCGTATGGGAGGGGCCGGTAAAGCACACGAGAAAGGGCGGTCGTGAAGCTAGCCATAACTGGAGGTGGGGGTTTCATCGGCTCCCACGTGGTGGACCAGCTCGTGCGAGCCGGTCACGATGTGCGGGTCATCGACGTGCAGCCGCGGTGGCGCAACCCGGGCGCGGCCTACGTTGAAGTGGACCTGTTCGACCAGGCGGGCCTCGGCGCGGCCGTGGCTGACTGCGCCGCGGTGTTCCACCTGGCCGGGGCGTCCAACGTCAACGAGGTCGCGGCCGACCCGGTGTGGGCGGTCCGGCTCAACGTGGAGGGCACGGCGCGGGTCCTTGAGGCGGCCAGGCACCACTCCTGCGGCCGGGTGATCCTGGCCAGCACGGTGTGGGTCTATGGGGCGGCGCAGGGCACCGGTGAACTGTCCGAGGACTTCCCCGTCGACCTGCGCAGCGCCGGGCACGTGTACGTGTCAACCAAGCTCGCGGCGGAACTGCTCGTGCACAGCTACAAGGAGATGTACGGCCAGGAGTTCACCATCCTGCGCTACGGCATCCCCTACGGGCCGCGGATGCGCGAAGAGCTTGTCGTCGCCCGGTTCGTCCAGGCGGTGCTCGAGTCCAGGCCCCTCACCATCGCGGGCACCGGCGAGCAGCAGCGCAACTACGTGTACGTGGAGGACCTGGCCGACGCGCACGTGCGCGCGCTCGCCCCGGCGGCGGCGGGGCAGGTGCTGGCGCTCGAAGGCGGGACGCCGGTTTCTGTCCGCGAAATAGCTGAAACGGTCCAGCAGCTGATCGGGCCTGTTCCGGTGCATTACGCTCCGGCCCGCGACGCCGATTACCAGGGCGTCAGCGTGTCCAACCGGACCGCGAAAGAGCTGCTCGACTGGTCGCCGGAAACCCCGTTCGTGACCGGGGTCCGGCGTTACCTGGACTGGCTCGGCCAGGCCGGGGCCCCGGGTGCGGGCGCCCGTCCGGGGCCGGTCCCGGATCCGCCATGAGCCGGCGCGCATTGCTGCTGTCCGGCTCGCTCGGCGCCGGGCACGAGATGCACGCCAGGGCGTGTGCCACCTCGCTGACGGCGCGGGGCTGGGACACGCAAACCCTGGACGCCATGCGGCTGCTCGGCCCGCGGGGCGGGGCGGCGGGGGAGGTGGTGTTCCGCACCATGCTGGCCACGCCGGGCCTGTTCGACGCGTTCCACTTCGCCGCGCTGCGCCCGGGGAGCCGGCTGGCGCTGCTGGCCGACGCCGGGGCACGGCGGCAACTGGTGCCGCGGCTGCGGGAGTACCTCGACGCGCATCCCGCCGACCTGGCCGTGTCGGTGTTCGCCACGGCCGCGTCCGCGGTGAGCGTGCTCGCCGACTCCTACCCCGCCATGAGCCACGTGGTGCTGTGCAGCGACGTCACGCCGCACCGGCTCTGGGTCCAGCCGAACGTGGACCTGTACCTGGTCACCTCGACGGTGGCCGAGGCCGCGGTGCGCAGGTACCAGCCCCGGGCGAGAGTCAGGGTCGTCGAGTCGCCGGTGCGCCCCGGGTTCTACGACCCGCCGGCCCAGGAGCAGGCCAGGGCCGGACTCGGGCTGCCCGTGGACGACCGCACCATACTGCTGATGTCCGGTGCCTGGGGCCTGGGGCCGGTCGCGGCCGCCGCGGCCGCGCTCGCCGACGCCGGTGTGCAGGTGCTTGCGGTCGCCGGGCGCAACGTGAAGCTGGAGAACCGGCTGCGCGCGGCCGCGCGGCAGCGGCCGCGGCTGCACGTGTTCGGCTACACCGAGGAGATCCCGGTGCTGATGGCCGCCGCGGACCTGGTCATCACCAGTTCCGGGGACACCTGCGCGGAGGCGCGCACGGTCGGCCGCTCGCTGCTGCTGCTCGACGTGGTGCAGGGGCACGGCCGCGACAATCTCCAGCACGAGCTGGAGCTGGGCAACGCCGACGTGGCCTCGTCCCGGCCCGCGGAGATGGTCAGGTGTGCCCTGGCCGCGCTGGACCGGGTGAAGCCGCCGTCACCGGGTGCCGCCCGGTTCGCCGCCACCTGGGAAACCGCGTTCAGCATGGCCCTGGAGGACATCGGCCTGCGTTAACCGGGCAGCGGGGGCGGCCTTCCGCTCGCTCCGGTTGCCGATATCGCGGCCATCATGATCTTGTCGAGGTAGGCGCGCTGGCCGTCCAGGACCTTGAGGTCGCTGGTCAGCTTGGTGGTCGCGGCGAAGCGGGCCGCGCCGTGTGCGCGCAGGATGGCGGCCACGTCGGTCTGCACCCGCGCTGCGTCCGGGGTGGCCCAGTCCACCAGCCCGTAGACCACCCGGTCCAGGCGGAACGAGGACAGCGACTCCTGGACCTGGTACCCGACCAGGTCGTCAAGCAGCATGTTGTTGGCCGGGGAGCAGTTGCTGGCCCCGAAGGTGGCGATGCCGGTCGCGGTGCCGACGTCGTGCTCGGTGCCCGCCTCGATCGAGCGCAGCGCCGTGAGCGAGTCCCGCACGCCGCCCGCGCAGGACTGGATGTCGGTCTTCATGTCGGTCAGGAAGCCGTTCAGGTCTGCGGCGCGCTGCGACTTGGACGGGTGCACGGCGATCCCGACGAGCACGCCCGCGACCACGATGACCGCCCCGGCCGCGAACCACCAGCGCGGGGTCCGGCGGACTGGCCAGGCGGTGTGCCGGATCGGGACGTACGGCGGATCCGTGCGTGGCGGGCTCTGCATCGCTTCCTCCTCAGCTGGCCTTCGCGGTCATCAGGCGAGTGCCGGTGGTCAGCTCCGCTTGCGTGACCGGCCCGTAGACGCGTTTCACGATGATGTGGCGCGCGTTGAGGAAGAAGGTGGCCGGCAGCCCGGGCAGGTTGTAGGCGATCGCGGCCTTCATCGGTGCCGGGTCGGCGACCACCGGGTAGGTCACGCCGCTCTTGCGGACGAATTTCATGGCGGCGGACCCCGAGTCGTTGACGTCGATCCCGATGATCGCCGGACGGCCCCCGGAGTCGCGGTAGAACCGGGCGATCAGCGGTGTCTCCCGCTGGCACGGCGCGCACCAGGACGCGAAGAAGTTCACGATCACGGGGCGGTTCGCCATCGACTGTAGCGAGATCTGCCTGCCCGGCTGGCCGAGCACGCCGAGCGTGAAGTTCTTGGCCTTGCCCAGGCTGTGCGGCGCGGCGGCGCCGGTGCCCACCGTGGCCCCGGCCACGGCGAGCGCCACGAGGACGACGAGGGCGATCGCGGCCGGCACGAGCACCCGGGGGCGGCGCAGCGCCTGGAACCGCCCTGGCCCGCCCGGCGCGGGCAGCACCGCCGGGCCCGGCAGCGCACCTGGCTCCGCCGGCACACCTGGGCCCGGCGCCAAGCCTGGCTCCGCCGGCGCACCTGGATCCGCCGGCGCACCTGGGACCGGCGGCACGC
Source organism: Streptosporangiaceae bacterium (assembly GCA_036497045.1). Taxonomy (GTDB): domain Bacteria; phylum Actinomycetota; class Actinomycetes; order Streptosporangiales; family Streptosporangiaceae; genus DASXKD01. Next base: position 12,713 of record DASXKD010000285.1, on the reverse strand, counting down.
CTGGGCCCGGTGTCGTGGCACCTGGTTCCGGTGCCGAGCCTGGTTCCGGGGTCACAGCTCCTCCACGGTCGTCCGTCCCGGGGCCAAAACGCCGCCGGCCTGCAGCGCCGGCCTGGCTTCGGGCGTGCCCTCCGCGCCGGGGGGTTCCCCGGCCGGCCGGCGAACCGGCAGCACCAGCTCGAACTCGCTTCCCTCGCCCGGGGCGCTGTGCACCCGCACCTCGCCGCCGTGCGCGCGGGCCACCGCCCGTACCAGCGCGAGGCCCAGGCCCGTGCCCCTGGTGCCGGAGAGCGCGGAGCCGGAGCGGAACCGGTCGAAGATCCGGTCCAGCTCGGCGGGCGCAATACCTTCACCCCGGTCCGCGACGATCATACGAGCGGTCCTGCCGTCGTGGTCACGAAGCACCGAGAGCTGTATCTCCTCGCCCGTGGTGGTGTGCCGCACCGCGTTCTCCAGCAGGGCGTCCAGGGCCAGGCCCAGCCGTTCCCTGTCGGCGGTGACCAGCACGGGATCCAGCCGCCCCAGCGTCCAGCGCCGCGCCGTGGTGGGCAGCCACTTGTGGAACGACTCCAGGGCGAACCGGTCCAGCGCGACCGGCTCGGGGCGCAGGAAGTCCGGATCCTCAGACGCGGCGATCATCAGCAGCCGCTCGCCGAGGCGGCGGAGCCTGGTGAGCTCGCCCACGACCACCTTGATGTCCCGTGCCTCCGGGTGCCCGGCCAGGTCGCCGGCGAGCAGTTCGGCGTGGCCGAGCGCGATCGTGATGGGCGTGCGGAGCTGGTGCGAGGCGTCCTGGAGGAAGCGCCGCTGGGTGGCGAGCAGCCGGGCGTTCTCGTCGCTGACCAGATCACGTTCGTTGTCGGCGGCCAGCCTGCGCTGCGCATGCCAGACCATCAGCCAGAACATGGCCGCCATCAGCGGGACCTCGTTCAGCTCGTCGACCGTCTGGGCGCCCCGGTGGACGTCCCAGCCGATCGCCGCGGCGGTGGTGATCATGACCACCGCGAGCACCCAGGCGGTCGGCCGGGTGGACCAGACCCGGAACCCGTAGAGCAGCGTCAGGGTGATCCAGATGAAGTGGAACGGGACCGTCTCCCAGTGCGAGAAGATCACGATCGCCGCGAGGTTGGCCAGCGAGAAGACCACCCAGGCCACGTCCACCCAGGCGACCCGCCCGTGGTGGAAGCGGGGCCGGTGCAGCGGCCAGCGCAGCCCGGGCGGGCGGTGCGGCCAGCGCATGTGCCACGGCCACGGCGGCGGCCAGGTATGGGCCGGATGCCGGGGGAACGGGCTGTCACGAGGCGAGCTGATAACCCTCACCACGCACCGTCTTGATCAGCTCGAAGCCCAGCTTGGACCGCAGCCGCCGGACACAGACGTCCACCACGTTGGAGCCGGGGTCGAAGTCGTAGCCCCAGACCGACGCGAGCAACTGGCCCTTGCCCACCGACTGGCCCGGGTGCTCCATTAGTTCCCGCAGCAGCAGGAACTCCAGCCTGGTCAGCGGGACCGCGCCGTGGCCGATGTTGGCCTCCAGCCGGCCCACGTCCAGGATCAGCTCGCCGGCCTTGAGCACCTCGTTGGCGGCATGCGGCTCCGCGCGCAGCCTGACTCTCACCCGGGCCAGCAGTTCGGCCAAGGAGAAGGGCTTGGTGAGGTAGTCCTGCGCGCCCAGTTCCAGGCAGTCCACCTTGGTGGTCACGTCGGCGAGGCAGGACAGCACAAGGACGGCCTGTTCGCGGCGTTCCCGCAGCACCTGGGCGAGCACGAGACGCCCGTCGATGTCCGGCATGATCAGGTCCAGGATGACCAGGTCGTAGTCGCTGGCCTGGGCCAGCCGCAGCCCCTCGGTGCCGCAGCCCGCCGGGGTCACCTCGTAGCCGGCCGTGACCAGTGCGCGCGTGATGAAGTCGCGGATCCTGGGCTCGTCCTCCACGAGCAGTATGCGCGGTCCTCCCGGGCCTTTGGTCTGCTCCATCGTCGTCGTCATGGGAGTCTCGTCATTTCGCCGTGCCCGCGCCGGGGTGCCGGCGGCCCGGTCAGGGCCGGTGACAGGGGCGCGAGCGTGGCTCCTTCCCTGAGGATCCATCGCCCGCTGGCGTCTGGTCAAACCCGCCGGCGCCGTGGTCCGCCAGCTTTTCGCAAACCATTGCAGTTCCGTCACCCCGATGTACCCAAAACCGGTCAGTCCGGGCCTCCGGAAGGTCGGGCCGACCCTGTTCAAGGGTGGACCATGTACGACCTGGGTAACTGGCTGATGACACAGTGTCATATCTACGTGCGGTGAACCGGGCGCCGTTAGCTGCCAGGATGCCATGATCATGACAATTTCGTCATTGAATCGCCGTGGTGTTGCCGGCGGGCACGGATGCTCGGAAGATCAGGCTCGTAACAGACCTCCGGCCGGGGTCCTGGGGATGACCGCGGCCGGCCCAGTCGCGTGCGCCCGCGCGTCGCGAAGAAGTGAGGTGGTGACTGGTGTCTCTGCCGGTCCGTATCACGGCCCTGCTCGTCGCGTTCGCGGCAGTGGTCGTCGGTGCGGCATTCATCGTCGTCCATTACCTGCTGGCCAGCCCGCCGACGGTCACCTATAACGCTTCCGGCGGGGTGGTCAACGTCATGCTGCAGGAGGACCCGCAGAACAACACAGCCAGCCAGCCGCAATGGGTGAGTTACTTCGTCCAGGACCCGTCCAGCAAGGTGTGGGTGCACACGACGCTCTTCTCCATACCCAAAGGCACCACGGTCCACATGACGATCCTGGGATACGACGGCTGCACGCCGCTGCGGAACAACTACTGGAGCCAGGTCCAGGGCACGATCGGCGGCACCGTCAATCTGAGCGTCGTCAACAACAAGGGCGTGGCCACGCGGCCGCGGAACGTCTCCGTCATCAACTCCTGGGCGGGCTGCACGGTCGGCCACACCTTCGCGATCCCGGCCCTGCACCTGTTCGTCCCGGTCGCCTCGCCGGGCGCCATTGACTCGGCCAACAACCTGTGCGGTGTCTCGCCCTGCACGTCCGGGCCCCATGCCGTGGAGACGTTCAGCTTCAAGGCGCCTGACCACGGCGGCATCTTCCGCTGGCAGTGCCTGGTCCCGTGCGGCGGCGGCTACATCGACGGCAATGGTGGCCCGATGCAGACCATCGGTTTCATGACCGGCAACATGGAGGTAAGAGCCTGATGGCCACTCCCGAGGCCCCCGCGGCCAGCGCACCGGCCGAAAGAAGGCACGGGCTGTGGATCTTCGTGATCTGGCTGCCCCTGGCGGTGATCGCCGACATCCTCATCTGGTTCGTGTGGAAGCCGCACATGCCCCCCGGCACCATGACCTCGTCCGCCGAGCACCAGCAGTTCGACATCGCGGTCATGGCCGTCGTAGCCGCGCCGGTCCTGTTGTTCGTCTGGACCTACGCCGCATATGCGCTGGTCAACTGGCACCACCGCGCGGGTGACGAGGAGGACGGCCCGCCGATCCACGGCAACGCCAAGATCCAGGCCACCTGGATCGGCGCTACCGCGGTCATCGTGCTCGGCCTGTTCGTCTTCGGCACGGTCGAGCTGATCGTGCCGGCCGGCGCCGGCGCTGGTGAAGGGCCGGCGCCGATCTGGAAGCCCAACACCTCGCACATGCTCGAGGTGCAGGTGATCGGCCAGCAGTGGGTGTTCAGCTACCGCTACCCGCAGTTCGGTGGCATGGAGAGCGCCCGGCTGGTGCTGCCGGCCAATACGACGGTGGAGTTCCACGTCACGTCGCTGGACGTGATCCACAGCTTCTGGGCCTACCAGCTTGGCGTGAAGGCCGACGCGAACCCAGGCGTGGACAACGTCGCCTACACCACCACCAAGAATCAGCTGGGCAGCTTCACGGTGCGCTGCAACGAGCTGTGCGGCCTGTGGCACGGCGCCATGTACAACTACGGCCACATCGTGTCGCCGGCGGCGTTCAGCCTCTGGGCGCGCAGCATGCAGCTCACGCAGGCACGCAACGGGATCCTCCGCGCGCTGCCGCCCTACTCCCTCACCTACGACCCGACCGTGATCCCGCAGCTCGGGGCCTCGATCGTCAAGATCGACGGCATCACGGGCGCGCCCGGTTACTACTACCCGCCACAGGATCCGGTGACGCCATGATCGGCACTCGGCCGCGGACGGCGGCCAGCCCGCAGATAGCCACTACCGCGTTCAGTCCGAAGAAGAGGTGACCGGATGGCCATCGAGATTCAGCCAGGCGCGGGCCGGATGGAGCCCGTCGCGGGTGGTCAGGAGAACGGTCGTCCCTGGTGGATGAGGCCGGCCGTGCACACCGGCATCATCGGCGGGATAATCGGCTACCTCCTCGGTCACTGGCTCGGCAACGCACTGACCTACGACTATTCGCAGAACGCCCTGGCAGGCAACAACGACGTGCCGATCGTGCTGGGCTACGTGCTCGGCGTGGTCGGCTGGCTGGCCGGCCTCGGCGTGTTCAACGACCTCGGCCGGCTCATGCTCGGCAAGCCGCTGCGCGAGGTCGTGCATGAGCCTGCTGGCGGCCTGGCGAAGTACTTCAGGTACACCCTCGACCACAAGGTCGTGGGCATCCAGTACCTGTTCGGCATGATCACGTACTTCCTGACCGGCGGCCTGTTCGCCATGGCGATCAGGAGTGAGCTGCTGTCGCCGACCTACCACCTGATGAGCTCGAGCGCTTACCTCATGGTGGTCGGCGAGCACGGCACCATGATGATGATGATGATGTCGTCGGTCGTGCTCGGGCCGTTCGGCCAGTACTTCGCGCCGCTCATGATCGGGTCGAAGCGGATGGCGTTCCCGCGGATCGAGGCGATCGGGTTCTGGCTGACCCCGGCCGCCTACGTCATCCTGCTGTCCGGGGTCCTGCTCGGCGGCTTCCCCACCGGGTGGACGGGCTACGCCCCGCTGAGCCTGCAGACCGGGCCGGGCATGGACACCTATGCGATCGCGTTCGGCCTCATGGGGATCTCGATGATCCTCGCGGGTTTCAACATCATCGTGACCTATATCAACTACCGGGCGCCGGGCATGCGCTGGAGCCGGCTGCCGATGTTCGTCTGGTCCATGTTCACCGTCTCCTTCCTCCAGGTGCTGGCCGTGCCCGTGCTGGTGGCCGGGATGTACATGATGATCAGCGACCGGACCTTCCAGACCGCGTTCTTCGCCAACCAGCTCGGCGGGAGCAGCTACCTCTACCAGAACGTGTTCTGGTTCTTCGGGCACCCGGAGGTCTACATCCTGGCGCTGCCGGGGTTTGGCGTGGTGTCGGAGATCATTCCGGTCATGTGCCGCAAGCCGCTGTTCGGCTACCGGACGGCCGCGGCGGGCATGATCGGCGTGGCCCTGCTCAGCTTCTTCGTGTGGCAGCACCACCTGTTCGACAGCGGGATCAACCCGGACATGCGGCCGCTGTTCATGCTGACGACGGAGCTGATCTCGATTCCCACCGGGTTCATCTACCTGGTGGCGCTCGGGACCTTCTGGAAGGCGAAGATCAGGTTCACCGTCCCGATGCTGTTCTGCCTGGCGATGTACTTCAACTTCCTGATCGGGGGCGTCTCGGGCGTGTTCCTTTCCGACGTGCCCGCGGACACCACCGAGCACGGGTCATTCTTCGTGATGGCCCACTTCCACTACACGATCATGGGCGGGCTGATCTTCGCCTTCATGGCCGGTATCTACTACTGGCTGCCCAAGATGATGGGGATCAAGCTCAACGAACGGCTCGGCAAGATCCACTTCTGGACCATGTTCATCTTCTTCAACTCGACCTTCCTGCCACTGTTCGCGCTCGGCATGATGGGCATGCCACGGCGGGTGTTCGAGTACGCGCGCAACCTGCAGACGCTCAACGACTGGGTCTCGATCTCCGCGTTCTGCCTGGGCGGATCGCTGCTGATCTTCCTGATCAACTTCGTCATGTCCACGCTGGTCTGGCGCGAGAAGGAAGTCGGCAACCCGTGGAACTCCCGCGGGCTGGAATGGCAGGTCTCCTCGCCGCCGCCACCGGAGAACTTCGAGCACATTCCGGTGATTCTGTCCGGTCCCTACGAGTACGGCGTGAAGGATGCGCCGCCGGTGGCTGACCTGAATCCGCCGGTCGGCGTCGTCAGCGCCGCCTACGCGGGCGCCGGCGCAGGAGTGGAGGCTTAGCCATGGCCGAGTCAACAACCACGGGCGCCTCCGGGCTGAGCCGGGAAACCGAGGAGGAAGGCTTCTACCACGAGGCCGCCCTCAACGCCGCATGGACCGCGACGCGCCTGGCCATTGGCGGGCTGTGCTTCCTGTTCGGCTCGTTCATGTTCGCCTACTTCTACCTGCGCTCGGTCAACTCCTCCGGGAGGTGGATGGGCTCGGGCTACCACCCGCCGTCCATGATCTATGGCACCGTGATCATGCTCGCGGTCCTGGTCAGCGCGGGGATCCACTACTGGGCGCTGCAGCAGATCAAGGCGGGCGACAAGGGCCTGTGGCAGATCGGCGCGGTGATCGCACTGCTGCTTGGCGTCGCGGCGATCGTGCTGCAGATCCTGGAACTGCTCTTCCTTCCGTTCTGGCCGGGCAGTTCGGGCTTTTCCAGCGTGTTCACCGGGTTCTACCCGGTGTTCGTGGTGGTGCTGCTGGCGGCCATGATCTGGCTGGAGACGCTGCTCGCCCGGGCACGTTTCATCCCGGCCATCTCCTTCGTGGAGCAACCGCCCACCTACAAGGAAGCGTTCGCGGTCCAGCGCTTCCAGTCGTCGCTGTCCGGGTTCGCCACCGTGTGGAACTTCCTGGCCATCGTCGCGGTACTGTTCTGGGTTCTGTTCTACGTGATTCCTTAAGGAGGCAGCGGCTCGCCCGGAGGGCCTCATCGCCGGCCGGTGGCCGTGGTCGTCATGAACGTGGTTGTCTCGCACTGGTCGGCTAATGCCGCGGTCCTTGCCGTGGTTGCCGTCGTGGTCGCCGTGCACCTGCGCGGCCTGCGCGGCGTGGCCGGCGACGCGAGGCGGACGGGCGAGGGCACCCCGCGCGGGCTGGGCTGGGAGGCGGCGGCCTTCTACGGCGGGCTGCTCGCGGTGGTCCTCGCCCTGCTGTCCCCGCTGGCCTACTGGTCGCACCTCTACATCTGGGTCCGGTCGCTGCAGGACATCCTGCTGGCGAACGTGGCCACGGCGTTCCTGGTACTCGGGGCGCCCTGGCTCGTGCTGCGCCGCGGGCTGGAGTTCCGGCGGCCACTAGTCGGCGGTGTGGGGCCGCGGCAGGCCGGGGATTCCGGCACCGGATCGCGGTTGGCCGCCAGCCGGGCCCGGCTGGCGGTGGGTGCGGTCATCGCGTTCAACGTGGCCTGGTGTGGCTGGCATCTGCCGCCGCTGTACGACGGCGCACTACGGTACCCCGTCGTGTATGCCGCCGAGGTGGTGTCCTACCTTGGGCTGGGTATGGCGTTCTGGCTCCAGCTCATCGGCTCCCGGCCGCTGAGCCCGGTGCTGCCGCCGCTGCGCCGGGTGATGCTGCTGGCCGCGACGGTCGTCGTGGGCACGGTGCTCGGCATGGTGCTCGTGTTCGGTTACGGTGTCGCCTACCCCAGCTACATCGGGGCCGGGCACCACGTGCTAAGCGTGTTGTATGACCAGCAGACTGGTGGTGCGGTGCTGTGGGTGCTCGTGCTCCCCGTCTACGTCACCGCCGGTGTGGCCCTGCTCATCAGGTGGCTGAACGATGAGGAGGCGCAAGCCTTGGCAAGCGGCCTGGACCGGTTGCTCAAGCCAGCCAAGCCGGCCTGGCCATCCCGGCCCGGCCTGAGATGACAGTCAAATGCGCAGCTGGAGGCTGGAGTGCATGGATTGATCGCCGCGTCGTCGACAGGTGACTGGAGTTACGGCGGGGCCATCCTGACGTTCGCGTTCCCCGTGACCTTGTTCATTGTGGTGGGCGCGGCCCTGTACATCGTCTACACCAAGCCGCATCTGGTTCCCGGCCACCGGTATCAGCTGCAACTGCGCCCGACGATCGCCACCGCGATGCCCGAGACCGCCGCGCCTGGCCGGCCGGCCATGCCGCCCGCCGTGGACACCGGTACGATCACCGGCCTTGAGCCGCCGAAGAACGAGGGCTGAGCGTGCCGGAAGTCTCCGCGGGCACCCTGACCGCGATCCCTGTCACCGGGCGCCGCTCCGTCAAGGCGATGGCGTCATCCCTGTTTGCGCTGACCAAGCCCAGGATCATTGAGCTGCTGCTGGTCACGACCATTCCCACGATGCTGCTCGCGGACCGGGGACTGCCGTCAGTCAGGATCCTGCTTGTGACGCTGGCCGGCGGTGCCCTGGCCGCCGGCAGCGCGAACACGATCAACTGCTACATCGACCGCGACATCGACGCCATGATGCGGCGTACCTCCCGCCGCCCGCTGGCGCGGCCCGCACCGATAGCCGTGGTCAAGCCGTTCGAAGCGCTCATCTTCGGCATCGTCCTTGGCGCGGCCGCCACCGTGCTGCTCGGCACCCTGGTCAACTGGCTGTCCGCGATCCTGGCCGACGCCGCCATCTTGTTCTACGTCTTCGTCTACACGATCGGGCTGAAGCGGCGGACCGCGTCCAACATCGTGATCGGCGGCGCCGCGGGCTGCTTCCCCGTGCTGGTGGGCTGGTCGGCCGTAACCGGCACGGTGAGCCTGCCGGCGATCGTCCTGTTCGCGGTCATCTTCTTCTGGACGCCGCCGCACTTCTGGGCGCTGGCCATGAAGTTCCGCGACGACTACGCCGCGGCCAGCGTGCCCATGCTGCCTGTGGTCGCGCCCGCGACCGTGGTGGCCCGCAAGATCCTGATCTACTCCTACGTGATGGTCGTCTCGACCCTGGCCCTCGCGCCCTACGCCGGCTGGATCTACGCGGTCTGTGCGGTGGGCCTGGGCGGCTGGTTCCTCGCCGAGGCGCACCGGCTGCACGCCCGGGTCAACCAGGCCGCCGCACCGGTCCCGGCCGCCGTGGTCGCGGGAGCCCCCGTGGGAGCAACTGCCGGCGGCGGCGGGCGTGAGGTGGACGAAGGAACCTGTGCCGGGATCGCGCGCCCCAGCGTCAATCCCGCCTCGATGCGCCTGTTCCACCTGTCCATCGCCTACCTGACCCTGCTGTTCGCCCTGATCGCGGTCGTTTCCCTCCTTCCCTGGGGCCGCTGGTAGTCACCAGCAAACGATCTCCGCAGCCCTGAGTTCCTCGACCACGTGATTCTGTTCACAACATGTATGTACAGAATCACGTGATCACGGAAGTGGCGTGCCTGGAGCGGCTGCTACGCCATGATCACGATTGTTCTTGGGCCGCGGGCGGTGCCCCGGGGCTGGCTGCCGCTGGGGCTCTGGACGGTGCGGACGGCGTGGGCTGGTCTGGGGCTGCGGGGAGGCGGACGACCGCGCGCAGGCCAGGCGTGGCGCCCTCCAGGGACGCCGACCCGCCATGGGTGCGGGCGATGGCCAGGACTATGGCCAGGCCCAGGCCGGCCCCGCCCGTCTCTGTCTCGTCCCGGCTGCGGGCGTCGTCGAGCCGGACGAACCGGTCGAAGGCCCGCTCGCGGTCGGCCGGCGGGATGCCCGGGCCGTCGTCAGAGACGATCAGCACGGCCTCCCCGGCCTCGCACCGCGCGGTCACCTCTACCCCGGACTTGGCGTAACGCAGGGCGTTGTCGATCAGGTTCCGCAGCATTCGCCGCAGCCCTTCCACCTCGCCGGTGACGACGCACGGGCCGGTGGTCCGAGCCGTCACCGGCACCCGGCCGCCGGTGCTGCGCCCGGCCTCCTCGGTGACCAGGGCGGCGAGGTCCACGGGCTTGCCCGCGCCCGTCCGTGGCTGGTGCTCGTCCAGCCTGGCCAGCACCAGCAGGTCCTCGGCGAGCCTGGACAGCCGCAGGGTGTCGGCTAGGACGTCCCGTCCCGTCTGGTTCCAGTCCTGCTGCTCCGGGTGGTCAAGCGCCACCTCGAGCTGGGCGCGGATGCCCGCGATCGGGCTGCGCAGCTCGTGCGCGGTGTCGGAGACCAGGCTGCGCTGCCGCCGCCCAGCGGCGTCCAGGCGCGCCAGCATGTCGTTGAGCGTGATCGCCAGCGTGCGGACCTCGTCGCGCGCCTCGGGCACCGGCAGTTCCGTGGCCTTCCCGGTGGCGGTCACCACCTGCGCGCCGCGGCGCAGCGCGGCGATGGGCCGCAGCGTGGAGCCGACCACCAGCCAGGTGGCCCCGGCCAGCAGCAGCAAGAGCACCGGCGTGCCCACGAGCAGGGCCCGGCCCAGCGCCATCATGCTGTCGTTGACCTGGGTGTACTCGGCGGCCGAGAGCACGATCTCGTGCCCGTTGGCCGGGACCGCCACCACCCGCATCAGGTAAGGGATGCCGAACGGGCGCCCGTCGAGCAGCACCGCGCGGCCGGTCCGGACGGCGGCGGCCGCCTGCGCCGGGGGCAACAGCGGGACCAGCCGATCGGCGCCCGGCGAGGCATCCACGATCCGGCCGCCCGGGCCCAGCACCTGGACGGTGAGCGTCCCTGCCACCACCGGCACCGGGTCGGGCAGCGGCCGGTTCCCATTGGCGAGCGCGGCCACTTCCTGCCCACCCTGCCGGGCGCTGCTGTCCACACCACGGGTGAGGGAGGCCTGGAGCGTGCCGCGCAGCAGCATCGCCCCGGCCACCAGGGCCACCGCGAGGCCGACGGTTGTGGTCATGGTCACCCTGGCCCGCAGGCTCCGCCGGTGCCACCACCGGGACACGGAGAAGGTCACGGTCCGATCATCTCCCGCCCGGCCACCGCCCCGCCCGCCACCGTCGCCTGCCGCGCCGCTAACCGCCGTCGGCGGCGATGCGGTACCCGGCACCACGGACCGTCTGCAGCGCGCGGCGGCCGAACGGGTTGTCGATCTTGCGGCGCAGGTAGCCCGCGTAGACCTCGACCACGTTCGGGTCCACGGTGTCATAGGCGTCCCAGACGTGCTCGAGCAGCGAGGACTTGGACACCACCTGCCCGGCCTGGCGCATCAGGTACTCCAGCAGGGCGAACTCCCGCGGGGTCAGGTCGATGGCCGCCTCGCCGCGGCGGACCTGCCTGGTCCCCGGGTCGAGGGTCAGGTCTCCGGCCCGCAACTGGACGGGCCGCGGCCGCGCGCCGCGCCGGAGCAGGGCCCGCAGCCTGGCGGCGAGCACCACGTAGGAGAAGGGCTTGGTGAGGTAGTCGTCCGCGCCCAGGTCCAGCCCATCGGCCTGGTCGTACTCCCCGTCCTTGGCGGACAGGATCAGGATCGGGACCCAGTTCTTCTCGGCCCGCAGCTGGCGGCAGATCCGGTACCCGGAGATCTTCGGCAGCATCAGGTCCAGGACCAGCGCGTCGTAGGCACCTTCCCTGGCCAGGTGCAGGCCGTCCTCGCCGTCATGGGCCAGGTCCACGGCGAATCCCTCGGCCTGCAGCCCGCGCCGCACCGCGGCGGCCAGCCGCCGTTCGTCCTCCACCACGAGCACACGCACGCTTCGGCTCCCCGTTGCCCGTTTTGCCGATTGGCCTTAGCTCACAGGGATACCACAGCGGCGCCGTGCACAATGAAAAGCGGGACTCCCGGTGGCAGACCGCCGCGGGACCCGGCAGCACAGCGAGGAGTGAGTTGTCATGGCAGCGATCCCGAAGTTCTCCCGGCGAGGCCGTTGGGTGATACCGGTGGGCGTCGTGGCCGCGGTGGCAGGAGTCGGCATAGCCTCCGCCATCACGGTCGCGCAGGCCGCTCCGGCGCTGCCGTCACGCACCCCGGCGCAACTGCTCGCCGCCGTCGCCGGTGACCATAGCGCCCTCCCGCCGCTGACCGGCACGGTGGTCGAGACCGCCGCGCTTGGCATCCCGCAACTGCCAGGGAGCCAGAACCCGAACTCGATCACGTCGCTGCTGGCCGGGTCGCACACGCTGAAGATCTGGTACGGCGGGCCACGGAAGCTGCGCCTCGCCGCCCCGGTGCGGATGGGCGAGACCGACCTGATCCGCAACGGGACCACCGCGTGGCTGTGGCAGAGCGACTCCAACTCGGTCACCAAGCTCCTGATCCCGGCCGGGCGCGGCGACCACGCCAGGGAGCCGGTCATGCCGAAGGCCCCGCTGACCCCGCAGCAGGCCGCGCAGCAGGTGCTGAAGGTCGCTGGCCGCAGCACCCTGGTGACCACGGAGGCCAACGTGACGGTGGCCGGGCAGGCCGCCTACCAGCTCGTCCTGGCACCGAAGGCCAGCGGCTCGCAGATCGCCAGGATCACGATCGCGCTGGACGCGCAGCACCTTTCCGTGCCACTGCGCGTGCAGGTGTTCGCCAAGGGGACGGCCAGCCCGGTGTTCCAGGTCGGCTACACGGCGATCTCGTTCGTCACCCCGGCGGCCAGCAACTTCAACTTCACCCCGCCGCCCGGGGCGAAGGTGACCACGGAAGGCGTGGGCCTGCCGGTCGGCTACGCGTCCCCGCAGCATCACCAGGGCATGACCTCAGGGGCCCAGGTCATCGGCAAGGACTGGACCGCGGTGGCCGTCCTGCCCGCGGCCGACGTCCTGCCGGGCGGCGGGCTGTCGCGGGTGGCCGGCGCGGGCAGTGCCGCCGGTGTGGCGGGCCAGGCGGCCCGCTCGGTGTCCGGCGGTGGCGGTGCCATCAACGGCTCGGCGATGATCGGCGCGCTGCTGCTCGCGGCGCACCCGGTGCACGGTGCCTGGGG
>DASXKD010000284.1:0-11070 GCA_036497045.1 Streptosporangiaceae bacterium | reverse complement strand
TGCCCCGGTTCGGGCCGCGGGCCCTGATCGCTACCGGCATGCTGCTCGGCGGCAGCGCGATGGCCTACCTCACCCAGCTCACCGTGACCTCCGCCTATGCGGGCAGTGTGCTGCCGGCGCTGCTGGCCCTGGGCCTGGGCTTCGGCATGATCTTCGCTCCCGCCATCAACACCGCCACCTTCGGGGTGGCCAGGCGGGACTCCGGCGTGGCATCGGCGCTGGTCAACACCATGCAGCAGGTCGGCGGGTCGATCGGCACCGCAGCGCTGAGCACGGTGGCGCTCACCGCCACGGCAGCCTACCTGACCGCCCACCACGTGGGACGGCTCGCGCCGGCCACCGCCGCGGTGCACGGCTTCAGCGTGGCGTTCGCGGTGTCGGCATCGCTGTTCGGCGTCGGCGCGCTGGTGGCCTTCCTGCTGCTGCCATCCCGCCGCCGGTTGCAGGAACTACGGGACGCGGCTGCGGCGGACGCCGACGCTGTGGCGCTCAGCCCGGCCGTGGCAGACGCCATGGCCCCGTCCGCTGACGCCATGGCCCCGTCCGCTGACGCCAGGCGATGACCGGGTACGTCGGTTGGGACCGCGCCGCCTACCTCGAGCGGGTATGAGCGGGGCTGACGGTGGCGGTGTAGGTCACCTGTTGCCGGACACCCCGGCGCCACACGAAGGCACCAGAACGCAGGTTTCCTGGTCGTTGGGCCGCCCGGCGGATCGCTCTCGCCTAGCATGGGGCTGCCGCAGAAGGAGGCCCGAGATGCCGGGATTGGTCAGGGTCGCGTTGGTAGTAGTCGGAATCCTGGCCGTGGTAGTGGGCGTCATCTACCTGGTCGAGCCCGTCCACTCATTGCCCTCCTTCTTTCCCGGTCACGCCTCCGGGCAGGGGCACCATCACATCCGCGGGTACATTGCGATCGCTGTGGGCGCCGTCTTGGTGCTCATTGCCGCCTTTGCCGGGCGCTCTCGCCGCCGCGCGTACTGACACTCCAGGCCAGGCCAGGCCGGTGCCCGTTGACCGGCAGGCGGGACTGCGCGCATGCCTGATGTGAGTGCCGGTAACGCAGCGCAAAGCCAGACCCGGTGGGCAAGTGGACCGCCGCCTGGTGTTACCTCGGCGCGCAGATGGCGGTGGGTCGCCGGCCATGCTGTCATGCGGCCGTCCTGTTGACCGTCCGCCGCGCGTAGCCGATGGTAGCCAGCGCGAGAAAGATCCCCCACGCCAAGAACCACAGGTCCCAGACCCCCACGTGCCAGCGCAACGCCGTCCGGTCCACGCTGCCCGCGGGGTGGATGGCACCCGAGAGCACGAGGGCGCCGAGCAGCACGCTAAGGCCGCCGTAAGCTACCAGCAGCGCGCTGGCCCCGGCCGAAACGATCAGCAGCCACCGGCGCCGGACCACCTGCTCCCACGGGCGCACCAGCGCGAGCGCGATCAGGCCACCGGCCACCTTTGCCACCGCCGCCGCAAGGGCCGCCAGCAGGGGGGCGGCACCGCCGCGTTCGGCGGACCGCTGCACGTATCCGCCAACCGTGCCGATGAGAGCATGCCCGCCCGCGGCCCAGTACAGGCTTACCAGCGCGTAGGCGAAGGCGAGTATGGCGGCCGCGTACGCCGCCGCCCTTCCCACCGCAGCCCACCGGGAAGCGGCAGGCGCGGACCGCCCGCTGTCACTGCCGGCTCTGTCCACCGTGCTCCATCCAGCATCTGACGGAGCACGCGCCCCGGCAGAGCGTGGTATCCCGCTGAGGGTGAGTGGTCTAGCTGGGCTGGTCGATGGCGGAGGCGGATCGGGCGCGATCGCGCAGGATCTGTTTTTGGATCTTGCCGGTGGAGGTCTTGGGCAACTCGGCGAACACCACGGTTTTGGGGGCTTTGTAGTGGGGCAGGCGCGCCCGGCAGTACTCGATCAGCTCCGTTTCGGTGACGTGTGTGCCTGGTTTGAGTTCGACGTAGGCCAGCGGGGTCTCACCCCATTGGGGGTCGGGCTGCGCGACCACACCGGCCATGGCGACGGCGGGGTGGCGGCAGAGCACGTCCTCGATCTCGATCGAGGAAATGTTCTCTCCGCCGGAGATGATCACGTCCTTGGCGCGGTCTTTGACCTTCACGTAGCCGTCCGGTTCGAGTACTGCCAGGTCTCCGGAGTGGAACCAGCCGCCGGCGAAGGCCTGCCGGGTGGCGTCTGGGTCTTTGAGGTACCCCTTCATGGTGATGTTGCCCCGGAAGACGATCTCGCCGAGCGTTTTGCCGTCGGCGGGCACGCGGGTGCCATCCTGCTGGTCGATGACCGTCATCCCGTCCTGGAGCTGGTACCGCACCCCCTGCCGGCTGTTGCGCTGCGCCCGCCCGGGCACGTCCAGGCCGTCCCAGTCCTGGTGCTTGGCGCACACCGCGGCGGGCCCGTAGGTTTCGGTCAGCCCGTAGACGTGGGTCAAGTCGAACCCCAGCCGCTCCATGCCCTCGATCATGGCGGCCGGCGGCGCGGCGGCGGCCACCATGGCAGACACCCGGCCGATGCCCTCGCGCAGCTCCTCGGGAGCGTTGATCAGCAGGTTGTGCACGATGGGGGCGCCGCAGTAGTGCGTGACGCCTTCGGACCGCATCAGCCGGAAAATCTCCGCTGCGTCTACTTTGCGCAGGCACACGCTCGTGCCCGCGTTCGCCGCGATCGTCCACGGGAAGCACCAGCCGTTGCAGTGGAACATCGGCAGCGTCCACAGGTAGACGCTGTGCCGGGGCATGCCCCAGGTCAGGATGTTCCCCACGGCATTCAGGTGCGCGCCCCGGTGATGGTAGACGACGCCCTTGGGCCGGCCCGTCGTTCCCGAGGTGTAGTTCAGCGAGATCGCCTGCCACTCATCCGCCGGCTCGGCCCGCTCATACCGCAGCGCCGCACCAGCAAGCAGGGCCTCGTAGTCCTCGTCCCCCAGCCGATCCCACGGCCCGTCGTACTCGGGGTCGTCGATGTCGACCACCAGCGGTGTTGTCTCGCACAGCCGCAGCGCCTGTCCCACCACCGGGGAGAACTCCCGGTCGGCGATCAGCACCCGGGCCTCGGCGTGATCGAGGATGTAGGCGATCGTCGCGGCGTCCAGCCTGGTGTTAATCGTGTTCAGCACCGCGCCGGTCATCGGCACCCCAAAGTGCGCTTCCAGCATCTCCGGGGTGTTCGCCGCGACCACCGACACCGTGTCCCCACGGCCCACGCCCCGCGCCGCCAGCGCCGACGCGAGCCGCTGGCACCGCTCCCGCGTCTGCGCCCAGGTGAACCGCCGTCTGCCATGCACCACGGCCAGCCGGCCAGGATAGACGTCCGCGCTCCAGTCCAAGAACACCAGCGGCGTCAGCGGCGCGTAGTTCGCCGCATTCGCCTCCAGCCCCGTCAGATAGATGTCACCCACAGTCCCTCCGCTATCTGAAACCGGCCGGCATTCCCGGCACAGTTCCTGCCTATACCCACCCGCCAGAGCCCCCAGCACAAGGATGCGCCCTAACCAGCCCGCGTGTGACAGAGGCGCCGGTGCAGCGTCCGCCGCCACCCTGACCTGAGACTGCTATCCAGCAGTGTTGAACGAACACATTGCGGGCCTGCCGGATCCCACGCCAGCACGCGGAGACTTACGATCGTCATCGGCGTGCCAGCCTGCCCGAGCATGAGATCGCGCTCCAGGTAGCGAACGAGATCACGTCGCAGCGGTCCCGGGTTTACCCTCGAGTTAGGTACTTGAGAGAAGAGGTCGCCATGTGCCGTGGAGGTCGCCTCGTAGCGGACTTCGTGGCCGGTACCGACGCCCGGCCTGGCCTGCCCGAAGAACTCGAAGAACATCTGACCATGACCGTGAACGGGCTGTGGGTGGTGTGGGCCCACAAGCTGGCCCGGCCAGTGGGCGATCTGTTCGTTCCGCTGACCGGCGGTTCCGGCTATCCGGCGGACGCCAGGGCCGAGTGCCGGTTGCGGAGCGTCCGAGGCGCCCACGACGCCCCCGATCCGGGGTGCACGTGCGGCTTCCACGCCCTCTCGAACCGGAGGTTGCCGGGGCTGCCCGTCGGGCACGGCTTCACGGCGTTGACCGTTGCATTGTCCGGACGGGTGCTGGCCTTCGAGTGGGCCGGCGAAGGAGTGCTGTGGCGGGCGGAGCGGCAGACCGTGGTCCGCATCGAGCGGCCGGCCACGTTCGATCGGCCAGCAGGAGTCCTGGGCAAGCGCCGCCATCCCGGTGATCCCGACGGTCGCCCCGCTGTCGTCCCCGCGGCCACACCTCGCGATTCGGGGCCGATGCGGCTGAACCTGCCCGTCTCCTCTCCAGTGCTGCCGGTGTGCCACGACGACGCCGGCTGGTGCGTGGGGTCCAGCACGTTCGAGCGCTCGCCGGCATCTCTGGTTCTGACCTAGCGCGAGCGGTGCCGGCAGGAGTCGCCACGCTCCCACCAGCCGGGCTCCTCGCCGCACCGATCCGGACGATCCGCGTGCAGTCACTTCAGCCAGGGACGCGAGGCCTCAGGGCAGCTCGAACGGGAGGGTGATGCCGTCCAGGGCGTTCGGGCAGGGGCAGTCGCGCTGCTCGGGCAGCGCGGCGATGATGGCGAACACCAGGTCGCGCAGCCGCCCGACGTTGCGGCCGAACTCGGCGAAGACTTCCTCCTGGGTGACGCCTTCCCCCTCGGCCACACCGGCATCGGTGTCGGTGACCAGCGCGAGCGTCGTGTAGCACAGCGCAAGTTCCCGGGCCAGGACCGGCTCGGGGTACCCGGTCATGCCCACCAGGGTCCAGCCCTGCGCGGCGAACCACCGTGACTCCGCCCTGGTGGAGAACCGTGGGCCCTCGATGACCACCAGCGTGCCCGACTCGACAGGCGGCCAGCCCGCGGCGCGGGCGGCGGCGGCAGCCTTGGCCCGGCCGACCGGGCAGTACGGGTCGGCGAACGGCACGTGCACCGCACGGTCGGCGTCGTAGTAGGTCTGTTCCCGGGTCCTGGTCCGGTCGACGAGCTGGTCCGGTATCACGAGCGTGCCGGGTTCGTAGGCCATGGTCAGCGAGCCGACGGCACTCGGCGCCAGCACCTGGCGCACGCCGAGCGAGCGCAGCGCCCAGAGGTTCGCCCGGTACGGGATCCGGTGCGGCGGGAAACGGTGATCACGTCCGTGGCGGGGCAGGAAGGCGACCCGGCGACCGGCTACCTCTCCGGTCACGACCGCATCGCTCGGCGGCCCGAACGGGGTGTCCACGCTGATCTCCGCGCCATGGTCGAGGAGCGAGTAGAACCCCGAACCCCCGATCACCCCGATGCTGGGCCCGTCGGTCACGGAGTCACGCCAGCCACGATGCCACGTGGGCTTCGCGGGCCACGCCGCTCAGGCGACCTTCGCGCCCGCGGCCGAAGACTTACCCGTGTCGGCTTTCTTCGCTGGCTTCGAGTCGGTGCCGGACGACCCTGAATCCGAGCCCGGCGACTTCGCATCAGCCCCGGAGGACTTCTCGCTTGCGGCGGCAGAGTCGGACGAGGAGGAGCCGTTCACCTTCGACCCGTTGGCCGAGCTACGGCTGTCCGTCCGGTAGAACCCCGACCCCTTGAACACGATGCCGACCGGCGAGAACACCTTGCGGAGCCTGCCCCTGCATGCCGGGCACTCGGTCAGCGGGTCGTCGCTGAACTTCTGGACAGCCTCCAGCCGCTCCCCGCATTCGGCGCACGCGTACTCGTACGTCGGCACTTGGTCCCTCCTCCGCACGCCGCCGCTAGCACTCACGGCAGTGGACTGCTAAATGGTAGCTCATACGGCAGCCGCGTTATTCCCTGTTCGGGGCGCGCCACGAGCCGTACCCGCTGGTCGTGAGGGGCGGCGGGCACCTCGTCGAGCAGTTCGGCGTCATAGAGGAGCGCGATCGCCGGGACCTGCGGGCCCACCCTGGCCAGCGCGCGGTCGTAACTGCCGCCGCCCCGGCCGAGCCGCACTCCCCGGCGGTCCACCGCCAGGGCCGGGACGATCACCAGGTCGGCACGGGACACCGCGGTGACGCCCCGCGGGGGCTCGGCCGGCTCGGTGAGCCCGCGCGGCCCTGGCCGCAGCGACTCCGGGCCCTCGTAGGACGCCCAGTCCAGGTCCATGTCCGGCCGGAGCACCGGCAGCAGGACGTAGGTACCACGTTTCCATAGGGCATAGATGAGCCCGTGGGTGCCCGGCTCGGAGCCGATCGAGTAGTACACGGCGGCGGTGCCCGCCATCTGCGCCTGCGGGAGCCCGAGCACCGCGTCCCGCAGCGCCTGTTCCGCCGCGGCGCGCTGCTGCGCGGACAAGCTGGCCCGGGCGCTCAGCAGCCGCCGCCGCAGTGCCGCCTTCCCGTTCACACTCGCGCCGTCACTGGTCACGGTCAGCGACCAGCTTCCCGTCTGCTTTGTACTGGTATATACGGATACAAAACGGATTGCCCATCGCTGAACGTGTTCGTTAGCGGGCTCGGCGACGGGGCAGAGGCATCGGGGTGAAACACTCGTCTAGGGTATCGACATGGCCAGACTCCCAGCCGTAACGAAGGCAGTCATCCCCGCCGCAGGGCTCGGAACACGATTCCTGCCCGCGACGAAGGCGATCCCCAAAGAGATGCTGCCCGTCGTCGACAAGCCCGCCATCCAGTACGTGGTCGAGGAGGCGGTCGCCGCCGGGCTGCGCAACATCCTGCTGGTCACTGGCCGCGCTAAGGGCGCGCTGGAAGACCACTTCGACCGGAACCCGGAGCTGGAGCAGGCACTCGAGGCCAAGGGCGATGACCAGCGGCTCGCCCGCATCTGGGAGCCGACCGAACTGGCTACGGTCCACTACACCAGGCAGAGCACCCCGCGAGGGCTGGGCCACGCGGTGCTCTGCGCGGCGCAGCACGTCGGCAATGAGCCGTTCGCGGTGCTGCTTGGCGACGACTTCATCCACCCCAGCGACCCGCTGCTGCAGCGCATGATCGAGGTCCGCGACCAGTTCGGCGGGTCGGTCGTGGCGCTGATGCAGGTGGATTCGGACCAGGTGTCGCGGTACGGGAGCGCGGCGATCGAGCCCACCGACACAGAGGGCGTGGTCACCCTGACCGACCTGGTCGAGAAGCCTGCCCCGGCCGACGCCCCGAGCAACTGGATCGTCATCGGGCGCTATGTCTGCGATCCGGCGGTGTTCGAGGTGCTGGAGCGTACCACGCCGGGGCGGGGCAACGAGATCCAGCTCACCGATGCGCTCAAGACGCTGGCCCAGATGCCGGCCAGCGAGGGCGGCGGGGTGCGCGGGATTCAGTTCCGCGGCCGGCGTTTCGACACCGGCAACCCGGTCGACTACCTGCGCACGATCGTCCAGTTCGCGCTGGAACGGCGGGATGTAGCCCCCGAGTTCCTGCCGTGGCTCCGGAAGTACCTGGACGACCTGCCGTGACCGACATGGATCCGGTGGAGGCCCACGTGGCGCGGGTACTCGCCGCGATCCGCCCGATCGAGCCTGGCTGGCTCGGGCTGGAAGAGGCCCAGGGAGCCGTGCTCGCCGCGGATGCTGTAGCCACGTCTGCACTGCCGTCCTTCGACAACTCCTCGATGGACGGCTATGCCGTGCACGCCTCCGACATTGCGGCGGCAACCAGCGAGGTGCCGGTCACGTTGCCGGTGACCGATCAGATCCCGGCCGGTGATACCCGCGAGGTGACCGTGGCCCCGGGGACGTGCGCACGGATCATGACCGGGGCGCTGTTCCCGGCCGGTGCCGACGCGGTGGTGCCGGTGGAGTGGACCGACGGCGGTACCGGGCAGGCCCGGTTTACCCGGCCCGTGGCCAAGGACTACTCGATACGGCGGATCGGGGACGACGTCGCCGAGGGTGTGGTGCTGCTGCCGAAGGGGACCAGGCTCGGCCCGGCCCAGTTGGCGCTGCTCGCGGCGACCGGGCACGGCTGCGTGCTCGCCCGCGGCGCGCCACGGGTCGCGGTCATCGCGACCGGTAACGAGCTCAGCGAGCCGGGCAGCCCGCTGGTCCCCGGCCGGATCTGGGAGTCGAACAGCTACATGCTCGCCGCCGCCGTACGGCAGGCCGGTGGGATGGCCACCAGGCACCGCACCGGAGACCACCCGGGGGCGGTGCTCGCCCTGCTCGAAGAACAATCGGCCCAGGCCGACCTGCTGGTCACCAGCGGCGGGGTAAGCATGGGCGGCGAGCACGACGTCGTCAAGGCGGCGCTGTCCGGGAACGGGGTGGCGGCGGCGGACATGAGCTTCGGCAAGGTCGCCATGCAGCCAGGCATGCCGCAGGGCTTCGGCGTGATCGGTCATGCCCGGACGCCGATCCTCACCCTGCCCGGCAACCCGGTCAGCGCGTTCGTCTCGTTCTGCCTGTTCGTCCGGCCCGCCCTGGATGCCCTGCAGGGCCTGGCTCCCCGGCCGATGCCCTCCCGGCGGGCGGAACTGACCGCCCGGGTGACCTCACCGGCAGGCCGGAGGTCCTTTCTGCGCGGCGTGCTAGCCCCGGACGGGACGACGGTCACCCCGCTCACCGGCCAGGGGTCGCATCAGCTCGGCGCGCTGGCCCGGGCCAATGCGCTGATCGTGGTGCCGGAACCGGTGACCGCGATGGAAGCGGGCGAGGACGCCCACGTAATCTCGCTGCCATGACGCAGCCAGGCCTCACGCACATCGACGAATCGGGGCACGCCCGGATGGTCGACGTCTCCGGCAAGGACGTGACCGCACGGCAGGCCCGGGCCACCGGCCGGGTGCTGCTGTCCCCGGCGGCGATCGCCGCCCTCCGGGCCGGGGAGGTGCCCAAGGGAGACGCCCTGGCGGTGGCCAGGATCGCTGGCATCCAGGGCGCCAAGCGCACCCCGGACCTGATCCCGCTGTGCCATCCCATCGCGCTGCACTCGGTCGCCGTGGACCTGACGGTGGGCGACGACGCGGTGCTCATCGAGGCGACCGTGCGCACCGCGGACCGAACCGGGGTCGAGATGGAGGCGCTGACCTCGGTGACCGTGGCCGGCCTTGCCCTGATCGACATGGTCAAGGCGATCGACCCCGCGGCGGTGATCAGCGACGTGCGGGTCGAGGAGAAGTCGGGCGGCAAGACCGGCACCTGGCGGCGCCCATGACCGGCGAGGCCCCGGCCGATCGGGCTGCGGCAGCGCACGGTGCACCGGGCGAAGGCGGGGACAGCCCGGCGGAGATCCGGGCGCTCGCGGTCACCGTGTCCAACCGGGCCGCCGCAGCGATCTACGCGGACCGGTCCGGGCCGGTGCTGGCCGGGCTGCTGGCCGCGGCCGGATGTACGGTGGACGGCCCGCTGGTGGTACCCGACGGGGCAGCCGTCGAGGCGGCCCTGCGGGACGCCGTCGCCGCCCGTTACGACGTCGTGGTGACGACAGGGGGCACCGGGCTGACCCCGGGCGACCTCACCCCGGAGATGACGCGCCGGGTGCTGGACCGGGAGATTCCCGGGATCGCCGAAGCCATCAGGGCGGCGGGGGTTGCGGGCGGAGTCCCGGCCGCGATGCTGTCCCGCGGCGTGGCGGGCCTGGCCAGCGGCGTGCTCATCGTCAACCTGGCGGGCTCAACCGGCGGGGTCAAGGACGGTATGGCGGTGCTCGCGCCGGTGCTGCGGCACGCCGTCGACCAGGCGCGTGGCGGCGACCACCCGCGCCCCGGCGTGCCGCACTAACCACGGCGGGGCCGGCCACGGCCACCACGCCCGGGCCGCGGCCGCGGCCACACTGGCCAGGCACCAGGATCGGCTGCCAGGCCTTAATAATCGTGGGATCAGCCTTTAGTCTTGGGACCAAAGCGGTGGGCGCGAAATTCCGGGTTCTCATAGACCGTGCGTCCTGCTCAGACGAGGGGAATGATGACCCCGTGGGACGGATGCGCGGGTGGCCGGTAACGCTGCTTGAACCTTCGCTGCTGGACAGTCCCGTTATGTTGCGCCCGGTCCGGGTCAGGGACGCGCGTGTGTGGCGCGAGTCCCGGGTGCGCAACGCTGACTGGCTGCGCCCCTGGGAGCCCACCAACCCGGAAACGCCGTTGTTCCGGTCTAGCATCAGCCCGTACGTGGCCATGGCCCGCACCATGCGCCGCGAGGCGCGGCAGGGCCAGGCGCTGCCCTGGACCGTCGTGTACGGCGGGCGGTTCGCCGGCCAGCTGACGGTCGGCAGCATCCTGTGGGGATCGGCCCGGTCCGGGCAGGTGGGGTACTGGGTCGACGAAAAGGCAGCCGGCCGCGGGGTCATACCGACGGCACTGGCGATGGCGATCGACCATTGTTTCTTTGTCGTGGGGCTGCACCGGGTCGAGGCGAGCATCCGCCCGGAGAATCACGCCAGCAGGCGCGTGGTGGAAAAGCTCGGCTTCCACGAAGAGGGGCTGCGCCGGCGGTACCTGCACATCGACGGCGCCTGGCGGGATCATCTCTGCTACGCCCTCACGATCGAGGACGTGCCAGGGGGCCTGCTGCCGCGCTGGCGCGGGATTCTCTCCGCGTCCCGCTCGGGCACGGCCAGCTGAGCCAGCGCCTCAGGCTACTTCTGGTCGCCGGGCGGCTTGATCTTGGACGCGTAGCCCAGGTTGATCACGGTGATCGCAATCCAGATCACGAGCAGCCCCGCGAACCCGGCGGGATGGGTCCCGGCAGCCAGCGCGATGGCGCTAAGCGGGATGCCGAGCGCGATGGAGCCGAGGGCCAGGACCATGACGCTGACCGGCTTGGGTGCCCGCGGCGCGGGCCGCTGCGGAGCGGGCTGCGGCGCCAGCGGCCGGGCGGCCGCCTGCGCCAGCCTGGCATCCACCCGGGCGTCGATCTCACGGCCCACCCGATCTACAAACGACTCAAGAACCGCATCGCGATACTCGGGCGGCAGTTCCGTATGAGTCTCCGCGGCGGCACGGAGTTCCCCCGCGGACAACGGTGAATCGGTCACGTCACCCACGGTATACCGCGCGCCGTGGGAGCAGGCCGGGGGCGGGGCTCGTAGCGCATAAATCCGGTTTAGCGTCATAATGCGCCGCGTTAGGCCTCCTAGCACCGCCGATCTCACGACACACCGGGCTGAATGCTCGTCAACG
>DASXKD010000283.1:0-16640 GCA_036497045.1 Streptosporangiaceae bacterium | reverse complement strand
TGGCGACGGCGATGACAGGCTTGTCGATCAGATCGGCGAGCTCGCCAGCCACGCTGCTCAATCCCATCCCGGTGTCCACGATCAGGTCACAATCCCGCCCCTTGACGTACCAGATGTTGCAGCGCATCAGCGCGACGACGTGAGGCTCGAGTATCCGGGTCGTGACGTCATCGATCCGTGTTCTTTCGAACCAGCGGCCGGTGACCGGCAACGGCGTCATGGCGTTTATCCAAGCATGCGGTCTCCGCACGACTCCGGGCACCCGTGGCCGGTGCTGCCTGTGTCCAACGCGCCGCTGGGCGGTGGCACGCCGGATGCGAGCCTAACGAGCGATATCCGGCTCCGGGGGCCACGTGACCTGTGGGAGGTCAGGACTCCTTGGCGGCACTCTGCTCGGGGGCCTGGGCGGGAGGCTGCTTGCGGCGGGCGATGAGGTGGACGTCGATGCCGGCCGCATCGGCCTCATGGATAATCCGTCGGACGATCGGCCCGCCGTCGACGATGTGCCACCAGCTGCGCTGGATGGACCCGATCATGATCTGGGTTATCTCGTGCTCCCGCGCGAAGCTGATCAGGGCCCGGGCCGGATCGTCATCTTCTATCTCGTGCCAGCGGGCGCCGAGATCGGCCGTCAGCTGTTGCAGGCCGTCGATCGACCGGCCGTCCCCGGACAGGGTGGTGTCGCCGACGATGACGTGGACTACGTCGAGTTCTGCCTTGACCCTGGATGCGATGCGCGCTGCGCGCCGCAGCAGCGCGTCGGTCCCCGGTTCGGCGGTGACGGCCGCCATGATGCGCTCGCTGGTCTCCCACAGGACCTGAGGCTGGTGCCGCCGCAGGTGCTCGAGGAGTTCTTCATCTGACTCGTCGGCTACAAACCGCAGCGCCAGCTCCCGCAAGGCGATCAGGTTGTCGGTGCGGAAGAAGTGCGTGAGGGCCTGCGGGACCTGTTCCTTCGGATAGATGTTGCCGTGGACCATCCGGCGGCGCAGCTGCTCCGGTGAGGAATCGACCAGCTCGATCTGGTCGGCCTCGCGCACGACCCAGTCCGGTACCCGTTCGCGGACCTTCGCCCCGGTCATGTGCTCGACGTCATCGGCGATGCTTTCCAGATGCTGGATGTTGACGGTGGTGATGACGCTGATGCCCGCGCCGAGGAGCTCCAGGACATCCTGCCAGCGTTTTTCGTTCCGCCCGGAGCCCGGCACGTTGGTGTGGGCCAGCTCGTCGACCAGGGCGACGTTGGGCCGTCGGCGCAGGACCGCGTCGAGGTCCATCTCCTCCAGGCGGCTTCCCCGGTATTCGACGACCTTGCGGGGGACGACCTCGAGGCCGTTGATCAGCTCCTCGGTGTGCGGCCGCCCGTAGCTCTCGACGAAGCCGGCGACGACTTCGGTGCCGCGCCGCCGCCGGCGTTGGCCCTCGCTGAGCATGGCGTAGGTCTTGCCGACGCCTGGGGCCGCGCCCAGGTAGATGCGGAAAGGGCCGGTCTCTTCGACCTCGCCGGTGGCGTCTGTGTCCACCGCCGCGGCGTCGCTCACGCCTTCGCCGGTCCCCGCGGAGCCGGTGACGCTCGCCTCGGAGCCGGTGACGCTCATCTGCTCGGTAATCTCCGGCGGCCTTCCTCTGCGCGGATCGCCCCGTGTTAGGGTCGGCCGGCTCGATGCAGCAGCGGGTTCCAGAGCACCAGCCGACCGTTTCCATTTTGGCAGTGCCTTCGGCGGTATGGTGCGTGGCGGCCGGCCTGGTGCAGGGCTTCCATGAGCGTTGGGCCATTGTCATCGTGGTCACCGTTGTGAGCATCGCCTGGCGGTAACCCGGTTCGTACCTGGGCTGCCGTCGTCGGCGCCAGGTCCAGGTCTGCCCGTTTGCACGCTCGGGAGTTCCGCTCGTGGTCGCGACGGAAGCGATCGAGGCGCTGCTATCCCCGGAGCTGATCCTGGTCGCGGACTGCGAACTCAGCATCACCCGCGTCCTGGGCGTGCAGAACGGGAGCTTTGTGCTCGGGCTCTGGCGGGCGGGTCGCTGGGGACCGCTGGCGTGTGTGGTTTCTAGCGGATAGCGTCTGGATTGGCACCTTTGCCAGCAGGCCTGCTCGACCAGGCACGACCTGGTTCAGGTCGCCCCGGGGCCTTAACGGCCGCCCCCGGTGGCCGGGGTCGGCGCCGGCCGCGCGTGACAACCCTGTCCGAATGGATCCAGCGATGATGAGCCGCGCCCGGCCTGATCTCGGGGATCGCACGGATCTGATCGCTCCGGCTCATACACGTGACGCGAGGCAGTCGCCCGCCGGCCCGGGCAAGCTGCGCACCTACCTCGGGATTGCCCCCGGAGTGGGGAAGACCTACGCGATGCTGCGAGACGTACGCGCCCGGCGACGCTCCGGCACCGACACCGTCGTTGCCCACTGGGAGCAGCACGGGCGCCCGGCGACCGCTGCTCAGCTCGCAGACCTCGAAGTGCTCCCTGCCCGCACGGTCACCTACCGGAGCGCCAACTTTGCCGAGCTGGACGTCACCGCGGTTCTGGACCGTCGCGCGGAGCTGGCTGTGGTCGACGAGCTCGCGCATGCGAACCTGCCCGGTGAGCGCCACGCGAGACGCTGGCAGGACGTCGGCGAGCTGCTAGCAAGCGGCATCGACGTCTACACGACCCTCAACGTCGCCAATATCGAATCGCTGGGCCAGGTCGTCTCCCGGATCACCGGCGTGCACCCGGCCGAGCCGGTGCCGGACGCGTTCGTGCGGACCGGCGAGATCACGCTGGTCGACCTCGCGCCGTCGGTGCTGCGGCGCCGACTGGCCCAGGGCCTCGTATTCCCCAAGGACCGGGTGGATGAGGCACTGTCGAGCTATTTCCGATTCGCGAATCTGGCCGCCCTGCGGGAACTCGCGCAACTCTGGCTCGATGACTCAGTTCCCGATCCGGTCGCGGCGTTCGCCGCCGCCCACGGCATCAGCGGGCCGGTGCAGGCCTCGGTCATCGTTGTCGGCCTGGAGGGGTCACCCGCCGACGAATGGCTCATCCGTTACGCCGCCCATCTTGCCGGGCTCTCCGACGCCAGGCTCCAAGCGGTGCACGTCACGGCGATCGACAATCTCGACCGGCCGCCGAGGGCGCGGCTGGAGGAGGACCGCCGGCTGCTCGGCGAATTGGGCGGGACATTGCGTGTGGTCAGGGCCGGCGACCCCGCTTCCGGTCTGATCCAGGCCGCACGCCAAGCCGGCGCCTGTCAGCTCGTGATCGGGTCGCGCCGCCGCTCGCACTGGCCGCGGCTGCTGAACGGGTCCACGGTGGCGGACCGCGTGCTCCGCGCAGCTGGTGACCTGCCCGTCCAGGTCGTGAACGTCGGGCGGCCCGACAAGACCAGCGACGAGTGGCGTCGCCCACGCCATGACGCCAGAAAACACCGCACAGCCTGAAGCCGCCCCGGGATCGGCTGCATGCGGATTCTGCAAGCCCGGCAGCGAGGCGCTCACCTCGGGGATTGCCGGTCGTGGCGGGTAGATTTGCGCACTAATCCTGCGGTCGCGTTTCGCGGGCGGCAGCCGGCCAGCCGCCATCGGCGGGCTCGCCCGGGCCGGCCGCTGGCCGATGAGTCCGCCGGGTCGGCCGCCAGCCGTGCGGCCCGGTACCAGTTGCGCGTTTGTCCGGGAGTAGCGCTGGCACTGCCAAGCCGTGAGCGATGCCTTGCAGGCCCCGGGCACGGCCCAGCCGCTGCAGGAGACGAACTGATATGGCCGCAAACAGCGGCCCCAGAGAAGACCGGTTGTTGCTGGACAGGCACAGCTGTAGGACGATCTTGCCATGAGGGCGCTCGCCGTGGACGGCATGCGGAAAGGCACTAACCGCCGCGTGCAGGTGATCAGATGCGCCTTCTGCTGATCGGCGCGCCTGGCGCCGGCAAGGGAACACAGGCTGAGCGGCTGTCGACTCGGTTCGGTATTGCGCACATCTCCAGTGGCGACCTGCTGCGCCAGCACGTCAGGGATCAGACATCGCTCGGGCAGAGGATCAAGTCCTATGTCGACAACGGCGACTTGGTCCCGGACAGCGTTGTGATGGACATGCTGCGCAAGCCTGTCGTCGCCGCGGCCAAGGCTGGCGGCTATGTCCTGGATGGATTCCCGCGCACCGTCGAACAGGCCAAGGCGTCCTTCCCCACCGCCCACGCGCTTGGCATTGAGGTGCAGGCTGCGGTACACCTCGACGTCGCACGCGAGGAACTGGTGGGCCGGCTGCTCTCCCGGCGCCGGGGCTCGGACGACACCGAAGCCGTCATCGAGAACCGCTTGCGCGTGTACCGGGCAAAGACGGTGCCACTGCTGGAGTACTACGCAGGCCGGGAATGGATGTTCACCGTGGATGGGGCCCAGCCGCCGGACGCCGTCCACGAGGAAATCGTCGCGCGCCTCCAGAAACTCGCGGCGTTCGCCGCGTGGTCTCGGCAGGGCACCCTGCCAGGACGGGGACCGGAGCATGCCTAGCCGAACCCTGTCCGGCAAGTCTCCCTAGACGACACTTGGTCAGCCGGCCCGTGATCTACCACGGCCGGGCACGCTGAGCCAAGCCTGGGATGTTACGTCTGGCGGGGCTGGCGCGTTTCATCTAGAGGGATGCATCCAGGCGGTGTGTCGTGGGCCGAAGGGAGGCTAGGCCATGTCGGATGTGGCGAAGCTCCGCGAGGACCATCCGCGCTGGCACATCGACACCGTCTGGGCCTGCGTGGGGAGCGGGCCAGACCGGCGCGGGCTGCGGGCATCACGGGCGGGTGTCACGGTCCGCGCGTGGACCGCGCCAGCCCTGGCTCGCCGTATTGCAGAAGAAAACCGCCGGCTAGCCACCCGCAATTAGCCCGCCAGCCGTTGCCACCGCCCGGGATCGGTTTCCCCGCGCCCGCTGGCGGATATCCCGCCGGTAGGTGCCTTCGTGCTCTTGTCCGGCCGGGGTACCGCCGGACGCGCGCGAACGGCCTTCAGTGCCAGACGGTGACATGGTTGCCCGGGTGGCGCCTCAGGTCGCCGTGATCACGGCAAGCCCGCCGATCGCCCCCATCTGTTGCGTGGCGGTCAGCGGAACCGGCCGCCGGTGCTTACCTCGGCCGGCCGTAACGATATGGCCCGGCGGACCGTTGTGACCTTTAGGGAGCGGGGACACGGTCTTGCCGCACCGTGCCAGCGGCGGGCCTTAGCCCAGCCCGGTGAGCCCGTGCACGGCCCCCGGGGAAGCCCGGGCCGCCGCTTCGCAGCCGCCCTGACCAAGGGATGCCCCTCGTGGCCGACCTGCCACACCCGCCCCAGCCGGTGGTCATCGCACTGCCGGCCGAGATCGACATGGCCAACGCCGGCCGGGCCGGCCAGCAGCTTGGCTCCGCCTTCGCCCCCAGCGTCGCAACAGTCGTCGCCGACATGACGGCCACCACGTTTTGTGACTCCTCCGGCATCAGCATGCTGGTCCGGGCGCACAAGCAAGCTGCCGCGAACAGCACCCAGCTACGGCTGGCAGTGCCCTCCACCGCCGTCCGGCGCACCTTGGCGCTCGTGCAGGTAGACCGTTTGCTGCCGATCTACCCGTCCCTGAACCAGGCCCTGGCCGCCGAACCGGCACCAGGAACCCACCCACGCCGCCAATGAATCACCCACCGGCCGCTGCACCTGACGTCACGGCGTCATCTCCGGACCTTCGACGGGGGAGGAGTTCCTGCCGTAGTCCAGTCCTCACAGTCGCCTGCATGGCTAAACGATCTTGAACGACTTGGTTCTGGGCCGGCGTCTCATGATTCTCATCGACGTCGGCCCTGGCGGTGAAAGATCAGCGATGACGGATCAGAGCCAGGTGACATATGGGATAACATACATAATCGACATGGATGGCGCTCAAAGCAGTGCACTGCCGTTCCAGCCGGAAGGTCAGCTGGTCGGCCGGGGAATCTATCTGAGCAAGAGCGACTTCATCGCTTCCCTGCTCAGGGAACTCATTATCAGTGGCGACTTGAAGCCAGGGGAACAGCTACGGCAACGCGACTTGGCAGAACGCTTCGGCGTCAGTGCCACCCCGGTCCGCGAGGCGCTGCGATGGCTCGAATCGGAGGGCCTCCTCAGATATGACGCCCACAAAGGGTCGACGGTCGTCCAGCCTGAGCCGGGTGCCACGAGGGAAAAGTACCAGATACGCGCAGTCCTCGAAGGCCTCGCCGCGTCTCTGGCTGCCCCCAAGATCTCCGACGAGGACATCCGCGAGCTTGAGTCCTACAACGAGCAACTCGCCGATGCGAATCGAACTCCCAGCCAGATAAATGACCTCAATCGCACGCTTCACTTCCGCGTCTATGAGATGGCCGGCTCGCCCTTGCTCCTCGCTCTTATGCGGCTGCTCTGGCAGTCGTTCCCGCAAGGACCGCAGGTGGCGCGTCCTCGCGACGAATCCGTCGCAGAGCACAAGCAGCTTATAGAGGCGCTCCGGGACCGTGATACCGCCCGCGCGCAAGCCATTACACAGCAACACATACTCGGAGCCATCCGCTACCTTGAGGATGAAGTATCGTGATTGGCGCACCATCCGGCCAAACGGCCGGATGTTTCATCCAGGACGAACAGCCTGCCGGGCGGCGCTGACCCCGGAACTGGCTGCGATCAGCTGGCAGACCCGTTCCGGCGTGATCGGCAGCCGGGTCGGCGCACGAGGCACCCCGAGTGCGTCGCCCACAGCACTGGCGATTGCCGCCCCGGCCGCGGTGATCCCACCTTCGCCTGCGCCCTTGGCGCCGAGCGGGTTCGACGCGGAAGGATGATCCTCGGTCACGAGGGTGACGACCTCGGGCGCCTCGCGAGCGGATGGCAGCAGGTAGTCGATGAGGCTCGCCGTGAGCGGCTGACCCTCGGGACTGTAAGCCAGTTCTTCCAAGAGTGCCCCTCCGATTCCCTGGAGTGCCCCGCCTGCGAGTTGCCCCTCCACCGTGGCGGGATTGATCGCCCGGCCTACTTCGTAAGCGACGAAGTAGCGAAGAACCTCGACGCCTCCAGTGCCCGGATCAAGCTCAACCTGTGC
Source organism: Streptosporangiaceae bacterium (assembly GCA_036497045.1). Lineage (GTDB taxonomy): Bacteria > Actinomycetota > Actinomycetes > Streptosporangiales > Streptosporangiaceae > DASXKD01. The sequence continues at coordinate 9,593 of DASXKD010000283.1, read as the reverse complement.
TAGGTGGACGCCATAGGGATAGGTCATGTGGTCCACAGTGAACTCCCGCCTTGCGCCGAGCGGACCGGGCGGGAGGTCTACGCGGGCAGGCCTGTCGGCCAGGGCCGCAGCGATCTCGCCGAGGGTGACCGACGCAACCACATGACCCGACTCGGCCTGGCCGGGCGACGCAGCAGTCACGCGCCCGTGAGCCAGGCGCAGGTCCGCGGGATCCGCGCCGAGCAAGACGGCGGCGGACTGCCGGGCGAGGGCACTTGCCGCCTCTGCGGCGCGGAGGACCGCCGAGCCCCCGACGACTGTCGAGCGGCTGGCCCAGGAGCCGACCCCGTCGTCGAGCATCTCGGTGTCGCCAGCGATGACGCTCACCTGGTCCGGGCAGACGCCCAGCGCATCGGCCGCTATCTGGGCGAACACGGTCTCGATGCCCTGGCCGAGCGAGGTGCCGCCGACCGTCACATGTATCCCGCCCGACGCGTCGACCTGCACCTCCGCGACCTCGTAAGGGCCGAGGCCACTCTTCTCCAGGAACACCGCTACTCCAGTGCCGACGAGGCGGCCAGCGCGACGGTGCACACGTGCCTCCCGAGCCCAGGACCGGTACCCGGACGTAGTCAGCGCCCGTTCCAGGAGCCCTGGATAGTCCCCCTCATCGAGGACGACATCGGTGCCGAGCGCGTGCAACGAACGGTCGCATGGCAGCTCACTGGGACCGAGCAGGTTCCGCCGCCGGACCTCGACCGGGTCGATGCCCAGCTTGGCCGCGGCCGCGTCCAGCATGCGCTCGCGCGCGAACGTGCCCTCGTAGCGACCTGGCGCCCGGTAGGTGCCACACGGGGTCTTATTCGTCACGGCCACGTGCACCGTTGCCTCGAAGCCCGTCATGCGGTACGGACCCGGCAGCATGCTGATGGTGAGCTCGGGAACCGTCAGGCCATGCGTTCGAATATAGGCACCGTTGTCGTGCCAGATCTCGTCGCGTATCGCCAGCAGCCGCCCGCTGGAGTCGAACGCCCCCGCGATGCGGTGCGCCTGATCACGGGAGTGGTTCACGGCGACCAGATGCTCTGCACGATCCTCGGTCCACTTGACCGGCCGCCCGAGCAGCCGCGCCAGGTAGCCCACCAGGATGTCCTCCGGGTACAGCTCGCCACGAACGCCGAAGCCCCCGCCAGCGTCACAGCGGTGCATCCGGACGCGCGGCGGCGGAATCCCTAGCGCCTCGGCGATCACGCGACGGTTGAAGTGCGGAACCTTCGTCGCACCCCAGACGTCGAGCGACTGTCCGGCCTCATCCCATTGGGCAAGCAGGCTCCGCGGCTCGATCGGGACCGCGGTCTGCCGGCCGATCACCGCGTCCACCTCGACCACGTGCGCCGCGGCACAAAATGCCGCCGCGGCGTCGCCGAACGACGCGGTCAGCGTGGCGACCTCGTTCGGCTGCCGGGCAAACAACTGCGGCGCTCCAGGGCTGCAAGCGGCCCGCGCGTCGCAGACAGGCGCGAGTTCGGCGTAGTCGACTGCGACGAGGTCGGCTGCGTCCTCGGCCAGGTATGGATCGTCGGCGACCACGACCGCCACCGGCTCACCTACGTAGCGGACATGGCCCTCGGCCAGCACCGGCTGCAGGTAGGCCTGCAGGGCACCGGGGTCGGGGCTGACTCGCACCGGAATCGGTGGCACGCTGATGTCGGCGCCGGTCAGGACCGCACGCACGCCCGAAAGCTTCAGCGCATCGCCTGCATCGACAGCACCCAAAACGGCATGCGCGACCGGCGAGCGGACCACGCGCATCCAGAGCTGGCCCGGGCGCTCCTCGTCGTCGGCGAAATGGCCGGCGCCCGCAAGCAGCCTGGGATCCTCGAGCCGCCGCACGCGGCTGCCGACGTAGCCCATCAGCCTGCGGCACGGGCGTCGGCGGCTGCCCGCACTGCCCGCAGGATGCCCTGGTACCCGGTGCAGCGGCACAGGTTCGATGCGACCACTTCGCGGATCTCATCGTCGGAAGGCGACGGCGTCTCCCGCAGGAACGCCGTGACCAGCATCAAGAAGCCCGGCGTACAGAACCCGCACTGCAGGCCGTGATGGTCGGTGAAGGCCTGCTGCAGCGGGCCGAGCGCGTCCGGCGTGCCGAGTGCCTCCACCGTCTCCACAGACCTCCCGTCTGTCTGGACGCCGAACATCAGGCAGGAGCGTGCGGGCAGCCCGTCCACCAGCACTGTGCAGGCGCCGCAGATCCCGTGCTCGCAGCCAACGTGTGTGCCGGTAAGCGCCAGGTCGTGGCGCAGCACATCAGCGAGCGTGCGGCGCGGCTCGACGGCCAGCTCGTGCTCGGTGCCGTTCACCGTGATCCGGATCGAATGAGCATCGGTCACTGGGTCTTCCTCCTGCTGTCGGCCGGGTCACGGGAGGCGGCCTCGGCAATCGCGGCCACGACGTCCGCCGGGCGCACGGGGATGCGCCCGACGCTGGCGCCGACCTGTGCGAGCGCGTCGTTAACCGCGTTCAGCACGGCCGCAGGAGCGCCGATGGTGCCGCCCTCCCCCATTCCCTTCGAGCCGGTCGGCGTCCTCGGCGTGGGCGTGCAGAGGTGGTGGATCTCAAAGTCCGGCAGGTCCGCCGCGGTCGGCAGAAGGTAATCGACGAAGCTGCCGGAGACGGGCTGGCCGGATTCGTCGAAGCAGAGCTCCTCGAAGAGCGCGGCGCCTATCCCCTGCGCGACGCCGCCGGCAACCTGGCCGTCGACAATCATCGGGTTGATCATGACACCGCAGTCCTCGACGACCACGTACCGGACTAGGCGCACGCCGCCGGTCTCGGGCGACACCTCGACGATCGCACCGTGGGTTGCGTTCGAGAAGGTTCCCTCCGGGTCGAAGGCCGCCGTCGCCTCCAGGCCCCGGCCCAACCCGTCGGGGAGCAGATGCGCGGCGTGGTGGGCGGTCCGGGCGAGCTCGTCGATAGGCACGGACGTGGCCGGGTCGCCGCGCACCTGAGCCCGGCCGTCGGCCAGCTCCATGTCGCCAGGAGCGGCCTCGATCAAGTGCGCCGCGATCGCCCGGAGCTGCCCGGCCAGGTCCGCCGAGGCGCGGGCGATAGCACCGCCCCCGGCCACGATCGAGCGGCTGGCGAAGGTGCCCCAACCGTGCGGCACGAGTTCGGTGTCGCCCTGCCGGAGCCGGATCCGGCCCGGGTCGATGCCTAGCGCGTCCGCGGCGATCTGGGCGTAGCTGGTGGCGTGCCCCTGCCCGTGCGAGTGGGTGCCCACCATCATGATCACGCTGCCGCTGGGGTCCATCCGCACGGTCGCCCGCTCGTAGCCGGGCACGATCGTCATCTTGCGCATCCCGAACGACGCCGTGCCGTACGCCGTGGGCTCCACAAAGCACGCCAGGCCGAGCCCCAAGAGCCGGCCCTCCGCAAGCGCCCGCGCCTGCACACCGTGCCAGGAGCCGTGGCCGAGCAGCTCGGCGCAGCGCGCCAGCGACTCCCGGTAGGTCCCGGCGTCGTAGCTGGCGCCCATCACGTTGCGGTAGGGAAACTCCTGCGCATCGACCAGGTTGCGGTCTCGTACTTCGACCGCGCCAAGGCCGGTCACCCGCCCGGCCTCGTCCATCAGGCGCTCCATGGCGAGAACCGCCTGCGGACGGCTCACCCCCCGGTACGGGGCGATCGGCGTCTTGTTCGTCGCGATACCGCGCGAGCGGGCGCGGTAGACCTGCAGACGGTAGGGCCCTGGCAGCTCGTTGGCCGCCATCAGCACCTCGACCCCGCAGGTCACCGGGTAGCAGGAATAGGCGCCGACATCACAGCGGATATCGGCATCGAGCCCAAGCAGGTGGCCGGTCGCGTCGAAGGCACCGCGAACGTGGTAGAACTGCTCGCGGGCCTGAAAGCCGGACGTGAGTCCCTCTCGCCGGTCCTCGACCCACTTGACGGTACGACGCAGCAAGCGGGCCACCGCAGCGGCGAGCACCTCCTCCCGCGCCACCACACATTTCTGCCCGAAGCCGCCCCCCACATCGGGCGAGATCACCCGCACCTGATGCTCGTCCATGCCCAGGGACAGGGCGACCGCGGTCCGCACCGTGTGCGGCACCTGGGTCGAGGTCTGGAGTACGACCTGCCCGGTCCGCTCGTCGAAGGCCGCGACGCACGCACGGCCCTCCAGTGGTGCCGCGGTGATCCGCGCGGTCGATGCCTCCACTTCCACCACGTGGGCGGCGGACGTGAAGATGTCGTCGAGGCCGGGCGACGATGCCGGGGTGACGTCTACGAGTACGTTGTCCGGGGCGGCCTCGTGCACCGCGGCCGCCCCAGCCGCGAGCGCATCCGCGACGCCGGCCACCGCGGGCAGCTCCCCGTAGGAAACCCCCACGAGTTCCGCCGCGTCTTCGGCGGTATATGCCGAATCCGCCAGGACTGCCGCGATGGGCTCGCCCACGTGCCGTACCCGGCCGGCCGCCAAGACCGGCATGTCGGTCGCGACGAACTCGGGTCTCGCCAGTACACCGCGCAGCGGCGCCACGCCGGCCAGGTCGGCGGCGGTGATCACTGCGGCGACGCCAGGCTGGCGCAGCGCCGCCGAGGCGTCGATCGCCTCGATCGTCGCCGAGGCGACGTAGCTGCGCACCAGGACCAGGTGCAGCGTGCCCCGCGGCTCGTGGTCGCCGACGAAGCTGCCACGACCGGTGAGCAAGTAGCGGTCTTCGGCACGCCGCAGCGACCTGCCGATCCAGCCTCCCGCCGCCGGGACCTGGGGCGCGGTACCCGCCGGGGCCTCGGCCGCGGCACCGGCCGGGACAGCCGCCGCCGGGCCGCCGGGCGCGTCATGCATACGTGGCCGCCTCCCCAATGGCACGGGCCGTGAGCACCTGGACAAGATGGCGGCGGTACTCCGCGGATCCGTGGATGTCGCCGGGTGGGTCGGTCTCAGCAGCAGCCCGCTCCGCGGCCGCCGCGATCGCGTCGGCATCCAGGCCGGAGCCAATCAGCGCAGCCTCGGCGCCGACCGCGCGCTGTACCGTGCCTGCGACTCCACCCAGCACGACCCGGGCATCGCGACAGGCGCCGCCTTCGCTGTCCACCGCGGCAGCTACGGCCACGATGGCGAAGTCGCCGTGCCGCCGCGCGAATTCGCAGATGGCCGCGCCGGGCCGCGGCGCAGGCAGGCGCACCTCGATGATCATCTCGTCGGGGCGCAGCGCGGTTTCCAGGAAGCCCTTGAAGAAGCTGGCGGCCGGGATCACGCGGTCGCCGCCGGGGCCGTGCGCCACTATCTGGGCATCAAACAGCATGGCGGCCATGCACCACTCGGCAGCAGGGTCGGCGTGAGCGATGCTGCCGCCGAACGTGCCTGCGGCCCGGATGGCGTAATGGCCGATATACCGCGCCGCCCGCCGGAGCATCCCGAACTCGGCTAGCACGCCCGGGCCAGCCAGCCGCTCCAGGTCACGGTGCAGGGCCAGCGCGCCGATCCGCAGTTCTCCGTCGTGCACGCGGACGTACCGCAACTCGGCAAGCCGACTGATGTCCACCAGCGCCGCCGGGCGGGCGAGACGGAAGTTCATCATCGCGACCAGGCTTTGCCCGCCGGCGAGGAGCTTGGCGTCGTCGCCGAGCTCGGCCAGCAGCGATACGGCCTCCTCGGCGGATCGCGCACGGTGATAGGTGAACGGCGCGGGCTTCATCATCTCCCCTAGAGTTCACGCCCCAGGTACGTGACGGAGTACAGGTCCCGCCTACGGTCCTTGCGCGGCGTTACGAGCGGCGTGCGCCGGCCTGCCTCGGCAACCTCGTTCAGGTCCACATGGGCAAAGGCGACGCACTCCGTGTCGGCGGGCAGCGGCCCGGCCAGTGCATCACCGTAGGGTCCTGCGGCGACCGAGCAGCCGAGGAACTCGACGCCAGGGCCAGGACCGGCAAAAGAGGCCGCTACCGTGAAGACCTGGTTCAAGTTGGCCTGCACCAGCAACCCGGTCACCTGGCCAGGCAGGTCCAACAGGCGCGCTGCGGCGGCCGCGCCCCGGTCGAAGCCGCTCACCCAGGCAGATGGCACCAGGACCAGTTCCGCCCCCTGCAACGCCAGGATCCGCAGCACCTCGACGAACCTCAGGTCATAACAAATACAGATACCGAACGCCCCGTACCGGGTACTCACCACCGGAAAGCCGGCATCGCCCGGGGCGAAGACGTTCTTCTCGCCGTTGAACAGGTGCGCCTTCCGGTAACACGCGAGCAATCCATCGCCGGACACCATGACCGCCGAGTCGTAGAGCTGGGAGCCATCGCGCTCGCACAGGCCGCCGACGATGTATCCGCCGCCCGCCGCCGCTGCGCGCTGCCAGGCTTTCACAGCTGGGCCGTCGAGGGTCTGCGCCGACTCGGCCAGCACCACGGGATCGGCCGTGTACCCGGGTACCGCGAGCTCGGGGAGCAGCACGACGTTTGCGCCCCCGGAGAACCCCTCGACGGCCATGGCCAGCCCCTGGTCCAGGTTCCGCCCAGGATCTGGCGACCAGCGAAGCTGGCATATCGCAACGGTCAGCGGGCGGCTCATCGCTGCGCCGTCCCCGGCTCGGGGAACCGCGCCCGGTGCGGCCCCGGCGGCGGCGCCTGGGTGCTCTGCGGCGGGCCCGGCTCCGGGGTGGCTACGTGGCCGAGGAACACCTCCCCGAGATCGGGGCGCGCGAGCAACTGGGCCGCGGGCGTGGAGATGACCACGCGACCTAGGGCGAGGACATATCCCCAGTGCGAGATCTCCAGCGCGGCAAGCGCCTTCTGCTCCACCAGCAGAACCGATGCCCCAGACTCGGCGAGCGCCCGAATGTCCCTGGTCAGAAGCTGGGCCGACCTCTCGGCCGACAGCCCGGACGTGGGCTCGTCGAGCAAGAGCACTTTCGGCCGGCTCATCAGCGCCCGCCCCACTGCGACCATCTTCCGCTCACCGCCGGAGAGCTTGGCCGCTCGCCGGCCCATGAGCGCACCCAGCGCCGGAAGCAAGCCGGTGATCTCGTCTATCCGGGCACCGACCTCCGGCCGCGGCACACGGTAGCCGCCGATCTCCAGGTTCTCCCGCACGGTGAGCGGTTCGAACACGTCGTTGCTCTGCGGCACATAACCGAGGCCAAGCCGCGCCAGGCGGCTGGTGCGCTGGTTCGTGATGTCGGTGCCGCCGAGCACGACCCGGCCGGACCCGACCCGGAGCAGCCCGGCGATCGCCTTGAGCAGCGTGCTCTTGCCCGCGCCGTTAGGGCCGACGATCGTGACGATCTCACCGGAGCCGACCTGCGCGCTCACCCCGCGGACGACCGGTGACCCGCTGTAGCCGCTCGCCACGTCCGTCAATGACAGCATGACCGCCGGGCGGTCCTGCCCGGCGGCGTCAGCCGGCGAGGTAGGCATTCAGCACCTCCGGCCGCCTCCGCAGATCCGGCATGGAGCCGGTGGCAATCACTTCGCCCTGCGCCATCACGATCACCGACTCCGACAGCCGCTCGACCAGCCCGAGTTCGTGCTCCACCAGCAGCATGGTCAGCCCCTCGGCGGCCAGGTCGGCGAGATAGCCCTCGATCGCCTGCGCGAGGGTGGGGTTCACGCCGGCCATCGGCTCATCCAGCAGCAGGAGTTTGGGCTGGCACATGAGCGCGCGCATGATTTCGAGCAGCCGCTTCTGCCCCCCGCTCAGGTTGCCCGCGTACTCGTCCTCCTTGTGTCCCATGGCGAACCGGTCGAGCAGGATCCGGGCCTGGTCCAGCAGTTCCACCTCCTGCTTGCGCCAGTACCGCTTGCCGTAGAGCAGCGTCCGTATCCGCTCACCGCGCTGTCCCGGCGCGGCCACGAGCAGGTTCTCCAGCACCGTGAGCCTGCCGAACTCGCTGGAGAGCTGGTAGGTGCGCACCAGGCCGGCCCGAGCGCGCCGGTGCGGCGGCATCGCGGTGATGTCGGTTCCGTCGAAGACGATCCGGCCGGCGCTGGGCGCGATCGCACCGCCGACGATCCCCACGACGGTGGACTTACCGGCGCCGTTGGGACCGATCAGGCTCGTGATCGCGCCTCGGCGCAGGTCGAACGTGGCGTCGGTGCACGCCCAGACGCCGCCGAACTCGCGCCGGAGCCCGGCAACCGAGAGGATGGCCTCGCCAGGCGCGGCCGACTCGCGTGCCTGCTCCATCAAGGCGCTCACGTCACCTCGCTCGGGTCGGTCATCTCGGCCGGCGCGACCAGGGGCCCGCCGGGGAACCGGCGCCGCCGCTCTGGGACGATGCCGCGCGGCCAGAACCAGAGGAAAACCAGGGCAAGTGCGCCGATCACGATCCACTGCAGCGCATCCACCAGCCCCGGCCTGCCGAACTGCGGGATGAAACGCGTCGCCTCATTGAAGGCGACCGGCACCAACAGGGCGCCGAGCATCACCCCGAAGTTGTTGCCGGTGCCGCCGACGATGATCGCGGTGAGCACGACGAGTGTCTCCACGTAGGCCCACGATCCGGGCGACCAGGCCCCGATGAACAGGATGAGGACTCCCCCGCTGATCCCGGCGATCGCACCGCCCATGACAAAGATGAACAGGCGTAGCCGCACGACGTCCTTGCCCAGTGCCTGTGCCGCGTCCTCGTTGTCGCGGGTCGCGCGCAGCGCCCGGCCGAGGGGTGAGGACGTGACCCGGTGCACGAACAGGTACACGATCAGGCACGTCGCCGCGGTCAGGGCCACGTAAAACCACTGGTACCCCAGCGTGGACAGCGGCAGCGAGCCGTACGGCTGTGGGATCAGCGCCAGGCCGGCCGGGCCGTTGAACAGCCCGGTGACGTTCTCGACCACGAGCAACGCGATGACCGAGATTACCAGCATGACCATGGCCTGGTAGTCGGTGCGGAGCCGGCGCAGCGCCACGATCCCCACGACCAGGGCCAGTGCGCCCGCGACCACGCCGGCCAGCAGCACGGGCAGCGGCTCGGGCAGCCGCACACCGAGGATGTACTGCTGGAACCCTCCGTTGCCGGTGTCCGGGCCGAGTGTGAGCACCCCGGCGGTGTAGGCCCCGACCGCCTGGAACATGATCCAGGCGAAGTTGTAGATTCCGGTGACCCCGTACTGGAGGTTCAGGCTCCACACCGCCAGGATGTCGACCCCCAGGTAGACCAGGAGCGTCGTCAGGTAAAAGGAGAATGCCGTACTCATGTGGGAATCTCCTTCACCATTGCGCCCTGGCCGAATATCCCGGTGGGCCGGAACAGCAGCACCACGACGAGCACCCCGAACGCGATGACCTCCTTGAAGCTCGGCGTGAGGAACCCGGCCGCCACCTCGGTCACCACGCCGAGCACGATGGATGCGAGCATGGCGCCGGTCGGGTTGCCTACCCCGCCGAGCATCGCCGCCGCCACGATGATCACGAGGAAGTCATTCCCCGTGGTCGATTGAAAGGCGCTGGTGTTGAGCACGAGCACGACCCCGGCTAGGCCGCACAGCGCCCCCGAGATCAGCCAGGCCAGGTCCGTGACCTGGTCGGTCGCGATGCCCGAGGCCTGCGCGAGAGCGGGGTTGGCGGCGGTGGCGCGCATGGCCTTGCCCAGCCTGGTCCGGGTGAGCAG
>DASXKD010000282.1:0-22161 GCA_036497045.1 Streptosporangiaceae bacterium | reverse complement strand
ACTAGTGAGCGCCCGCGGCAGCCCGTCACAGGGACAGCAGCCGGGCCAGGTCCGCCGGGTCGGCGCCCGCCACCTCCACGATCTTCGTGCGGCTCGCCGCGCCCGTGATCAGCGTGACTGCGCGACGGCGGACGCCGAACGCGGCCGCGATCGCGCCCAGTGCCGCCTCGGTGGCGCGGCCGTCCACGGCCGGCGCGCTGACCCGGACGAGCAGCGCGCCATCGTGCTCGCCGCCCACCCCGGGGCGCGCGGAGCCAGGCCGGACCCGGACGGTGACGCGCACCGTTCCAGTGTGCCCACTGGCGTGGCGGCTGGGCCGGATCATGCGGGGATGGTCACCGATTCCAGCAGAGCCAGTTCTTCGCCGGTGAGCCGCAGCGCGCCGGCGGCCACGTTGGCCGCCAGGCGGGCCGGATCGCCGGTGCCAGGGATGGCCAGCACGTGCGGCCCGCGGCTGCCGCGGTGACCGCGTCCGAGGTCATCGGATGAGTTCCTCCCGCACTGCGCGACCGGCTGACATGGACGTGGTCGAGGTACCTCGCTAGCCGGACTCGGCTTCCCTCGATGGCCGCCCAGGCCGCCGCATACTGCCTGCGTGGCTGGGCATCCGGCCCGCGTCGCTGAGCGCGCGGCGCAGCAGGAACTCGATCTGGGCGTTGGTGCTGCGCAGCTCGTCGGCGGCCCACCTGGCCAGGGCGTCGTGCACGGCCGGATCGAGCCGTAGCAGTACGCCCTTGCGCTCGCTCATCGGGTCACCGTGCCTGCCGTCACTGGTACAGGGTGCCGGTGTTGACGATGGGCTGGGTGGCCTGCTCGCTGCACAGGACCACCAGCAGGTTGGACACCATCGTGGCCTTACGCTCCTCGTCCAGCTCGACCACGCCCTCCTCCTCGAGGCGCTGCAGGGCGAGCTGGACCATGCCGACGGCTCCCTGGACGATCGTCCGCCGCGCGCCCACCACGGCGCTGGCCTGCTGCTGGCGCAGCATCGCCTGGGCGATCTCTGCGGCGTAGGACAGCCGGGTCAGGCGTGACTCGATGATCTGCACTCCGGCCGGGGCAACCCGGTCGGCGATCTCGGCGGACAGGCGCGCGGTGATCTCCTCGGCGTTGTCGCGCAGCGAAAGATCCCCTTCGCCGTGGCTGGTGTACGGGTAGCGGGAGGCGATGTGCCGCACCGCGGTCTCGGTCTGGATGGCCACGAACTTGGTGTAATCGTCGACCGAATAGGTGGCCTTGGCGGTGTCCGCGACCTGCCAGACGACCACGGCGGCGATCTCGATCGGGTTGCCGTCAGCGTCGTTGACCTTGGCCTGCGCCGTCTCATGGTTGCGGATCCGGGTGGACACCCTGATGCGGTGGGTCAGCGGGTTTACCCATTGCAGCCCCGGCTCGCGTATCGTGCCGCGGTACTTGCCGAACAGCTGGATGACGCGTGCCTGGCCGGGGGCGACGGGTGTCAGGCCGGCCAGCGCCGCCGCGGCGACGATCAGCACGATGACGCCTGCCCAGATCAGGGCCGTCTTGGTGCCACCGGTCTGCCTGCCCGAGTACCACAGCACCGCCACGGCGGCGAGCACTGCCACGACGCCGGATACCAGGACTTTGACGCCGCGCGTCGACGAGGCCTGACGCTCGGCTACCGGCACCTGAGCCGGGGCCAGTACAGGACTTGTACCGACGGGAGTCTGCACGGTCATCGCTACCACCTCCACTTGACGTGTCTGATATTACACACCTAGCATAGTGATATCAGTTTAATTTAGCAACGACATCGATTGGCGTGTCGCCAGCGCGAGGAAGTCCTCACCCGCTGGGCCTGAAAGGAAGTCCGGTCCGATGAACATGAGCATTGCCACACCGGCCCGCTGGGCCGCGCGCGCAGCCGGCCCGCCGCTATCGCCGGAGTCCACCGCCCCCCGTTCCGTCCCGGCCGCCGCACAGGCACCGGTTTCCGCTACCGGCCGGGTGCCGGTGCTGGTCTGGGTGATCGCCGCCGTGTTCGCGGCGGTCGAACTGGCGGTCAGCGGCCGGTACGGGTTCCTGCAGGACGAGCTGTACTTCATAGAGGCCGGCCGTCATCTGGCGTTCGGCTACGTGGACCAGCCGCCGCTGGCTCCGCTGCTCACCCGGGTCACCGATTTCCTCGGCGTCAGCCCGACGGCTGTCCGGATCGTCCCGGCGCTGGCCGGCGGGGCGGTCGTGGTCCTGGCGGCCAGGTTCGCGGCACTGTTCGGCGCGCGCCGGTTCGGCCGGGTGCTGGCCGCGCTGGCCACAGCGTGCGCTCCGACCGTCTACGCGCTCGCGCACCTGGGCATCACCGAGCCGCTGGACCTGCTGGCCTGGGCGGTGGTCCTGCTGTGCGTGACCACGGCGGTGCTGCGCGACCAGCCGCGGCTGTGGGTGTGGGCAGGCGTCGCGGCAGGCCTCGGCCTCGAAGACAACAACCTGATGCTGCTGCTGCTGATCGGCCTGTCCGCCGGCCTGCTGCTGTCGGGGTACCGCGGAGTGCTGCGCACCAGGTGGCCGTGGCTCGGTGCCGGCATCGCCGCGGTGATCTGGGCGCCGAATGTGCTCTGGCAGGCCATGCACGGCTGGCCGGAGCTGGCCATGGCCTCCGCGCTGCACCAGCAGAACACCAGCCTGGCCGATTACCTCAGCACGGTGCCGGTGCAGTTGCTGTACGCAGGGCTTTTCGCGGTGCCGTTGATCATCGCGGGCTTCGTCCGGCTCTGGCGGGAGCCTGGGCTGCGGTTCCTCGCGGTCACCGCGACCCTCCTCATCGTCTACGTGGCGGCCTGGGTGCCGGGCAAGGTGTACTACTCCGAGGGCATGGCCCCCGTGGTGCTGGCCGCGGGCGCGGTGGCGGCGGAGCGCTGGGCCGCCCGCGGCCGCAAGCCCGGTATGCGGCGCTGGCTCGTGGTCGTCGCTTGCCTGCTGAGCATGGGCGTCTCGCTGCCGACGGTCCTGCCCATCGTGCCGGTTGCTTCCCTGCACACCGTCCGGAACCAGGACACGGTGACCACCGCCGACACGGTCGGCTGGCCGCAGCTCACCCGCGCGGTCGCGGACCAGGACGCGGCTCTTGCGCGGGCGGGCCAGGCGCCCACCTCGATCTTCACCGGGAACTACGGCGAGGCCGGGGCCCTGGACGTCCTCGGTACCGCCGATCATCTGCCCCCGGTGCTCTCCGGCCAGAACAATTTCTGGATCTGGGGCCCCGGGCAGGCCTCCGACCGGACCGTGCTTGTCGTCGGCGCACTCGGCTGGCTGCGGCCCTACTTCGCCCGGTGCCGCGTGCTGACCACCTACTACGCGCCCTACCACGTGCAGAACGACTACACCGGGCTGCAGATCGGTGTCTGCACCGGCCCGTCAGCCGGCTGGCCCGCGCTCTGGCCGCACCTCAAGCACTACGACTAGGTCAGTGGCGGCCCGGCGGGAGTGCGCGCCGCTCGGGGCGCCGTCGTAGCAGCCATTGCCAGAACTTACGGCGCGGCCGTCGCAGGAGACGCGGTGGCCGCGCCGTGATTGTGCCGATGCTGGCCCGGCCCGACACGTCGATGCGGAACCTGACCGGCACCTCCGGGCCCCACGGCGCGTCCACCTTCACGCTGCTGGTACTGAGCGCCAGGTCATCGGTGCTGACCAGAATGCCCGGCGCGATCACCAGGATCAGGCTCCCGGTCTGGATGTCGGCGTCGATCTCCAGCGACGGCCAGGACACCACCGCCTCGGTGAAATCCAGCGTCACGCTGCCGCGGGTCACCCGCACCTCCAGGCGCCGCGGCACCAGCCAGGCGCCGTCGCGGTGCGCGGTGCTGGTGTCGCATTCGATGCGCACCAGGTCCTTGGCCGCCGCGCCGGGCGGCGATCCCGGCGCGCGCGGCAGCGAGCCCGGGGTGGCCGGCAGGTCGGCGATCAGCGCCGCAAGCTCACCGTAGGTGCGGGCCGTCAGGGCCGCGCCCACCCGTTCGTCCAGTTCCTCCGCGGTGATCCTGCCATCGCCCGCGGCAACGCGCAGCAACTCGACCGCCCGGTCCCGGTCGTCATGCGACGCGCGCAGCCCGGCGCTGCCCGGCACCGGCTCCTCGCGGGACGCGAGCTCGCGCTCATCCCGGGGCGCCGGCTCGCCGCCCGGCGCCGGTGCGGATGCCTCATCAGCCATAGCCAGACTGTACGGCCGGCCTAAGGCGCGGTCGCGGTGGCCATGACCCGGCGGGTCAGTTCGATGACCGTGGGGGAGCGCAGGCCCTCGTTGCGGAACGAGATCAGCGCCGCGTCGTCACCGGGATCCAGTGCCACGGCTTCCGCCCACATCGCGTGCTCCATGGCCCGCCAGGCCGGGCGGTCGCACACCTCGACATCGCCGAACCCCGCGGCGGTCAGCCCGGCGGCCAGGTCGACGTGCCGCAGCCGGGCGGGCAGGCGCTCGTCGCCCGGGTCGCGTGGCTCCCAGCAGGTGAGCACGGCGCGCCCGCCGGGTGCCAGGATCCGCCGGATCTCCTGATAGGCGGCCTCATGCTGTGGGGCGAACTGGATCGCATCCACGCACAGCACGCCGTTGGCCGCACCGGCCTCCAGCCCGGTCGCGGCCAGGTCGCCGACGCGGAACTCCGCCGCGGCGCCCAGCCGCCGCGCGTGCCCGGTGGCCTGGCGCACCGCCTCGGCGGAGAAGTCGACCCCGACCAGCCGGGCGCCGGTGCGGCCGGCGATCTCCAGCCCGTAGCCGCCACGGCCGCAGGCCAGGTCCACCAGGGTGGCGCCGCCGGACAGCCGCAGCGCCGTGACGACCTCGGCGATGCCCTCCCAGCCGAGCAGGCTGCTGGACAGCAGATGCGGCGGCAGGCCCAGGTGGCGCTGCTGGATCTCGTCCTTGACCGGAGAGACGGTCATGTCCGCGTACCAGCAGTCGAAGTACTCGGCCAGGGAACCAGGCTCGGGCGGTTGCATCCGACCAGTATCGCGCGGGAAGGGATCGGGCGCGCGGCGCGTTGACGAGGCCATGCAGGTGGAGATCTGGTCCGACGTGGTATGCCCGTGGTGCTACCTGGGCAAGCGGCACCTCGAACTGGCGCTGGAGGGGTTCGCCCACCGCGGCGAGGTGGATGTCACCTACCGGTCCTTCGAGCTTGACCCCACGGCACCGCAGGGGGTGACCACGCCCACGGTGGAGAGGCTGGCCAGCAAGTACGGGATGAGCGTGGCGCAGGCGCACGACGCGCAGCGGCAGATGGAGCAGCGCGCCGCCCAGCGCGGGCTGACCTTCCGCATGGACGGCCTGCGCAGCGGCAGCACGCGGGACGCGCACCGGCTGCTGCAGCTCGCCAGGGCGCGTGGCAGGCAGGCCGAGCTGGCCGAGGGCCTGCACCGCGCCTATTTCACCGAGCAGGCCTCGATCTTCGGCCATGCCTCGCTCGCAGACCTGGCGGCGGACGCGGGCCTCGACCGTGATGAGGCACTGGCCGTGCTGGCCGGTGACGAGTACGCGCGTCACGTCGACGCCGACGAGGCGATGGCCCGGTCCCTGGGCGTGACCGGCGTCCCGTTCTTCGTCTTCGACCGCCGGTACGCCGTCTCCGGCGCTCAGCCACCGGAGGTGCTCGCCCAGGCGCTCGAACGCGCGTGGGCGGAGACCGCCGCTACGGGCGCGGATCTGCCGTAGCGGCCCGGTCCGCGTTCAGCGGATGGTGGCAGGCCGCCATGTGACCGTCGTTCCCGTATGCCACCAGCGGCGGCTCCTGCTCGGCGCAGATCTGTGTCGCGTACCGGCAGCGGGTGTGGAACCGGCATCCGCTCGGCGGCGATATCGGGCTGGGCACGTCGCCTTCGAGCACGATCTGCGTGCGCTGCTCGGAGAGGTCGGGGTCCGGGATCGGCACCGCGGACAGCAGCGCCTCGGTATAGGGGTGGATCGGGCGCTGGTACAGCTCCTCGGCCGGTGAGATCTCCACGATCTTGCCGAGGTACATCACCGCGATGCGGTCGGACACGTGCCGTACCACGCCGAGGTCGTGGGCGATGAAGATGTAGGTCAGGTTCAGCTCGTCCTGCAGGTCGTCGAGCAGGTTGATCACTTGCGCGCGGATCGAGACGTCCAGGGCCGACACCGGCTCGTCCGCGATGACGAGCCTCGGGTGCAGGGCGAGGGCCCGGGCCACGCCGATCCGCTGCCGCTGGCCGCCGGAGAACTCGTGCGGGTAGCGGTTCACGTGCTCCGGTGACAGGCCCACGAGTTCAAGCAGTTCGCCCACCCGCCGCTTGATCTGCTCGCGGCTGCCCCAGCGGTGGATCCGCAGCGGGTCGGCGATGACCGTGCCGACGCGCTTGCGCGGGTTGAGCGAGGCGTACGGATCCTGGAACACCATCTGCAGGTCACGGCGCACCGGCCGGAGCTGGCGCCGGGACAGCCCGGAGATGTCGCGGCCCTCGAACACGACCGAGCCGCCGCTCAGCGGGAACAGCCGGGCGATGCACCGGGCCAGGGTTGACTTACCGCACCCCGACTCGCCGACCAGGCCCAGCGTCTCCCCGGCGCGGAGTTCGAAGCTGACGTCGTCCACCGCGTGCACCCGGGCGATCTCGCGCTGGAGCAGGACGCCCCTGCGGACCGGGAAGTACTTCTTGACGTGCTCGGCCCGCAGCAGCACCTCACCGTTCCCGGGGGCCGGGCCGACGGCGCCCGCGCCAGGATCCGGGGCCGTCACGGAACCTGGCGCGGCCACCGGGCCCAGGGCGGCCGCGGAATCCGGCGAAGCCGCCGAGCCTGCCGTCACGTGGCCTCCTCGATCAGCTCCGGATGGATGGTGGTCTCCCGCAGTTCCCGCTTCTGCTGGATGTCGAGATGGCAGGCGTCGAGGTGCCCGTCGCCGACCTTGTCCAGCAGGTCCGGGCGCTGGTCGCAGAGCGCGAAGCGGTGCCCGCAGCGGGGACCGAACGCGCACCCCTCGGGCAGGCGGAGCAGCGAGGGCGGCAGGCCGGGAATGGCCGCGAGCCGCCTCGGCTTGGGCCGGTCCAGCCGGGCGATCGACCCGAGCAGGCCCCAGGTGTACGGGTGCTGCGGGTCGTAGAAGATGTCCCTGCGGGTGCCTTTCTCGATGATCCGGCCCGCGTACATCACCGCGATCCGATCGGCGAGGTCGGCCACCACCCCAAGGTCGTGCGTGATCAGCACGACGGCGGTGCCGAACTCGTCCTTGAGCTTCCTGATCAGGTTGAGGATCTGCGCCTGGATCGTCACGTCCAGGGCGGTGGTCGGCTCGTCCGCGATCAGGATGTCCGGGTTGCAGGACAGTGCCATGGCGATCATCACCCGCTGCCGCATGCCGCCGGAGAACTGGTGCGGGTAGTCGTTGACGCGCTCGGCGGCCTGCGGGATGCCGACCGCGGTCAGCAGTTCGATGGCGCGGGCATGGGCAGCCTGCCTGGAGATCTTCTCGTGCTCCCGGACCTGCTCCTCGATCTGCCAGCCCACCCGGTAGACGGGGTTGAGCGAGGTCATCGGGTCCTGGAAGATCATGGCGATTCCCGCGCCCCGGATCCCGCGGATCTGGTCCTGGGGGAGCTTCATCAGGTCGCGGCCCTTGTAGAGCACCTCACCCTCGAAGCTCGCGTTCGGGTCGTTGATCAGCCGCATCACCGACATCATGGTCACGCTCTTGCCGGATCCGGATTCGCCCACGATGCCCAGCGTCTCGCCCTCCGTGAGCGTGAGCGACACGCCGTCGACCGCCCTGACGATCCCGTCGTCGGTGCGGAAGGAGACCTTCAGGTCACGCACCTCGAGCAGCGGCTCGGCCGTCATGTGGGCCGAATCCTCGGGTCGAGCCAGGCATAGCCGATGTCCACGATGGCATTGACCAGCACGATGAAGAACGCGCCGTAGATCGTGGTTGCCATGATCGTCGGCAGGTCGAGGTTTTCCAGGGCCTGCCACGTGAGGTAGCCGACCCCGTGGATGCCGAACACCACCTCGGTGAGCAGTGCGCCGCCGGCCACCAGGGCGGCGAAGTCGAGCCCGAAGAGGCTCACGAACGTGATCATCGATGTCCGCAGCGAGTGCCGGAACAGCACCCGCCGTTCGCTGATTCCCTTCGCGCGGGCGGTCCGGACGTAGTCCTCGTTCTGTACCTCAAGAAGATTGGCGCGCAGCACGCGCCCGTAGAAGCCGATGTACAGGATGGACAGCGTTATCCACGGGAGTACCAGCCCCTTGAACCACAGTTCCGGGCTCTGCGTGAATGGCGTATACCCGAGCGGGGGCACCCAGCTGAACAGGAACGTGCTGTGCAGGGTCCCTTGAGAGACCAAGTTGACGATCTGGCCCACCCAGAAGACCGGCGCGGAGACGCCGACCAGGGCGACGACCATCAGCAGCGGATCGAAGACCGTGCCCCGGAGCAGAGCAGCGGCGATGCCGACCGCGATCGCCAGCACCACCCAGAGCACCGCGGCGCCGAAGACGAGCGACAGGGTCGCGGGGGTCGCCGCGAAGACCTCCTGGACCACCCGCACGCCCTGGTTGGAGTAGGACACCAGGTCCCGGGTGATGAAGATCTTCTTCATCATGATGCCGTACTCGATCGGGAACGGCCGGCCGAGCCCGAGCTGTGCCCGGATCTCCGCCAGGGTCTGCGGGTTCGGGCTGCGGCCCGCGAGGGCGCGGGCCGGGTCGACGCCGGGGGTCTTGAAGAAGATGATGAACACGACCACCGTGATCACGAACATGACCAGCACGGTCCACAGCAGGCGCCGGATAATGAACGTCAGCATGACCGCAGGCCCTCGCCTCGCCCGGCGGTCACTTAGCCCTCCACCCGCAGCTTGGCCCGGGGGTCCAGGGCGTCCCTGACACCGTCCCCGAGCACGTTGAGCGAGAGCACGGTCAGCAGGATCATGAGTCCCGGGGCGATCGTCACCCACGGCCGGGTGTACACCAGGCCCGTGCCGTCCTGGATGATCGTTCCCCAGCTGACGTTCGGCGGCTGGACGCCGACGCCGAGGAAGGAAAGCGCTGCCTCGGTCAGGATCGTGGTGGCGATCATCAGCGGCATCAGCACGATCACCGTGGACACCACGTTGGGCAGGATCTCGGAGAAGATCAGCCTCAGGTTGCCCGCCCCCTGGGCGGTCGCCGCCTCCACGAACTCCTTGTTGACCACCGAGAGCACCTGGCCGCGCATCGGGCGGTACACGTACGGGATATAGATGAACGCGATGATGGCCGTGGGCAGCAACAGGCTGGACGCGTCGATGTGCACCGGCCCGAACTGGAACCCATTGGAATGGGTGAGCAACTCGGTCCCGATGCATATCGCGAGCAAGAACACCGGGAAGGCCCAGATGATGTCCATGATGCGGGACGCCACCGAGTCCGTGACGCCACCGAAGAAACCGGCGATCAGGGCGACCACGGTGGCCGCCAGCGAGCAGAAGACCGCGGCGCCGATGCCGATCAGCAGCGAACTCCGCCCGCCGTACAGGAGTAGGGCGGCGACATCGCGCCCTGTGCTGTCCGCGCCGAGGAAGTAGTGGCTCGGATCCCAGGTGGGCCCGATCGGGGTCTCGCCCAGGCGCAGGACGCCGCCGCCCCGCTGCATCACCGGCACTACCTTGCCGCCGGCGACCGTGTGCCCGTTCAGGTTCGGCGGGAACGGGTTCACGTGCGCCACGTCGTGCGCGTACAGCGGCGCGGCCAGGCACATCACCACGATGACCAGGAACAGCAACAGCGCCGCCATCGCGATGCGGTTGCGCCACAGGCGCCGGGCGGCCAGCGCCCACGGGTTGCGGCCGGCCACGGCCGGCCGCAACTCCGTGTCAACCTCGACCTGCTCCAGGAGAGTGGCCATCAGCTACCCTTCGCGGGCCCTGCCTGGTTCTAGGAGGAGAGCCAGAGCCTGTCGATGAGGATGTACCACTGCGGGCTCCAGGAGTAACCGTGGACGTTGTGGGACAGGACGTCGATCTGCTTTGGGTTGAACATGTCCACCCAGGGTCCCGCGTTGGTGTCGGCGTGGTCGACCTGCGTCCACAGCGCCGCGGCGCCGCTCGGGTTGGTCGCCCCCATCGCCTCGGCCTGGTTGATCTTCGACTGGGTGGCCTGATCGCAGTACGCGGCGATGTTGGGGCTGGCGTCGCTGTTCGGGTGGATGGTCCCGCAGCCGAGCAGCACGTTCAGGAAGTCCGACGCCGCCGGGTAGTCCTGATACCACTGTGAGTAGCCGACGTTCCACTTGCTGGAGTTGGACGAGTTCTGTATGAACGGGTACTGGATGCCGGCCGCCAGCAACTGGGTGGAGGCCTTATAGCCGATCGAGTTCAGGTCGGACACCATCTGCTCGGCGAGCGCCTTACCGACCTGGTCGTTGCTGCTGTCGACGACCACCTTCATGCCGGCGGTGTGTGACTGCTGCACCAGTTGCTTGGCCTTGGCCAGGTCAGGCCCTGTCCACTTGGTGTGGCTGGACCCCGCGGTGTACGGGCAGTACGGCGCGTACGAGGGGAAGTTGGGCGGCAGGATCTGGCAGGTCGGCACCGCCAGCGACGGGCCGCCATAGATCTTGATGTACGCCGTCCGGTTGGCGGCGTAGTTGATCGCCTGCCGGGCCTGCAGGTTGTTGAACGGGGGGCGCCGGGTGTTCAGCGCGAAGTAGTAGTCGGCGGTGAGCGTGTTCACATGTACCTGGCCGGCGTACTTCGGGCTGTTCAGCCTGCTGAGCTGGTCGGACGGAATAGAGTCGCCGTCATACACCTCGTTGGCCTGGCCGTTCAGCACCTCGGTCACCTCGTCGGAGACCTGCAGCCCGTACTTCTCGATGATCTCGTTCGGGTACCCGGCCGGCTGCGCCTGCGCGTTCCAGACATGGAAGTACGGGTTGCGGACCAGCACGGCCTGCGTGTTCGGGTTGTACGACTTCCACATGTACGGCCCGGTGCCCGGCGGCACGTTGTTGCCGGTCAGCTTCGGCGAGGTGCTGGCCGGCACGGCAAAGGCGAACGGCAGCGAGAGCTGGTCCATAAACTCCGGATCCGGAGCCGTCAAGTTGATCGTCAGCGTGTAGGCGGAGTCGTTGGCGACCACGCCCTTGGACAGATTGCAGCCCTTGGTGCTGCACTTGTTCGCGCCGACGATGCTGGAATAGAAGCTGGTCGGTCCGGGCACGGTGAACTGCCGCTCGAACGTCGTCACGAAGTCGCTGGGCTTGAGTGTCTGGCCGTTGGAAAACTTGATCCCCTTGCGGATATGGAAGACGTAGGTCTTGCCGCCATTGGTCGGCACCGGGATGGACGTCGCCAGGTCAGGAACGATCTTGTTTCCTGCGGCGCCGCCTGCCTTGGCGAAGCCCACTAGCCCGTCGTGCGTGTCGATCAGCAGCTGCCACTGTTCCAGCGTGTAGTTCTGCGCCGGGTCGGCGACGCCGAACGAGGAGTTGGCGAGGATCGTGAACGTGCCGCCCTTGTGCGCGGCTCCCTGCGTGCTCGAGGTGGAGGACTGGGTCGACCCGCCACATGCCGCGGCGGTGACGGCGAGGGCAGCGACGGCTGCTCCGGTGCTCAGCTTGTACAGCGGGCGTGCCCTGCGGCGCGCCGCGATGGTCGTGGCATGGGCGAATTTCATCGGACGCCTCCTTTGCGGGCAGCTTATAGTCGCGCGGACATTCGATATCAGATGCGGATAGATAACGCTTTGGAATCAAATGAACTGGCCAGCCCGCCGGTCGTTACCGTGTGTGCGCAGGTCAGCTGGTCCACAGCGAGCTGAGGTCGGCGTCGATGCGGGCGCGGATCTGGCCGGTAGCGGGCAGTAGCGGCACGGGCGGCGCGGCCTCGATGGTCTCGCACGCCGCCAGGGCACCGCGGCCGAGGAACCGGGTCAGCTGCCCGTAGCCGTGCCGGTCGTCGGTGGCGAGCCGGTGGTGGTGCAGCCGCATCGGCGCGTACAGGTAGAGGTGGTCGCGGGCCCTGGTGACCGCGACGTAGAACAGCCGCTGTTCCTCGGCGAGCCCGCCGGGGGAGCTCAGCGCCATGTCGCTGGGCACGGCGCCGTCGACCAGATGGGGCAGGTGCACCACCGGCCACTCGAGGCCCTTGGCCGAGTGCATGGTCGAGATGACCAGGAAGTCCTCGTCGCGGCGGGGCGGCCCGGCGAAATCCGAGGCCGACACCGGCGGGTCCAGCGCCAGCTCGACGAGTGCGTCGTGCAGTGACGGCCGGCTGGCGGCCGCGTCGGCGAGCCGCTCCAGGTCGGCGATGCGGATGCCGGCGTCGGGGTAACGGGCGCGCAGCGGGTCTTGCAGGGCGGCCAGGATCCTCGCCGCCCGCTGCGGCGTGTCCTCCAATGCGGCGCTGGCCAGGGCGGTGATGGTGGCGGTCAGGTTCTCCCGCGCCCGCCGCGGCGCGGCGCCGGCGGCGGCCGGCCACCGCTCGAACGGGCCGGGTTCCGCCGGGTCCAGGATGTCAAGGACCCGGCGTGCGCTGACCGCCCCGACGCCCTCGTGCAGCCGCAGCACCCGGAACCAGGCGATGTCGTCGGCGGGATTGGCGACGATCCGGGCGGCGGCGAGGAAGTCCTTGACGTGGGCCGCCTCGGTGAAGCGCAGCCCGCCGTACTTCACGAACGGGATGCCGCGGGCCGTCAGCTCTATCTCCAGTACGTCGCTGTGGTGCGCCGCGCGGACCAGCACCGCCTGGTCACGCAGGTCCAGGCCGGCCTCGCAGGCCGCCAGGACCTGCGCGCAGATCACGCGTGCCTGGGTCGCCTCGTCATAGCACCGCACCAGCACCGGGGCGGCCCCGGTCTCACGGGTGGCGCTCAGCGCGAGCTCAAGACCTGAGGACTGCGGGCGCACCTCGTTGGCCAGCCGGAGCACCGCCTGCCGGGACCGGTAGTTGCGGCCAAGCCGCACCACGGTCAGGCCGGGGAAGGTGCCCGCCAGCTCGCGCAGGTGCTGCGGGTCGGCGCCACGGAAGCCGTAGATGGCCTGAGCGTCGTCGCCGACACAGGTCAGGCAGCCGCCTTCGGGCATCAGCAGCCGCACGATGTCGGCCTGCACAGTGTTGACGTCCTGGTACTCATCGACGAGGACCGCATCGAACATGCCGCGCAGGACCGGCCCCGCGGCGGAATCGGCCAGCGCGGCCCGCCACAACAGCAGCAGGTCGTCGAAGTCGGCCAGGCCGTGGCTGCGCTTGTGCGCGACATACCCGCCGAATAGTTCGCCGAGCTGGGCGGTGTACTCGGTGCACCAGGGGAAATCGGCACGCACCACCTCGGTGACGGTCTTCTGCGCGTTCACGCACCTGGTGTATATGTCCGCGCACACCGCGGCCCGCGGCGCGCGCCGGCCGTTGCTCGTCAGGCCGTGATCGGCCCGGCGGGCATCGAGCAGGTCGGCCACGTCAGCCGGGTCGATGACGGTGAACTGCGGCGGCAGCGAGAATGACTCGGCGTGCCTGCGGATGATCCGGTGGGCGATCGCATGGAAGGTTCCGCCGGTGATCCGCCCGCCGGCCGGCCGGGCGCACCCGGCGGCGCGGGACAGCATGTCGTCGGCGGCGCGCCTGGTGAAGGTCAGCAGCAGGACGCGGGAGGGCTCCATGCCCTGGTCACACAGCCAGGCCGCCCGGGCCACCAGCGTGCGGGTCTTGCCGGTGCCGGCACCGGCCAGCACAAGCAGCGGCCCGCCGGGATGCACCACCGCCTGGCGCTGCTCGTCGTTCAGTCCGTCAAGCACATCCGGCGACTCGAACATAGACACGAATGTAACCACGCCATCCGCCACTGGCGGGCCGCCACGCTGAACCCGGGCAACCGGAAGGAAGTTCCGGGCACCCGTGCGCCCTGGATTCTCGGCCGCCCCGGGCCGGCGTTAGGGAGTATCAATACTGAACGCTCCCTGGGGTTCCGGCCGCCCGCGCCGGGACGCCGGTGCCACGGGACCGGCGAGTAGAGTCTTGCTGGTGGATGGGATCCATGACCTGGGCGGCATGCAGGGTTTCGGCGCGGTGGACCATGCCCCCGCGGAACCGGTGTTCCACGAGCCCTGGGAGGGACGGGCCCGGGCACTCATGGAGGTCGTCCTCGGCGCGGTGCTGCCCAACGGCGGGGAGTTCCGGCACGCGATCGAGCGGATGTCGCCGGGGCACTACCTGACCTCGAGCTACTACGAGCACTGGCTCACCGCCGCGGCTACCCTGGCCGTCGAGCACGGGCTGCTTACCCGCGAGGAGCTTGAGGCGCGCGCGGGCGGAGCGTTCCCGCTCAGCGGGCCGGTGCTCGCGCCGCCGGTCACCGGCCCAGGCGACGACCTGAACGAGCCCCGGTTCCGTGCCGGTGACCAGGTCCGGGTGCGCGAGTGGCATCCGCCGGGCCACACCCGCTGCCCCCGCTACATCCGTGGTAAGACCGGCGTGGTGGTGCGGCTGGACGGCAGCTATTCGCTGCCCGACGTGGAGGCGCACGGCAGCGGCCGGCGGCACGAGCCGACCTACTCGGTGCGGTTCGACGCCGCGGAACTGTGGTCCGACGGGCAGCACGGCGTGTGCGTGCACGTGGACCTGTGGGATAGCTACCTGGAGCCGGCATGAGCGAAAGCGCACATCACCCGGCGGCGACGTCGCCGGTGGAACAGCGGGTCGCGGCGCTGGAGGCGTTGCTGACCGAGCGGGGACTGATCCCCGAGGGGTTCATCGAGCAGACCATCCACCGCTACGAATCCGAGATCGGCCCGATGAACGGAGCCACGGTGGTGGCCAGGGCCTGGGCCGACCCGCAGTACAAGCAGCGCCTGCTGGCCGACGGCACGGCCGCCATCGCCGAACTCGGCTTCGGCGGCGCGGAGGGCGACCACATGGTGGTGGTGGAGAACACGCCCGCCGTGCACAACGTGATCGTGTGCACGCTGTGCTCCTGTTATCCGTGGCCCACGCTGGGCCTGCCGCCCGCGTGGTACAAGGACCCCCCGTACCGGGCCAGGATGGTCCGCGAGCCCCGGGAACTGCTGGCCGAGATGGGCTGCGAGCTGCCCGAAGATAGCGAGATCCGGGTATGGGACTCCTCCGCCGAGGTGCGTTACCTGGTGCTGCCGCAGCGCCCGGCAGGGACAGCGGGGATGACCGAGGACGACCTGGCCGCGCTGGTCACCAGGGATTCGATGATCGGCGTGGCCCGCCTGTGAGCAGGCCATGAACACCTCGGATCTGGGCGTGCCCCGCCAGAACGGGGAGCTGGTCTTCGACGCGCCCTGGCAGGGCAGGGTGTTCGCCCTCGCGGACGCCGTCGTGGAGCAGGCGTTCGGCGGCGATAGGGAACCGTTCCGGCAGGAGCTGATCAAGGCCATCGCGGCCGAGCCGGACCGGCCCTACTGGGAGAGCTGGACGGCGGCGCTCGAGGCCTTGGTCCCGGCCCTTCCGCAGCGGCCCGCGACGTAAACTCCGCGCCCGCCCGCGGCGCTCCCCGGGCTGGCTCGCGGCCCGGCGGTGCGGGAGAGTGGCCGGGTGGAGCTCAATGGATCGCCACGATCGCCGCGCGGGCGGCTGGCGGAGGGATGAGATGACGGCACCGGGTGCTCAGGGCCGCGGCTCGGCCAGGTGGCGGTTGGCCGGGGCCGGGCTGCTGGCCGCCGGGGTCGCGGCCGCGTTGTACGTGGCGGGCAGGTTGCACCAGCCCGACTACACCTTCAGCATGTTCGGCGCGGACCCGTTCCCGCCCAAGTCCCTGCTGGCGACGATCGCGCTGGTCCTGGCCGGGTTGCAGGTGCTGCTCGCCTTGTGGATCTACCGGAGGCTGCCGGGCGCGGGCAACCCGCCGCGGCCGGTGCCGGTCGCGCACCGGGTGACCGGGTTCGTGTTGTTCGCGGTCACCGTGCCGGTCGCGGTGCACTGCCTGATCGCCTATGGGGTGCAGCTGACCAGCCCCCGGGTGGCCATCCATTCGATCGCCGGCTGCTTCTTCTACGGCGCGTTCGCCGCGAAGGTCCTGCTGGTACACAGCAGGCGGCTGCCCGGCTGGGCGCTGCCGGTGGCCGGCGGGACGCTCGCGATCGTGCTCGGCGTGCTCTGGTACACCTCGGCGCTGTGGTACTACAACGGCTACCAGCTCCCTCACCTGTAGCCCGCTCAAGTCCGGCCCGCGCACAGGACCGGGACGGCTGTGGCGATGGTGGCAGCGGCTGGCGGCTGGCGTGCGGAGACCTTTCAGGGTGGTTGTCTACTCCGGGCGGCGCAGGCTTACGGCACCCACGGAGCGGTCAGTGCGTTCGCTATCTCTTGTGTGGTCTGTTCCCAGCCGCGCAGGGTCGACCGCCGCTGTCGTGCGGCGGCCCGTAGCCGGTGTCGGTGGCGCTCGTCACCCAGCCAGTCTCCGAGCGCGGCGGCGAGGGCAGCCGGATCGCCTGGAGGGACCAGTTGGCCGGGGCGGGTGCCATCGGCGGTGGAGCCGAGCGCTACGGGCAACCCACCGACGGCGGCGGCTATGACGGGCAGGCCGTGAGCGAGCGCTTCGGTGACGGTCATGCCGTAGGTCTCCGAGCGGGACGGCGCGACGAGCAGGTCGGCGGTGGTGTACGCGTGGCTGAGCGCCGCGCCGGTCAGGACGCCGGTGAGCCGGACGCGGTGGCCGAAGCCGAGGCGCGTGATACGGGTCTGCAATTGTTCGACGTAGTCCGGGTCGCGGTCGAGCGGTCCGGCCAGCACGCAATGCCAGTCCCGGTCAGCGAGGTCGGCGAGCGCCTCGACGAGGAGGTCCTGCCCCTTGTGGCGGCCGAGGACTCCGACGCAGATCAGGTGGCCGCGGACGGGCCGGGCCGGGGCAGCGACCCGATCGACGCCGGGCCGGGCGACGTGCACCCGGTGGGCCGGGATCGCGTATCGGGTCAGTACCTCCCGGCGGGTCCATTCGCTGGTCACGACCACGCCGGTGGCCGCGCGGAGCACGACCCGTTCGGAGCGCTGCGCGCTGGCATCATGGTGTGTGTCGAGGGCGGTGGCCAGTGGCATGTGCAGCAGCACTGTCATTCGTATCCGGCCGGTGTGTGGCAGTAGCTGCACGGCGGCCGGCGAGGCGAGGAGCCCGTCGATCAGGACGGTCTCACCGTCGGGGATGGCGGAAACGATGCGGGCCAGGTCGGCGCGGGCGCCCGAGCCCGGTACCGGCCACGCCGCGGCGGCGGTCGTGACCAGCACATCCCATCCGGCCCCGGCCAGTCCAGCGCAGACGCGCCGATCGTAGATGTTGCCGCCGGTAGGCTGGCCGGGATTGTCGAACCCCTCAGGGACTACTACGTGGACCCGCACGATGGTCCGCCCCTCCAGCGCGCCTGCCACACCGAGCCAGCCTCCATCCTGCGGCCGAGCTGAACCGCACCCGCCGCCGATCCGTCCTACCTGACACAGGGTGGTACGTAGCAGCGGTGGACGCGGTTCACCCGAGACGATCGGCGTCCGCTCGACACGGGCGCGGCGCGGCGGGTGGCTCTGCCGGGCCGGGTGGCACCGGCTCCGCCGCGCCGGACGCCAGACGGGATCTGACGTGAGACAGGATCCACGAGCACCATTCTTGACGGCTCTAGAGCGGGCCCGGGCGACCGCCTACCCCGCGGGCGGGTATGTAGGCCAGGAGAGCTTCATGCGGGCGAGCGAGGTCCGGACGCTGGCTCACCAGGCCCGGGTCGGCCCCGGCGTCTCCGTGCTCGACCTGTGCTGCGGGGTGGCCGGCCCCGGCCGGATGATCACGGCGGAGTCGGGATGCCACTACCTGGGTGTTGATTACTCCGCCAGCGCACTGGCCATCGCCAAAGAGCTGGCCGGGAATCTCCCCTGCCGCTTCGAGCAAGCTCACCTCCCGCCTCTGCCCGAGGGACGCTTCGAGGTGGTACTCCTGCTGGAGACGATGCTGGCCTTCCCCGACAAGGAGGCATTGGTGAGTGAGGTGGCGCGCGCGCTGGAGCCGGGCGCGCGTTTCGCTTTCACGGTCGAGGAGGGCCGGCCGCTCACCCAGCAGGAGCGGGCGCGGATGCCTGGCGCCGATACAGTCTGGCTCATCGAGTTGGCGGAATTGACGGGCGTGCTGCGCGAGGCGGGGTTGACCGTGATCTGGCGGCAGGTGTACAGCTCCTCCCATCACGCGATAGCGACGGCGCTGCTTCGCTGTTATCGAGCTGATTCGCCCCAGATCGCCGACCAGATCGGGAGGCAGGCCACCGCCGAGCTGATCACAGCCCATCAGCTGTGGAGTGACTGGCTCGGCAGCGGGCGGGTGCGCAAGTTCGCGATCGTCGCCGAGAAGCAATGACTTGCTTCGATGAAGCCTCGATGACCCTCGACTATGCCCGCTACCTGGCCGCGAAGACGACCGTGGATGACCGGGCGCTTAACCGGCATGTGCTGGCCGAGCTGTGCCGCCTGATGCCCGCGGGTGCGCCGCAAGTGCTGGAGGTCGGCGCCGGCCTGGGGACGATGGTGGCCCGTCTGATGGACTGGGGCGCGGTCGGCGCTGGCGAGTACATCCTGCTGGATGCGGATCGGCAGCTGCTGGATTGTTCTCGCCGGTGGCTGTGCGACTGGGCGGCCGCGCGGGGCCTGCGCAGCGACCTGCTGCCGGATGGACTGCGGGTGGGTGATCTCCGGGTGCGCCTGGTGCACGCCGAGCTCAGCAGTTACCTGGAGGCCGCTCATGGGGCGCTGGCCGATGTAGTAATCGCCAATGCTGTCCTGGATCTGGTGGATGTGCCTACGGTCCTGCCCGGATTGTTGCGGTTGCTGGTCCCCGGCGGCGTCTACTGGTTCACGATCAACTACGACGGCGAGAGCATCTTCGCGCCCGGCCACCCCCACGACGACCAGATCATGCAGGCCTACCACCGCGACATGGATGAGCGCTTTCGCTACGGCCGGCCGGCCGGGGAAAGCCGAACGGGCCGCCGCCTGTTTCACTACCTGCGGGCCGCGGGGGCGCCCGCGCTGGCGGCGGGGTCGTCGGACTGGGTCGTAAGCGCCGGCCCGGATGGGAACTACCCCGGCGATGAGGCTTACTTCCTGCGCAGCATCCTCAACACGATCCAGAACGCGTTGCGGAATCGCCAGGACCGGGTAGAACCGGCGGACCTGGCCGACTGGCTGGCCGAGCGCGGCCGGCAACTGGCCGCGGGCGAGCTGGTCTACATCGCCCACCAGCTTGATTTCGTGGGCCGCTCGCCCAGCTAGCGCCCGGCCAGCGCCCGGCGACGACGGCCGGCCCTGCTGGTCGCCGTCGGCTCCTTGCTGGCGGAGGCACAAGCGACCGGGCTGCTCCCGGATTACGACAAGTGCCAGGCCTGGATCGCAGACGTGCACAGCGCCTTGCGTTCAAGAAGCTGATCGCCCTACCGGGCGACGCCGGGCGGGCGTGCCGCCCCCACGGCATCGGGCTCGGGGGCCGACTGCGCGCACTCATGCCTGAGGCGACGGGTAAGCACCAGGGCGTATGCGGTGGCCGCGATAAACACGAGCAGGGTGAGCACGTAGTAGTTGCCGACAATCAATTCCAGCCCACGCCAGGTGAACTCGACTGCCGCCCGGTTGTTGCCCCGGTTCGGCGCGAGAAGCAGCCACCCGCGCGGCAGTAGCTGGGCCTTAGGGTCGTAGCCGCCCTGGTTGCCAATAGGTACGGGCCACCAGCCAAACAAGCCCACCACCAGCGCGGCGCCGAGGATCCGGTAGCCGAGGCGGCGTGGCCCGTACGCGGCGAGGACAAGTGCCGGTACCACGTAAACGTAGTGGTGCGACCAGCTGACCGGGGACACCAGCAGGCCGGTCGCGGCGCACGCAACCAGGCCGAGTAGCTCGTGGCCACGCCGGCTCGCCAGTATCGAGGTGGCGAGCCCGGCGATACCGACGACGACCGCCGCGACCAGCCAGTACGCGTGCGCGTCGGGCCCGGCGTGGGTAAGGCGCAGTATGACGCCGTTAAGGGACTGGTTGAGCAGGTGGAAGGGTTTCCTGCCCGGCCGGGTGATCTGCCCGTCCCAGTAGACCGCGGAAGCGTGCGGCAGAAGGGCGAACCCAAGTCCTATCGTGACCGCGAAGGTCAGCGCGCTGACCGCCGCGGCCCTTACTCGCCGCGTGAACAGCAGGTACGGAATGAAGATCAACGGCGTGAGCTTGATCCCCGCCGCCAACCCGATTCCGATGCCTTTGCCCTTGATGCGGTCCGGCAGCGCGAGATCGCCCACCACCAGGGCCAGCAGCAGGAGGTTGATCTGCCCGAAGAACAGTGTCATCGCAACCGGTTCGAGCCAGAGGCCCACCGCGGCGATCGCAAACGCCGCCGCCGCCCTGGCCAGGCCGGCGGGCCGCCCGGCGAGTCCCAGGGAAAGGTACGCCACTGCCGGCAGCAGCCCGATCGTGAGCACCGCCAGCCCGACCTGCCAGGTCGCGAACGACGCACCGCTCCCCAGAGCGAATAGGAGCGCGGCGAACGGCGTGTAGGTGAACGGCAGCTTCGCCGCCCCGAGCGCCAGCGAGTAGAGCATCGCCGGCTGGTTCCGCACAGCGATGCCGCCGTCTCGGTAGACGGCCGTGTCGATCTGCGTCCAGTAGTACTGCGGGGACGCGTGGACGAGCAGGGCATAACCGGCCACGGCCAGCAGGAACAGTGCGACCGCGGCCATGACCCAGGCGGCTGGCCGTATTCGAGTCACCGCTCTGGCACGTTGGTAGGCGGCGGACGCCCGCGGATGTCTGTCATCGGTCCGCGGTCCCGAGGTGTGCCGGACCGGCGAGCGGGCCGGTCACCGGGTACGGCCGGTCAGCCACGAACGGCCTCCAACGGCTGCGGCGCCGGATCGGGTCGTCTCGACTCGCCCGGTTGTCCCGGGTCGCGACGGCGGCGAACGGCGTCCCCCAGCAGCAGGCCCGCGCCCGGGGCAACCGCGGCCAGCATGAGTACCGCATAGAGAGTGGTGACCGTGACCCCGGTGGCCGCGCCGAGCCCGGCTGCGGCGAAGGCCCAGGCGGCGGCGCCTTCCCTCAGCCCCCACCCGCCGATACTCAGGGGGATCACCATTACAGTCTGGACCACCATCAGCAGCGCGACCAGTTCGCCCAGGGGTGCGGTGCAGCCGGCGACCCTGGCCGCGATGACGAACGTGGCCGTGTGTCCGGCGACGACCAGCACCGAGGCCAGCGTGAGCTGGGGCCACACGCCTGGGGCCAGCAGGCCGTGACGAAGGTCAGCGGAAACGGCCCGGGCGGCGCGTGTCAGCCGCGACCGGCCGCGGCGAGCGGCGCCACGCACGACCAGCGCAGCACACCCGGCTATGCCCGCGACACCCGCCAGCACGTACGGCAGCGCGGGCCGAACCGGCGAGGGCAGGGCCAGCAACACGAGGGCCGTCACCACGGCCTGGATGACCTGACCGCACAGCCGTTCCCACGCCACCGCGCGGAGCCCCCGCGGCACGTCTCCAGCGCGCCGGCCGTGCGCAACCGCCCGGTGCACGTCGCCGAGAACCCCGCCGACGAGCACGGAGTTGAGGAACAGGGAACGGTAGTAGGCGCGGACTGCGCCTGGCAGGCCGATGCCAACGCCGAGTGCCCGGGCGACGACCCGCCACCGCCAAGCCGAACACACCGTGGTCAGGACGGTGAGCGTGACGGCGGCCACGACCGCCTGCCAGGTGACCGCGCGCAGCCCGTCCTTGAACGGCGCCGCGCCCAGTTGCCGCCCGAGAAACCACAGCACGGTGACGCCGGCGGCCAGGCGCAGCGACAATGGGCCGAAACGGCGGACGGCCGGACCGATCCCGGCCGGAACTGAGTACAAGCCAGCCACACCGGTTACACGGGCCGGCCGGGCACATAGTTCAACCGTCCGGCTGCGGCAGCATAGCGGGCCGGCGGCCGGCCGCGGTGAACCAGCGTGATCACGGATCCGTTGTCCCCATCAGGGATGGGGCAGATGGGTGGGAGACGGAGGCGCGGTGCGTGCGATTCAGCCTGCGGACGAAGGCGCGCCGCCTACGACGCGGCTCGCGGGCAAAGGTGCGCTGCCTACGATCCGGCTCGCGACGATCCTGGGGTTGCTCGCCACAGCCGCCCTGCTCGGCGTCGTGTCCGCCACGGCTGGTCTCGGTGTCGCCGGCTGGATCGCCGGGCTGGCCACCGGTTCGGCGGCGACCGCGC